>JAFUHD010000009.1 GCA_017469025.1 Clostridia bacterium
AGCTGAACAGAACGAAAATGCTGGAGAAGTTTAACAAGCATAGCAGGACAGCCTAATCATATGCAGTGTTATTCAAGACTGAATAATCAAATGTATTGGGGAGGTTAATTCCGCATCGGGTTTATATAGAAACCACCCCCCTAATTTCTCTAGTTAGGTAGAAACACAAGTGCTTTATAATGTGATGCTGTTTTACATAGCGAACAAGTTTGGACAGTTCGCATTTTATCCATCTCTGTCATGTGAATTACCTTTCCAACAAATTTAGTCATCCGGCTGCTGTCCGTCATGTGCTTTCCATGCGCATTCCGTCAGCTGCAGATCTGTAAATACGGCCTTAAAACTGGAGTCCTCCGGGCTGCAGGCATAGATACCAAATCTGATTGTCCCGGCGCCTTCCCACATATGGCACACCCGCATCTGGGTATAATTTTCGCCGTCCTGTGAACACTCAATACAGTAATCGTCCTCACGGCGGCTGAAACGGTACCACATGACTTTCACGTCAGCGGGAATTGCTGTAGTCGCCCAGTCGGAATAACCATGATTGGTTACCACAGACCCAAGGTGCTGGAAAGACTCATTTTCGAACTCCACAGATCCTTTCAGCCAGTTTTCACTGTCCAGATACATCACGATGCCGCACTGGTCAAAGCGGTGATGGCTCTCAGAAAAGTCAGTCCGGACAATAAAGGAGAAGTATTTCTCATCCGTCTTCATCTGAAGCACCGGTGCATTGTCATTTCTGAAATGATAATAGGTACGCTGCCACAAATCCGTATGCGGCATGGTTACGATTTCGATCTGCTCATCTCCGATCGTAAACGTATCCGGTTCTCTGGTCCATTTCATGTTTTCTATCACATTTTTCAGCCTCCCTGGCATTTTGATTGTCACAAAGTACTGGAATCGTACTTCAGCTGTTTAAGAACTCAGATGCAAACCACGTTGCAGTATCATCCATGTATCCCGGAATATACTCATGTCCGAAATCCGGGTAGAAGATGACTTCCTTCGGAGAAGTGATTTTATTAAATGCGGCAAACTGGCTGGAGGGTGGACAGATCGTATCCATCAGGCCGGTACACATGCGCACCTTGCCCCGGATACGGGACGCCAGGTGCTGAACATCAATATAGCCGAGCTTTGTAAAATACTCATTTTCAAGGCTGTGTGTCGGATCTCTGTGGCGGAAAAACTCTTTCAGTTCCGAATAGGCATCCTTGGCAAGATCTATGCTCCATACCCGCTGGTAGTCACTCAGAAACGGGTAACAGATAGAGACAAGCTTTGTATCCGTCAGTGCAGCGCAGGCAAGTGAGAGGCCGCCGCCCTGGCTGCCACCGCAAACCGCAATGCGCTGTGCATCCACACACTCAAGTCCTGCAACAATCCTGTACAGCATGGCTGTATCCAGGAAGATATCACGGAACAGCAGCTTGTCGGGATCCGGGTCCTCAAGGCCACGGATGATCTGTCCGTGAAGCGTGTTTCCTTTCACACCACCGACATCTTCACTGAGACCGCCCTGACCGCGCACATCCAGAGCCGCAACTGCAAAGCCTGAGGCAGCCAGCTGGAACAGGCCTGTCCACTCTCCGGAGGCACCGGAATATCCGTGAAACTGCAGAACTGCCGGTACCGGACCCGTCCGATGCTTTGGAACCACAAATTTGGCATAGACGCGGGCACCTTTTGTCCCTGTAAAGTAGAGATCCAGGCAGTCAAATGCAGGATGCTCATATGCAGGTGTCATGGTTGCCTCAGGATCAATCGCATTCATCTCATCCAGGCCGCGTGCCCAGTAGGTATCAAAATCAGCAGGCCGCGGATTCATTCCGCCATACTGTTTCAGCTCAGGTACTGAAAGATCAAACAGTCCCATTTAATGTTTCCTCCCCGGCATCTTCATCATGTCCATACACCTCCCAGGTACGCAGAGACGGGAATGCAGACGGGTCATCACTCTTTACCATACGTTCAAGACGCAGCCAGCGCACTTTTCGCCAGCCAAGATCAATCCACTGCCGCTCACCTGTTTTTTCAAGGTTAAACGGGCACTCACCGCCATTGGAATCCACAACCGTTCCGGATACCCAGTATGCATCATGAGGAAAATCAGCGCGGAGTGTCAGTGCCATGCGCTGTGCAATCACCTCGCGTCCAAAGTCTATGATGCAGTATGCATCCGTTCTTGCCCCTATGCCCCAGCTTTCAAAGGGCCATTCTCCGTGTGAGGTGTTGAATCTCAAACCATCTATCACATTGCGGGCTGCGAATACGGACTCATTGCGCGTTTCCACATTTGCTGTACAGTGCGGATAAAAATCTGTTTCGCCGCGCAGATCGGATGGATTCCTGGCGATATCCCGGTCTGAACGGATTTCTTCCGCTGTCATCTGCCTGGCCATAACGATATGCCGCTTCGTGTCAAATGCACCCGGCGCATATGCCAGACGGTGTTCATCCGCGGGAACAGTCCATGTCATCTGTCCTTCAGGCAGATAAACCTCTCCCACAGGCAGTGAGGCATCCATCTGCACCATGAGATGTGCGCATGCTTCAGCATGTATTTCAATCCGGTCCCCATTTCCCCACTCATGGTCAAAGCACAGCATTGCACTGCCGGAATGGGACGTTTCAGCCACCAGCTGCCCCGCTCTGTCCTTTGCCTGAATCGTTATCATTTTCCTGCCTCCGTATAAGCCTCGCGTGCCAGCAGGTATGCCCCTGTAATGCCGCTTCTGGTCCCAAGCCCCGGCTCAACAATATAAGTTTCAAGCCCGTCTTCAAAATTCGGATGGGCAATATAACCATTCAGCAGTTTCACCGTCTTCTGCCGGATCAGGGGCAGCAGGAACTTCTGCTGCATAACGCCGCCGCCAAGAATGATCTTCTCCGGTGAGAGAGCCAGTATGGCATATGCACACAGCTGTGCCAGATACGTACTCTCTATGTCCCAGGCCTTATGATCGTGAGGCAGCTCCTTTGCAGAGATTCCCCACCGCTTTTCCATGGATGGACCTGCCGCAAGTCCTTCAAGACAATGCGGATGGTACGGACAGACGCCATTCGGCATCGGATCCGCCGGATCCGGAGTAACCATGATATGACCAATTTCAGGATGCATCATGCCATGAACGGGACGGCCGTTTGCAATAACACCGCCGCCAATACCGGTTCCGACCGTTACATAGAGACAGCTTTCAAGTCCTCTGGCAGCACCCAGGCGTGCCTCTGCCAGTGCGGCTGCATTCACATCCGTATCGATGCCGACCGGCACATGAAGCGCATCCTCAAATGTTTTCATCAGGGGATAGTGCCGCCATGCCAGTTTGGGCGTCTCCATAATGGAACCATATGCCGCAGACTTTTTATCAAGATTCAGCGGACCGAATCCGCCGATGCCAAGTGCTGCAATTGGAACTTCAGAGAAAAACCGGATCATCTCCGGCATTGTCTCATCCGGCGTCCGTGTCGGAATTGATTCTCTTTCTGTTTCATTTCCATTTTCATCCATAATGGCAAGCACCATTTTGGTTCCGCCTGCCTCAAGCGCTCCAAAGTACATACCTTTTCCCTCCATTACTCAGAAAGACGGCTTTCCTATCTGCGCTGCCAGATGTCAGTCCACTGCTTCGCAGCGCAGCTCAAAACTGTCAAAATCCGCTGCCAGATGACTGCCCGTCAGATCCTGACAGCAAAGCCCTATCATTGTACCCGTAAACCAGCCTTCTGTACAAGCCTCATCAGATAAAAAAGAAGCATCCAGCGGCTGACCGAGTTCCTGGAAGCCCTCACCTGTATCATATGCAAAGGCTGCATCACCGTTCAGAAGGGAGATTTTAAGCCGGACAGGAGTCCCCTCCGGTATGGAGACCATGCCGTAAGGCGATGTATATTTCCTGTTTTCCGCCCGGAGAAGCGTCAGAACCTTTCCCTGATCCTCATCTCTTGTCACATGCAGATACAGATAATTATCATAATCATAATCATAGTAGAGAATGAGACCAGCCATCTGTTTAAAATATCGCGGTTCAAATTCAAGCTCAGTCATGGCCACTGCTTTCAGTTCCCTCACGCGCTGGGCGATAAAGCTCTGCCGGAACCGGCTGCCAAGACCGTTTCCGCCAAACAGTCGGAGATATCCCGGGCGGGCTGTCAGGGAGTAGTCTGCCTCTGTCAGCGGGACTCTCAGGAACTGCCACGCCTGTCTCAGTGCGGGCAGATCAAATGGATCAGGCTGTGACTCAGCAGGCCATGAGCAGGGTGGCAAATCCGGTTCTGCCAGATATTCGTCGGGAATATTGGTCCCGTTGGCCAGGCGAAGCCAGCCGTCCTCCGTCCAGTATACCCGTTCCAGTGCGGTTTCCCGTCCCAGCATATACCGCCGCACACCCGCAAACCGCGGCGCATCCGGTGGATTGGTTTGCGACAGCGGCCGGCCGCAAAGATGTACTATAAACGTCTCACCCTTCTGCGTTTCCACCAGATCTGCATGGCCGGATTTTTGAAGCGGATGCGATGGAACATGCCGGGATGTGAGGATTGAATATGCCTCATCCGGCCGGGTTCGGCACCCGAAATCCGGTCTGTCCATTTCATAAGGTCCGAATACATTGCGGGAGCGCAGCATGGTCTGGCCGTGTCCCTCCCCGGTACCGGTATCCGCACAGAAAAGATAATATAAGCCATTGTGCTTCAAAATATGCGGTCCTTCCAGGAAAATATCCTTTGCCTGATAGACCTCGTGAAAGTCACCCGTCATACACCGGTTTACCGGATTATATTCCTGTACAATCAGGCGTCCGGCATATTTCTTCGGCACCCGGTGGTCAGTCACCATCATGACCATGTATTTGCGCCCGTCGTCATCATGGAACAGGGAAGGATCAAAACCGAAGCTGCTGATTTCCACAGGATCTGACCAGGGTCCTTCAATATGCTCCGCGGTGACCACGTAATTATGGGTATCATACATGTTGCAGTAAAATGCCGTGACAACGGTATAAACGAGATAAAAAGTTCCGTTGTCCCAGGTCAGGTCCGGTGCCCAGACTCCCTGAGATGCACCCACGCCCCGCAGATCCAGCTGGCTGACCCGGCTGAGCGGCCGTGTCAAAAGATGCCAGTGCGCCAGATCACGGGAATGGTAAATCTGTACACCCGGAAACCATTCAAACGTCGAGGTGGCAATATAGTAGTCATCCCCGACCCGCACAATGGACGGATCCGGATTAAAGCCCCTCAAAATCGGATTGTGTATCATATTTCTGCCTCCAGTTCAAGATATGCAGCACTGTGTGCCGGCAGCAGACCATCCCTGACGGTCTGTTGGGCAATGATCCGTCCGCCGTCCGGCATACAAGCAGGCGTAGACCTGTGATTGACCACAATAAGGCCGTGTTCAAACGCTGCGCATTCCACATCTGCCTGTGCAGCAGGGACATCCTTCCCTGCATACTGTTCGAGCAGGTTCCGCAGCGGATTGTGCCTCATATGCGTCATGGGATAAAGCGCATTGTTCCGCTCTCCCGGCGGCACATGCGGTGCTGTCCGTGAACTAATCTGATATCCAGGCATGAAGCCAAAGGATATGATCTGTCCGCGTCCGTATCCTGTCCGGCTGATGCAGTTTCCGCCGTTTTCACGCCATACTGCCAGTGCCTCACCCGGGAAACTGACACCGGCGCCGCCCGACAGCAGGCCGCCTTCCCCCTGATAGGTATAGCAAAGTCCCCCATTTCCTGAAGGACGGATATCAAACACATAGTGAACCGGTCCGGAACAGATGCCATGCATGACTGTTCCGCCCTGCACCACGAAAGCACGGAGTGCCTCCTCAAGTGCTGCACTGCGGCATGCCCTGTAGCAGCTGTCTGCTGCAATCAGGAGAACATCCACGCCCTCAAGACCACAGATGATATCCTCTTTCTCTACAATATCCGGTGCATACCCATAATCGCAGCAGGCACGATAGAGCCCCAAAAGGTCCATACGGCGCCTGGCTGCCCCCTCGACCTTCAACGGTTCCAGCAACGCCGAAGCCGCTGGAAACAAAATCGCCACATGGCTGCGTTTTCTCGCACCCAGCAGCGGAATGACTGCTTTGGCCCAGGCATTGCCGCGCGTCAGCGACTCCGTAAAAGCATCATTCATCCGGTGAAGCAGGCCGCCATCGTCCATCCCGCAGTATCCGTATGCTGCTATGCCGCCCACACCGCTTCCAACAATGCTGCCGATAATCTCCTCCGGTGTCAGCAGCCGGTAAATATCGCTGTACAGAAAACGTCCATAATAGATACCGCCAAGGAACATGCGTCCCTGATTGAGCGACCGGATATAAGCATGCTGACACGCGACGACATAGGCATCCGCATCCCCGTCCGGTGTTACTGGTACGGTATAGAAATGGCACATATCCACATATGGCGCTGCTGCACGCATGTCTATGCCGCGCATGGCTGTATCCCAGAGTTCACTGAGCCCAATATCGGTTTTGACCGAGGTATCCATGTTCAGATAATGACTCCACTGGGCCAGATTTGGCATGAGCCAGAATTGCCCGTTCAAACCGTGCAGCTGCCTCTGCATGCTCCCAAAGTACGCACTCAGTTCCTCCGCACGCCAGATCATGTTGTCCGCCCACATCACGAACGCAGGCGACATGCTTTTCCGGTCTTCCTCCGTATAGCATCTTCCCTCGCCGTATGCTGCCTCAAACCAGTATTCCTGCGGCTGCAGATCCTCAAACGATGTGGCACCTGTCCAATATGCCCTGTTAAATGCCTCTATCGTTTTGTACCTTTTCTCAAGCCAGGCATGATAACGCTCAATTCCCTCCCTGTCAAAGCTCGGTGCAACAACTGGATCCCACATGGAGCAGACCGGTATACGCTGCTGTCCTTCGATCCAAAGCTGTGCACTGCCTCCGCTATAGGTTTTAAGCAGCCCGGAAACATGTTGCACCTGTGCCATTTGTGCCTGTTCGGACCAGTATTTGTACCAGTTTCCATCCGTGCCGTCCGGTTTTGTAATGGATTCTCCAAGCAGCGGCGGGCTGTACCTGATATTTGGATACAGATTGTCTCCATTCAGATAAAGCGCCAGGAACATAAATGCCAGTCCCTGCCCGGCTGCCGAGTCCATCATATATTCCTGCTGGGCAACATACTGGCTGAGCAGTTCACCATTAAAGCGCGCTTCAAAATCAGCCCACGCCTTGCTGTCCAGTTCCACACAGTTAAAACCAATTCCGGCGATTGATTCCATGGCAGAATCAATAAACGCCCGGTCATCAAATGCCGGGCGATAGAAATTGCCGAACCATACACACATGAGCGGTTCACAAATTTCTTTTGTCATCATTTTCACCAGAACAGGAAGCTGTCTCCATTCAGTTTGAGCAGTGCCTCAGCAAAGAAAAAGTCCGCATAAATCATGGCTATATTATGATCATTTCCATGATAGGCGCCTGTACATTGTGTAAGTATGGCAGGAGATGCATCCGTCCAGTCAGCTGTGCGTTCATCGAGCGCACGCAGCAGATTCACACCTGCATCAAGCCATTCCTTTTCCCCTGTACATCTGGCCAGTTCAAGAAGGCCGCTGGCAGCAACAGCACCTGCACACGCATCGCGCAGTTCATCTTCTGCCGGCTGGCGGAAATCGCATTTCGGCAGCAAGTCCTCCTTCACCTGATCTATAAAATAGGATGCTGTCTTTTTCGCAACAGCAAGATAAGCTTCATTGTCTGTATGAAGATAACTGAGTGTAAATCCGTATACTGCCCATGCCTGACCGCGGCTCCATGCAGAACCGGGTGCATAGCCCTGTCCCGCAGGCGTATCCAGCACCTTCAGTGTTTCAGGATCAAAGACCACGATATGATTGCAGCTGCCATCCTCACGCACAAAATGTCGCATGGCGGTATCCGCATGAGTCATGGCAATTTTCCGAAAACGGGGATCACCTGTATATTCACTGGCCCAGTAAAGCAGATTGAGATTCATCATGCAGTCAATGATTGCCCAGCCCGTCCTGTCTTCATTCCATGCCCGGATGAATCCGGCCGGATTGAAACGCCCTGCCAGCAGATTGGCTGCAGCGAGCGTCCGCTTGCGGCTCAGGTCACTGCCTGTCATTCTGAAAGATGCACCTGAGGAAATCAGCCACATAAAGCCAACATCGTGATGGAGATGGTCGAACTCGGAAAACGCTTCATCCAAGCACGCCTCAGCGCGCTCCGCTTCCCGTTTATACCTTTCATCCCCCGTCAGACGCCAGCCCGCCCACATATAGGCAGGCCAGAATCCATTGGTCCACCAGCAGATGCCGTCAAACGGGCCCGGTACCCATTTTCCGTACTTCACAGTATAGGGAATAAAATCAAGGTTTTCTGCCTTTTGAAGCGCAATCGGCAGCTTCGTGATCAGACGGGACACCGCCTGCGCCGTAAATCCGGCGCAGGACTGTCTCATTTCGTCAAATGTCATTATCATCAGCCTTTCGCAGCACCTGCGGTAATACCCTTGACAAAGTATTGCGGGCGAAACGGCTGACAGACTTTGTGAGAATGAGTCCAATGCGACCGGGCAGGGCGTCCTCAACCATTCGGTTGAAACCATCGCGCCTGCGGGTCGTTATGCCGGAGATGCCTTCGTCGCTGTACACGCCTACGAATTCCCACTCGTCGTTGGCCTGGATGTAGTTTGTGTAGTAGTCGCATTGGGCTTCATAGCTGTTCAGCTGGTCCTCGTGGTCGGTGGAAACGCGCGCGTAGGCTGCAACCTTCCGCTTGACCCTCGCCTGGATCGGCGTTGCGGTATATCGACTTACCGTCGCCGGAATCTTTGTGACCGTTGCCATCAGGTTGTCTCCTTCCTTTTCCTGTGGATCTGCTTGGGCTGAATGTACCGGAATGCTTTCGTGACCCCATCCTTGAAATGTAGCGTGACCAGGTCCACGTTCACGCTGATGCCGGAGAGCGTTTCGAACATCCTGTCCGCATCGAATGTTTTCCAGCCCAGGGCACTGATGATTTGTGCCTTCAGTGCACCATCCCTGAACACAATCGGCCTTGGCGTGTCCTTTGCTCTCATGGTATGCTCGACATCGACCCAGCCTGCTTCGGCGGACCCATCCACGTAGTGTCTGAGCGAAGCCTGCAGGTGACCATGGCAATGTTCGCATTCGATGAAATGCGAAAAATCATATCGGCACTGTCCGCTCTCGCGGGTCCGGAAGTATTCAGAATGCTGCCTGCGGCGTTCCTCCGACCAGTAGGGCCCTCTGTGCTTTGGATGCGGACTGTGCTCCCCATCCTTGTGATAAAAGTAGCTGGCCTTCTGGGCAATGCCATTAACGATCTCAACCCCGTACCGCTGAGCGAATTCCTGCTGCGCCGACTGGAAGGTCTCCATGCTGATGATGGCAGGGTGCGTTCCCTCGATGAAATACATCGGCAGCTCACCGGTGTTGCGGACCTGCTTGTGCGTTCCGTGGTCTGCCGTGTACAGCTTCTGCGCCAGGGTGCAGCCGGTGTATTTCTCCTGTCGGATCATGTTGGCGATCACCTCACCGCAGAGTGCTTTGCCTGCATATGACCTGGCGCCATCCGCTTCCAGCTTTTTACCGATAATGTAGCATGAATCCCCATCCAGGAACATCTGGAAAATGCGCCTGACCACAGCAGCTTCGTCTTCCAGTATGACCAGTTGGCCTTTCTTTGTCCTGTACCTGTTTGAAGTTGGTGATCCCGGTGGCGGCGTTGGTGCAGGAGGCCTGCAGCTTCGTCATCTGCCCTTCAAATTTGGACAGGAAGCCTTCAAACTGGGTCGTGTCAAGGGACAGGCGGACAATCAGGTCGGATGTTCCGGACGCCATGGGGAATCACCTCCTTTAATGACATAGTCGTGCTTTCGGCACCGTATCAATCGCAGTTATCATTGTTTGACAAACCAGCACCTAGTGCTGGGCCATCTCCTTTAATGACATAGTCGTGCTTTCGGCACCGTAT
>JAFUHD010000074.1 GCA_017469025.1 Clostridia bacterium
CACGATTGACAGGAGAGATTAAAGAGTTGAAAGCAGAGGCGGACAGGATGACAGCAGCGACACAAAGGAGTCCCCTGAAAAAATCCGCACCTGGAAACCCAGGCGTTCTCCCGGATGCCTGGATAATCAGTGCAGGAATCTTCCCTTCATCGAAAAAACCATTGAGATCAGTGAGGATGAACTGGAAAAGATCTTTGGTAAAGGTAATTTTCGCCGCATGGAAAGCAACGACCGGGAGATCATCCAGTTGAATACATCCCGCAGACCATCTATGTCAGGAAGACGGTCCTGAGTGCCTATGAAGCAGTTGACAAAACAGAGGACCATGTCACGAAAGAAATGGTTGTTGCACCCAACCCTGTCATACGTCTGCGGGATCATAGCCGGACCACACCATCCCTGGTAGCCCACTTTCTTCATGAACGCTTTCTCCTGCGTCTGCCATGGGAAAGGGTATCTGCCGATCTGGAAAGGGACGGCCTTTCGCTCCCACCACAGATGCTGGAAGAGAATGCCAGGTTCTACTATGGTTTCTTTACGGCAGTCATCCAGAGGATGTGGTACTGGCTCTTCCTGACAGGACATATTCAGATCGATGAAACCCCGGTCCTCATGTATGACCAGAAAAAAAGCATTCTGTACCGGCGCTATTTCTGGGTATTCACCGTCAGTGAGCTGTATGACACAGAAAAGAGGGTCACCATTTTTGTTTACGCAGAAGGAAAAGATACCAGTGTGCTGCGGAAATATCTGGTGGAAGACCATGAATACAGGGGATACGCCACGACGGACGGGCACGAGCCCTATCACATTATCGAGAAAGAAACGGGAGGGGCCATAAGAAACACAGGATGTATGAACCATTTGCGCACACGGCTGGTCAGAGTGCTGAAGGCCATACCGGGGCTTAAGGACATGTCGGAAGAAAAGCTCCAGCAGATTCCAGCGTACAAAGCGCTGTCCGAACTGCAGATTGTCTTTGTAAAAGAGAAGGAGAACGAAGGCATGTCGGCAGATGAACGTACCAGATACCGTCTGGAGCACGTGATGCCGGAACTGGAGAAGGCATTTGGAGTACTGGCCGGTCTGGAGGCCGATGACCAGGGGCAGGGAAGCCTCATGTATAAGGCGCTCACATACAGAGACAACCAGCAGGAATACCTGAAAAGGTTCATTGAGGACGGAAGCATTCCGCTCACAAATTCAAACAGCGAGCGTAAATTTGCTTTTCTTGCTCTGATAAGGAACGTCTCGAGGTATATCGGTTCGGATGTCATGGGAAAGACTGGCGCAGGATGGGAAACACTGACCCAGACGGCGAAGGCATATACGGACCATGTCGACATTTATTTCCAGTACCTTCTGGACAAGGCAGTCCCTTTCATCAGGAATCAGGACATCGAAAACGGAGTCAGACATACGGCTGCGAGCAATGTGGAAGAACTGGAAGAAAAAGCCCAGTCCTATTTCAACGATGAGAAAATGGACTGCTTCATGGTCTGGTCACCTGAATACCGTGCCTACGAGGAAGAGTGCCTGAAGGAAAGGCTGGAGACAGCAGAGATCCTGGCCAGAGCCAGGGAGAACAGCCGGCAGTGAATCTCCAGCCATTATCCTGACATAAAAAGAGGCCTGTCAGAGCTTCTGACAGGCCCGGCAGTCGTATCTTCAGGATGCGTATCTGATATTTCTATGGTATCCGGGAAAAGAGCACATTATTCGGCAGGTACTCTGTTTTTCGCATTCTTCTGCGAAAAGTGGATTCGGAGATCCATAATCTATGCGCCAGTTCTGCGGCAGAGACACACAGCCGCCGGATGTTTCGGATCTGTCCAAGTGTCAGGTCGCCGCCTTCCCGGACAGCCGCCTGGGGGCGTCCGGTCCGTGATCCTTCCTGAGCTCCGAGTCTTCCCAGACAGTAAAGCAGGCTGTCTGCTTCACTGATGTATTTACACGCATCTGTCTGGTCATCTTCTTTCACGGCCCGCATGGCCGCCTTCAGTACATCCTCTATCTGTCTGTACAGCTCTCCGGCATATGTCAGCCTTCGCTCAGCTCTTTTTCAGTATATGGCTCTTTCCTTTCTAACATACCGTTTCTTCCTTTCCGGTCTGTGAACCGGGACGCATTGCCTGCCGTATTCGTGTGATGGCACCCGGATCAATACTGCTTTCAACACTGTACCCTTCCATAAGCTGACTAAACTCATCTGCCGTCAGCGCCTTCACATCCTCTTCGCTCATGGGCCACTTGTACCGTCCCTTGAAGATCCGTTTGTACAACAGTACATAGCCATCCTGGTCGTGTGCCAGGACCTTGATCCGGTCCCTGCGACGCCCGCAGAACAGGAAGATGGCGCCTTCGCCGAGAGGGTCAAGGTGAAACACATACTGGACAAGAGCAGAAAGACCATTGATCCCCTGCCGCATATCGGTGAAGCCTGGGGCTATGTAGATATGAGAATACTTTTTTAAATCCAGATCCTTAAGCATAGCGAAGCACCTCCAATACTTTTGACAGGATCAGTTCATTGAAACCGTCAGAAACCCCGATCTGATAACCGCCAGTCTGGACTGTGATAAGGGGTCTCGCTGATGAAAAGCATTCCTCATTTTCCGGAATGTGCTCCAACAGCTGCGCGGGCACCTCTACGAACTGAGGATATGCCGTAACGTCTGACGCACAAGCTCTGACAGGCTTTTCTTCTATCATTGCCAGACATTTTTCGGTCTTTTTACCGTCATTCGTGTACCCAAGTTTTTTTGCCCATTTGTAAAAATTGTTCGTACGAACGCCGTGTTCGCTGCACCATTGCCTGATTGGCTCATGGCTCTTATATGCTTTTGACACAATCTTGTCCCAGCGATCACGATTCTTTTCCCCAGTCATAAAAATACCTCCGAGTTTTTTCTTTCATTTTTAACCCGGAGGCAAGATGTCACTTATCTACTATTTACGCTGTATCATTGTTATGCACAGAACATGAGCCTGCCGCATCAGCGGGGATGAATTCCTCCTGCTGCGCAGGGCATAAAAAAAGCACCGGATTGACATATGTCAACCCAGTGCTTTAAATGCGATAAAGAGATTGATCAGCAGATGCCTAAATTTAAAAGACCAGTGCATTGTCCGGGCAATCGCGTCAGAATGATCCGTACTGGCTGACTGCCTCATCAATGGTTATTGCGCCAGTTCCGACCTGAAAGGATGCATTCCGAATCTGTACGGCGAGAGGATCTGTAATGCCAATGATTTCAGGGCACAGGGTCCGCTCCGCGGGGACCTGACCGAAAGGCGCGTAGACAGAGTCAAAGGACAGATCCTTTGTCGGCGTAACCAGACGCTTCAGGGAAGCCATTTCGTTCAACTCCTGACGGGTGATCAGAAAGCGCATAAACTCGTTGGTCATATCCAGGTTCTGGCAGGTTTTATTGACGGAGAACTGGATGGAAGGACTGTCAATAAAATATCCACCGGCTTCTGACAGCGGGATGGGCGCAAAAGAATAGGTGAAAGGTGCCCTGGAAAACGCCTCGGACTGGCTTTCACGTTTTTTGGTTCCGGAGACGGTATCTCCAGTGCAGATCATCATGGGGACATCGCCTTCAAAAAAGCGGAGGATGACCTGTGTATAATTGTCGCTGATTTCATTGCATTTTTCCAGATTGATGTACCCGCTGCCAATCAGCAGCATCATTGACTCCAGACCATGACGCATACATTCGCCTGCTGAGGAATCTGTTGCATTTGCTGCCTGAAGCGCTTCGGGATCTCCGGCAAGGACTGCTACGACTTCCGGATACACCAGTATATTCATGAGACAGCCGGAAGCATCAGCGCTGTAGCCCATCATGGGACTGGCATAGCCTTTGCCAAGGAATGCCTCGCACACAGCCAGCAGCTCTTCCCAGGTGGTGGGCACCTGAAGGCCTTCCTTCGCAAACAGATCATTGTTCACCAGCATGCCGTAGTTTCTGGCAAAAACCGGGACCATCATCAGATGGCCGTCTGCATCAGGATTCAAAAGACCGGAACGGAGGCAGTCGAGTTCAAGACCCAGCGCAGGGTCTGAGAGGTCTTCCATATGATCACTGACCTGCTGATACTTCTCATTGCTGCACATCCACTGAGAAGAGAAGAAAATGTTGGGCGCGTTGTTGCTTTCCAGAACGGTACCAAGCAGATTGTTGTAATCATCCGGTTTTACATAGCTCAGTTCAACGTCGGGGTAGAAGTCATTGAATCTGTCGAATTCAGCTTCCAGTGCTTCAAAATTGGAGTAGGTGCCGATGACTTTGATTTCGCAGCTGGTATCTTTATCCAGCCTTGGCTGAAACTTGCCGGATTCAGCCTGTACACAGGTAAAACAGGCGGTCAATGCGATGGCCACCAGCGTGGTCACAACGGCGCAGAGCATTTTTTTCATTTTCTTTTATCCTCCTTGATTCTGCGGATTTCTTTTACAACAAGTTTGAGATCGACAGGCTTGGCAATATGTCCGTCCATGCCGGCCTTCATGCATTCTGCGATGTCTTCTGAAAAAGCGTTGGCAGTCATGGCAATGATGGGAATGGAAGCAGCCCGGCTGTTTCCCAGTTTTCGGATGAATCGTGTTGCGTCCAGACCGTTCATTTCAGGCATCTGTACATCCATAAAGATCAGATCGTAAGTGCCTTCTGTGGCTGCGGCCAGTTTGTCCGCACAGATACGGCCGTTTTCAGCCCGTTCTGCCGTGATACCGAACATGCCAAGCATGGCGGAGATGATTTCCCAGTTGATATCGTTGTCTTCAGCGACCAGAATATTCATGCCCGCCAGATCAGAATAATTGTCTTCTTCCACCACGGCCGTCTCTTCCGGCCGGAGGAGCGCGTTGATTTTCTCATACAATCTGGAGCGGAACAGCGGCTTGGCAATGAATCCGTCAGCGCCTGCATCCTTTGCTTCATCCTCAATGTCAGACCAGTCATATACGGAGGTGAGCAGGAGGGGAATTCTCACATCCACTTCCGCGCGGATCCGCCGGATCGTTTCGATACCATCCATTCCGGGCATTTTCCAGTCAAGGATGATCACGTCATAATCCCGTCCTGCAGAATGCCGGCTTCGGACCATCTCCAGTGCTTCTGGACCGCTTTGCGCCTTTTCCGCGGGTACCCCCAGCGATTTCAGTGTCTCCAGCGAGGTCTCCAGCAGGACGGGGTCATCGTCTGCAATCAGGACACTGACAGCATCCAGCCGCATTTCCTCAGGCTGTTTTTCAGCAATGGGGATATCCAGCACAATGGTGAAAGTCGTCCCTTTTCCGACCTCACTCTGGCATTCAATGGTTCCGTGCATCAATTCGACCATCTGTCTGGTAATTGCAAGGCCGAGACCGGTGCCCTGAATGCTGTTGACCCGGCTGTCTGTCTGCCGTGAAAATGGCTGATACATCTTGCTCATGAATTCTGGACTCATGCCAATACCGGTGTCCGAAACAATATAAATGAGTTTCACGCAGCCTTCTTTTTCGCTGTTTTCCTCTTTGAGATCCACGAGGACGCGTCCGCCAGGCTCCGTATATTTGATCGCATTGGAAAGAATGTTGATGTAAATCTGGTTCAGCCGCAGCTGATCTGCGTAAAGGTATTCCTGCATCATCTGGTTGATGCAGAAGCTGAAAACTATGTTTTTTTCCTTTACCATGGGCTGGGAAAGGTTCACCAGGTTTTCTGCGGTTTCCACAATGGAAAAGGTCATCGGGCTCAGGCTGAGTTTTCCGCTCTCCACCTTGGAGATGTCCAGAATATCATTGACCAGCGTCAGCAGATGGTTGCTGGCAAGACCAATTTTTCGCAGATTTTCTCCCACAGCTTCCTGGTCGCTCAGATTCTTTTCAGCAATTGTGGTCAGGCCGATGATCGCATTCATCGGGGTACGGATATCGTGTGACATGGTGGAGAGAAAATCGGTTTTTGCCCTGTTGGCGGATTCGGCTTCCCTGGCCATGACCCGCAGCTTTTTATTGAAGGCGTTCATGTACAGAAAGTCCATGACCAGTAGCAGGAGCAGACCGGCAGAGACAACACCGATCAGCAGCCAGTCCACTGTATTTGTGTCCAGGTCGGAGACCGGTGCATAGCTCAGCAGTACCCAGCCTCTGGTGGAGGTAACGGGCGTATGGGCGACAATGCACGCCTGTCCCTTTGAATTCAGCATGACAAAGGAGTCCGTACCGGACATGATATCCGAAAAGAACTGCTGCTGTGCATCGACGCCGGGCTGGTTATAGGATTTGTAGAACTCGAAGAAACTGGAGTTTTTGAAGGAGCGTCCACGAATGATATAGTTGCCCTCCGCGTCGATCATGGAAAACTCTTCATGCTTATATGCCTCCTGAGGGAAAACCCATTTTTCGATCAGATCGGAAGTGGGAACGATGCGCAGCAGGTAAGCCGGACGCTTCTCTGCCGTTTCCGGATTCCAGACCGTGATCCGGTTGCAGAATGCCAGAGACTGTTCTCCGTTGACTGGATTTGTGTAGGTCCGTGATATGCTGATCGCCGTGCCGGGTTCTGCAATCCAGTCCCCATTTCCGATCAGTTCCAGCCGCTGATAGGAGACGTCATATTCATCCGCGGTGTTCAGCTTTGACCACGTCGAATAGCCTTCAAGGGTTTTTGCATCGATCAGATGGGCAGAAATGGCAGCCTGCGTATGAGTTGCCCTGACATATGCAGCAGCTTCTTCAAGCGTCAGGTTCTGACTGTTGATATACTGCGCCCAGTTGTCGCAGACTTCCTGTTCGCCTACCAGCTAGCTCTCCGTTACACGTTCCATGGCAACTGTTGTATTGACGAAGTGTTCCACCTGGGTCCTGTAATTGTCTTTTCCCTCATAAATGGAATACAATGCGACAAAAGCCAGTATGGCAATCATCAGACCCACATTTGCCATGACAACCCATGATGTCTTCCAACGGCTCATCTCAGCAGTTCCTCCCGGAGGAAAAATAATGACAGGTAGATTGAATGCCCCTGTCGCTGTTGACTGTCAAGTCAATTGAGACCGGCATTTCTGATTAAATACCGCGTTTATCCAACAGTAGATTTCCAGGTAATAATACCATTTTGTTTTTTTTCTGACAACAAAAATCAGACAGCATCAGCCAAAAAACAACTGCGGGTTAAAGTAAAATGATGTCCTGCAGAAAGAAAAATGCCCGACAAATTTACGTGCAAAGTGTACTGCAGCTTTCCCAGTCCATTGTACCATGTGTGTCATGGTAAACACCGGTATACATGCTGCGAGAAAAGAATATGTTCATGTATCGTCTGTCGCAGACCAGCGGTTTACCCAGGACAACCGTGATATATGCTCGGGGAAAGGGATATCAAAGGCTGCACCACAAAAACAGTCGTGCAGCTCTCACGGACGCCGGGCAGAATGATGGAAGAATTGATGTAGATCGAGAATGCCCGTTACGATGTCTTTATTGACACAGTTGTGCTTTCGGAATCGTATCATAAGCAGTTGTCATTATTTACAAACCAGCGCTCACGCCGGGCCCTCTCCATACAGTCCTGTTTCGAAGTCTGTCTTGTACCGGGAAATCGCAAAATGGAACACTCAATAAAAACAAAGTGGAACACCTGCGTTAGATTTTCCCTGTGATTGGAACGATAGTTCCAATCACAGGGAAATGTATATAGTTACGCTAAGGGAACGAGAGAATGCTCACTCAGAATTTGTATCGAATAGAAAGATTCTATTATTATGAGAAGTTATAAAAAAAATTAATATTCATACCAATAAGATTACTAAAAAAATCACATAGTCTAGAAAACTAAATAGGGGGGTATAATTAAATTCCATTTTATAGAAATATAAAGAAAGGAGACGATTTGTTATAAAATTGGAATCTGAAGTAAGCAGTTTTGTCATTGAAGAAAAAAAGGGAGAGGATCTGCATGATGCCACTAACATTGGAACAGGTACTTGTTTCGGAGAAAACGATTATTTTGGAAAGTTCTAATGGCTTTGAATGTATTATACCTGATAAGTGTAATGAAAAAGTAGTGACATTCAATCATGGAAATGATGCGAGACTTAAACAGACATATGGTAAATCATGGAGATGCTGGAGTGAGATGCCGTGTGAATCTGATTTGGCATCAGCGGGAAAGCTGGTCATGTAGTATATAGCGGAGGACGTTTTTGAAGAGCTTGAGAAGATAAAGTGCGCAGCCTGATTATGCCGTTTAGTGTAGAGCGCCGATTTTTCAATGCCTTTTCTCTGGCAATTCGGTTTATTGTTTGAATATAAGTCCGTCATATTGCAAACCATAATCAACGTATTTAAGAAATATTACTGACAGATGCTAAAAAGCATCTGTTTTTTGATAATTTTACTCGATTTGATCTGCCTGCAGGTCAGAAATGCAAAGTAGCGGTATTAATGAGATTGTCGAACGGCATAGGAACGCTTTCAAATATAAATATTGGGTGTTTGGAAAGTGTTTGGATTATTTTCGGGAAAGAAACGGGTTTGAATTATCCAGTACAAATACACAAATCGAGTTTCCATTTAACGAAATCGGCCTGATTATGGGAAAGCTGGCAGGAGCAGATTGCAGCTGGCTCAAAACAGGAATCGCGAACCCCTTGCTGATCTAATCATGCAATTTTAGGGATATGTTTTCTTCCGCCATGAAAAGATCATTAGCGAATTACATACACACGGGTTCTCCTAAGATCCTATTCCATGGATCGAAGAGCAGGTTGCAAAAGGGAGAATTCAGCTGTTTTCGG
>JAFUHD010000075.1 GCA_017469025.1 Clostridia bacterium
AATTCATTATATTACAGGAGGAACCCATGCAGATACCTGCCCGCGCTGATTTTACCCTGCCCGGCGAATCCGGATATGAACAGCTGACGCTTGAACTTGCCAGACGCTGGGGTGCAGATGTGATCCGTGACAGTGATGGTACCCATCTCTCTCCGGAAATCATCTCTGCCGGATACCGGGTTTATTCCACCATCTGTATCATCCGGCAGCATAACGACTTTGCTGCCATGCATCCGGATGCACAGCAGCAGACATTCCTGTCCTCAGATCCTGTAACCGCTGTTTCAGACTCGCTCATCATTCATCCTCTGGACGGCTATTTTACCGAGCAGTTTGAACTGAATGACTCTGCGGATGCACTTGAATACTGGCAGGTCTGGGACCGTACCGCAAATGCAGTTGTTTCCCGGGAAAACTGGTCCTGTCATGACGGACTTGTTGAAATCAGAAACTGCACACCCTTCCACCGTTATACGGTCTCCTTCCTGTGCTGGCGCATCTGGGAGGAAATCAACATGTATAACCATACGACCAACAACTGGACCAGCGAACATCTGCGCCAGCTGGACCCGCGTCATCCACTTGCCTGGGAATACCTGAAGGGCTGGCTTGAAAACTGGTGTATCGAAAATCCGGATACCAATGTCGTCCGGCTGACTTCCCTCTTCTACAATTTTGTCTGGATCTTCGGCGATGACATGCGCCGCAGGAGCCGCTTTGTGGACTGGGCCAGTTATGATTTTACCGTAAGTCCGGCAGCGCTTCGTGCGTTTGAAGCAGAATACGGGTATGCGCTGACCGCTGAGGATTTCATCCATCAGGGAAAACTGCAGGCCACACACAGACCGCCGACACCTGCAAAACGTGACTATATGAAGTTCATCCAGCGCTTTGTTGCTGACAAGGCCCGGGAACTGGTAAATATTATCCACGCACACGGCAAACAGGCCTATGTCTTCTATGATGACAGCTGGGTCGGCATGGAGCCATATGGACCGTATTTCACATCCATCGGCTTTGACGGGCTCATCAAATGTGTTTTCTCCGGTTTTGAATGCCGTCTGTGTGCCGGCGTCGACGTACCGACACATGAACTTCGTTTCCATCCATATCTTTTCCCGGTCGGTCTTGGCGGTCTGCCTACCTTTATGGAAGGCGGTCATCCCGAAAAAGATGCCCTGGATTACTGGCTGCACGTCCGCCGCGCGCTTGCCCGCCAGTGTGTGGACCGGATCGGTCTTGGTGGATATCTCCACCTGACTGAAAAGTTCCCGGCATTTGTCGACACCATTACCGAAATGTCCGACCAGTTCCGGGCAATCAAAGCCCTTCACGCTGAAGGTGCGCCTGCTGTGCTTCCCATTACCATCGGTGTTGTGCACACCTGGGGCAGTCTGCGCAGCTGGACGCTTTCCGGCCATTTCCATGAAACCAATACGCACGTGCTCATTCATGTACTTGAAGCGCTTGCAGGTTTCCCCGTCAACGTCCGTTTCCTGTCTTTTGAGGATGTTCTGAACGGTGGTCTTCATGGCATTGATATTCTGATCAATGCAGGCCAGGCCTGCGATGCCTGGAGCGGCGGCAATGCCTGGCTCAATCCCGCTCTCGTTTCCGAAATCACCCGTTTCGTATATCAGGGCGGTCACTTTATCGGCATCGAAGAACCCTCTGCCGTTCCAGGACTGGATACCGGTTTTGCACTGGCACATCTGCTGGGTGTAGACATGGATACAGGTGATTATGCCTGTCATATGCCCTGGCAGTTTGAAACCGCAGCAGCCCCCTTTGACATTCCCGAAACTGCAGTCGGACAGAAGTCAAATATCCGTCTGATGTCCCCCGAAACACAGGTATGGGCAGAATCAGACGGCATCCCGCAGTTTACCTGCAGCCGCTTTGGCAGCGGAACTGCCGTTTATATGAGCACCTTCTCCTATTCGCCCGCTCATGCGCACATGTTCCTCAGTCTTCTGCTTGCCCTCACCGGACAGACTCAGGAAGCTGCCGGCACAGCAGACAATTCTGCCGTCGAAACGGCCTGGTTCCCTGAAAGCAGCACTCTGCTCATTATGAATAACGCAGATGCACCGATGTCCACCCGCATCACCTGCCCCACAGGATGTTTCCCGGTCGATCTTTCGCCGCTTGAAACGCGGTTTCTCCATGTCTGATTCTTCGGCAGCACAATGTGCTGCCGTTTTACCTGAGCTTTTTAGAGAAGAATGCCTGATTCCCAAAAACACAAAGTGCCCGCACACAGTGCGGGCACCCATTGCAGCTGCAGAACCTGTCGGTTCACCGTGCAGCTGTTTTTTTCATTCATACAGGATCAGGTTACTTGCTGCCGCCCTTGTAACCAACATCCACGAAAGTCTGCCAGGGCCACTTGATATGGTCTTCCCAGCCAGTGCCGATCGCATATCCCGGCGCCAGTTCCACATCAATCAGGCTGTCCACGGAACGCAGCAGCGATTCGCAATTGGCATAATTCTTGGTAAAGGTTATGGTCTCGCCATCAATTTCCCTGTCCTCTGTCTGGTCAAACAGGCGGGTATAATAAACGGTATCGCCTTCCAGATGCACATTGCATTCTTCATCACAGTTGAAAGCCACTGCATCCGCTTCCTTGGCAACCCTGATGCCTTTGCCGTTTTCATCCTCACCGTAGAAGAAAGTATTCCCGTCTGCATCTGCAGCAGTGAGGGTATACGTTGCGTCCATATACACCTGATGGGAATCCGTCAGATTGTTGAGGCCAAAGATCGTCCATGCCTGAGTGCCGCTGGGGCCGCCGCTCATGACGTTGTAAATATAAACGCTGCTGATCTGATAGTCATGGCTGAACAAAGCACCCGGTTTGTACATCAGCTCATTCCATGTGGCATTTTCGGTATTCACATTGACGCGCATGGTGGTATATACAGGCGCATATGCCCAATAGATGTAATTCAGAGTGATTTCCGTTTTGTTGGCAGAGGCAGCAACGACAAAATCCTTACCGGCTTCCAGAGCCATCTCATCACCGTATGTACTGATGAGCGTAACGCTCACGTCATTATCCGTCAATTTGCTGGCATCAAATTCGACAGGCCAGGTGGCCGTAAACGTATCAGGATAAACATCGCAGATCACCGGAATGTCTGCATCAGAAGTCCAGACAGGCGTGCTTCCCAGAATCAGACTGCCTCCCTCTGTCAGGAATGTACGGCCAAAGGAGTAGAAGTCCGTACGCACGATGGCTTCGCTGAGCGGCAGTCCATTGTATCTGATACCGCTTACACCAATACGGAAATCATAATGGCCGTTTCCATCTCCGCCCTGAGGCGTGAAATTGCCGCCAATGTTTCCCATGGTATAATCCGCTTTTCCATCCGTCCATGTATCTGAAAGCGTACCTTCTTCAAACTGTACTTCATACAGTTTGTAACCATCTCCGGGCAGCAGCGTTATCTGCGCTGCGGAGGAGTCGATTCTGCTGTCTTCGATGCCGTCCAGCGCCAGCAAGATCTGCACGCTCCCATTGGTTAACTCCAGCTCCTTGCCTGCATTTGCAGTCAGCTTGCCTTCAACGGATACCTGCGGAATCGACACTTTTCCTGCCGGTTCTTTACTGTCCTGATACTGTCCATGGTTGTTCCCGCATGCCCAGATGGAAGCTTTGCCCAAAGGCATTACATACAGATCATAGCTTCCATTGACCGTAAAGCCGGTAATTCTGGCTGCATCAATGGTTATCTCCACAGCTACAGCCACATCATTTTCTTCATCCGCAGCGGGACCATATACCAGTTTTGCAGTTGCAATTCCCTCAGCATCCGCAAAAGCAGGTGTTCCATCTTCCTTCACAAGCCAGGCTGTAACATCGGTATTATCCGTAACGTTCCACATCCAGCCTTCTTTTGCATCCAGCTTCAGCACGACAGGCTCCGCAGCACTGATTTCAACAGGTGCGTTGACCGTGTAATACTGATTGTCCGCCAGCACTGTGCCACATACCAGGCACAACAGTGCTGCTGTCAGAGCAATCCATCTCCAGTTTTCCATGAAAATCCTCCTCTTGGCTTTTCGCCGTTTCGACAGGACGCGTTGGATATTCCTTCGTTTTCACGTGGTGCTCTCACTCAGCCCCATCTGTTGCCCCTATTCTATCGGCTGAATCCCGAACGCATCAAACCGATTTTTTCAGCAATTGTTGCACTTTTCGGGACAGCCGCTGACGATACCAATTTGCTTTATTCAGGAAATGCCGGTAAAATGAATTGCCCTGACGCGAAGCATCAGACTGAACTGCGATTGATACGGTGCCGAAAGCACGACTGTGTCATTAAAGGAAATGGCCCAGCACTACGTGCTGATTTGTCAAACCATGACAACTGCGATTGATACGATGCCGAAAGCACAACTGTGTCATTAAAGGAGAAAAAAATGGAAATAACGACAGAACGACTGGTTGTAAAACCGGCCGGACCGGAATACCTCGAAAGTACATTTGCCTATGCCTCAGATCCCGTCGTCACGCATTTCATGATGCACCTTCCGGTTGCCTCAGTCGAAGAACAGCGTGAGCGGCTCGAACGGGCGGCGGAAGAATGGAAGGCGGCAAATCCGCATGCACTGGAATTTGTAATCCTCATGAACGGCTGGCATATAGGCGGACTCACGCTGTATATCATCAGTGAAGACCGCCACGAGGCGGAACTTGCATGGATACTTGGCAGGGATTACTGGCATAAGGGAATTGCTTATGAAGCTGTAACGGCGCTCATAGACTATGCGCGGCGGGAATGGCATATTCATCGTTTCATCGCCCAGTGTGATGCCGAAAATACTGCCTCTGAGCAGCTGATGAAACGGCTCGGCATGCATTTTGTCAGTTGTCTCGGCGGACGAAAAAACCGTTCCTCGAATGAGGAACGGCAGGAACTGACCTACGAGATTCTGTTTTGAGTTTAGTCCTCGCGGACAAAGTGCAGCTGCATCCCCGGATAATCACCGGACAGCTGGGGCAGCACATAACCGGCATGCAGGAGCGTGGACCCCTTAAAGCATTTCTTTTCACTCTGGCTGCCGCTCTCCTGCTGGAGTTCTGCAGCGTGCCCTACACCTTCGTATATGACTTCATCAAGGCGGTAGGATGCAGACGGATCAAGACCTCGAAGCTTCAGGTAAGCACCCGGATAATTGGCACGGGTGCGCGTTACAACCACACTGACCAGTGCCTCGCGCTTATCCTCAGATACATAGGACCAGGCGGTGTAATAGCCATTGTCCCCGGAGTAGGCCAGACGGTAATAATCCCCGTCCAGGAACAGATGCGCATACCGTTTATACCGTTCAATCTGCATCGGAATGGCCGCTTTTTCCTCATCCGTCAGAATTGCCGGATCCAGTTCATAGCCAAAGGCACCTGTCATGGCAACAAGCGCACGGGTGCCAATAGGCACCGTCCGGCCGCTCTGGTGATTTGGACAGGCGGACACGTGAGCAGAAATCGTCGAACCCGGATATGCAAAGCTGGACCCGTACTGAATATCCAGGCGGTCAATCGCATCGGTATTGTCAGAAAGCCAGATCTGCGGGAAATAATGCAGCATACCGGCATCGAAACGGCCGCCGCCGCCCGAGCATCCTTCCCAGAGTACATCCGGAAATGCCTTAGTCAGACGGTCTGCCAGATCATATACACCCAGAATGTTCCTGTGGAAGACCTCTCCCTGCTGTCTGGATGGCATACAGTGGCTGTAGACATCCGTCATGTGCCGGTTCATATCCCATTTGACATAGCAGATCGGGTAGGACCTGAGCAGGTCAGAGAAGATGCCAAACAGATAGTCTCTTACCTCCGGATTGCCCATATCCAGGACCAGCTGGTTCCGGCTCATCGCCGGCACCCTGCCGGGGACGGTCAGCGCCCAGTCCGGATGTGCCTTGTACAGTGCCGAATCTTCATTGACCATCTCCGGTTCAATCCAGATGCCAAAGCCAAGCCCCTTTGCACGGACTGAATCAATCAGGGGCTTCAGGCCGCCGGGCAGCTTTGTTTCATTCACCTGCCAGTCTCCGAGGCCTGTGTTGTCGCTGTTCCGCGTGCCGAACCATCCGTCATCAAGTACCAGCAGCTCAATACCGAGCTGCTTTGCTGTTTCTGCGAGGCCTACAATCTTATCCGTCGTGAAATCAAAGTATGTCGCTTCCCAGTTATTGATCAGCACCGGACGCCGCTTTCCCTGCCAGCGCTTTGGCAGCAGCTGCCTGCGCATAAAACGGTGCAGCGTATGAGAAAGCGCTTCAAATCCTTCACCGGTGTAGGAAAGAATCACCTCAGGTGCTTCAAAAGACTCACCCGGTTCCAGACGCCAGCTGAACATATCCGGCGAAATACCGGTCACTATACGGATCTGGTTCAGCTGATCCCGTTCAATTTC
>JAFUHD010000076.1 GCA_017469025.1 Clostridia bacterium
AGAATGGCTGATCCAGCTGCCCACCAATTATCCTGAAGATGACCCCAGCGATGACGACCGTCCGCTTCCGTTCCCCCAGGACCGCAGAGGAAATAAGGCCCCAATCGAAACGCTTCACAAGATTCCCCTCATCGGGAAGTAAAACAACTGAATAAAACGGAATCCGGTTCAATGTCCGGTATCGTAACGGTCTTACAGGCAGTGATAGAAAAGAGATCACAGGCTTGTAAGTTTTTTTATGCAAACGGCATATATGCAAACGGGAGGCTTGTGGACTGATGACAACTATGGTAGAATCAGGTCAGCAAATCAGGGATTTGTGGGGATGCAGAGATGAAGAAATATGCGATGCCGATCATTATGCTGGCTGTATTTGAAACGATCGCAATTACCTTATAGCAGACAAAAGACAATCTGTTTTATCTGTTCAATTTCAGCTATATTGGCCTGTCCATTTCGCTGGGCATCTTCCTGTTTATCAAAAAATACAGGCACTCCAGGCGCATTGTTCAGCTGCTTGTCGGTCTGTACATGCTTGTCTATCTCGGATTGATCTGTAACGAAAACATGCAGCTCGAGGGATTCTGGTATTATCTGTTCACAGGCGTGTTTGAGGCTGCAACCATCCATTATGCCGTAGCCAAGATATTCGGACCGCTGATCTTTGGACGCGGATGGTGCGGATATGCCTGCTGGACAGCCATGGTGCTGGTTTTCCTGCCTTATATAGTGCCAAAACAGCCTCGAAGAAAAATAGGGTGGATCAGGTATATCACCTTTGCGCTTTCGTTCATCTTTGTTACGGCATTGTTCATTGCACATGTAAGAAACATTGAGAGAATCATGTTCTGGGCGTTTATTATTGGCAACATTCTGTATTATGCGACAGGGATCATCCTCGCATTTGCCTTCCAAGACAACCGTGCTTTCTGCAAATACATCTGTCCAATTACGGTGTTCTTGAAGCCGATGAGTTATTTTGCGCTTCTGCGAGTGAAATGTGACAAAGAAAAATGTATCTCCTGCGGGAAATGCAAACGTGTTTGCCCGATGAATGTGGATGTGACTGATAATTCAAGGAGACGTGAGAACGGAACGGAATGCATCTTATGTATGGAGTGCGTAAAGAACTGTCCGAAAGGAGCGCTTTGACAAATCTAGAAATGCGGAGATGAAAATGTAGATTATAGCCCTTTCCCGTAAAGAAATAAAAGAAGCCCACAGCAGAACTGTGAGCCTCAGGCATCCCTGTTCAATTGACTTTCACTCCTATGTAAACTGAAGATTCGCTTCAGAGAATACCAGCCAGCACCGGATAGTCCTCCTGTCCCGGAATGTATTTGATTCTGACCCAGTCACCGATATTCAGAAAGGTATTGGAATTGGCCAGAGATGCATTGACAGTTCTTCCGTCCTGTGTCTGGTACCGGATATAGGCCTCATAGTACTCATTCGGAATACCATCTGCATCCGTGGTCTCATGTTCCTCCAGGCGGGTAACCACAGCATTGACTTCCACGCCAAGCATTTTGACCCTGATGATTCTGAAAAACGTCCACAGGAAGCTGGCCGCAACAAAAGCAATGATCAGTACTTCAAAATTGATACTACGCATCTCTGAACATCTCCTCTCTGTTTATGGCCTGAGTATAGCAAAACAGTGGTCACAGAAGTGGCACAGAGTCCGTACTTGAAACGAATGTTAATCTGTCAGCCGCAGAGGGCTTTATATCAAAAAAAGGGAGCCGAAGCTCCCCTTTTATTTTGTCTGCGCGAACAGCCAGTCTCTGACCGCTTCGATCTTATAAGCGTAGTCGAAAGAGGTCATATGTTCCCCTGCACCGGGCATTGCGCTCTGCCCCTCTGCAAGTGTTGTCCCTTCTGCAAAAGTCACAAAGTTTGCACTGTTTCCCTCTGCCAGCATGGCTGTCACAAGCTCATCCTGATTCTCAGCCTGTGCGCTCCATTCTGCCTTGCTGTACACCGCTCCATCCGCGTCAAATTTCTCCAGCAGTTCAGCCTGTCCGGCAGAAGCCTTCGGGTCACCGGCAGAAACGATGTAGAAGAAGGATTCTTCTTCCAGGCCGGTCAGCACATTCACATCCCACTGACTGCCGACGAAGAGATACGCAGCAAAGACATCCGGATACGCAGTACTCAAATAGAACGATGTCATGCCGCCCATGGACTGACCTGTGGTGTAGATTCGATTCGTATCAATAGAATACTCTTGGGTCAAATTCTCCAGCATATGCATGGCAAGGTCAATCTGAGAGGAATGATTATGGTTGTCGTCCACAATTGTCTCCGTGAAGACCGGAACAACTACAAAAGCCGGATGCTTTGTCTGTTCCGCTTCTGTTGCCCAGATTAAGCCGCCCCAGCCCTGTGTGAGGACCGCTTCTGCCTCTTTCCCAACCACGCTGGAGTCCGGGATGAACTGAATCAGCGGATAGCTGTTTCCAGTGTCATAATCAGTCGGAACATAGAGATAGTACTGCAATGTTTCTCCGTTTTCCTCATATGTCTTGAGCTGGAACTGCGGAGCAACCTCGTTAATCATGGTTTGCAGCTCAGAATCTCCAGACTTATCCACGCCTCCGTTTCCGCCGCGCATGCCACCACCAGGTCCGCCATGTTGGACGTTTCCCGGACCTCCGTCTGCAAACGCAGTCATTCCCGAGCACAGCAGAGCAAGAACAACACCAATTGAAATAAGCTTTTTCATGTTTCGATAACCTCTTTTCGTTGATGAATGCAGTATAAACCGAAAACCTTAGGGAATCGCTGAACAAAGGACGCTAATACGAAGCCCTTTGTCTCAAACGTATATTTTTTCGCAGATTCTGCGATTTTCACTGTAAAAGAGTTGATATTGAGACGATATTTGGCCCCTTTTTCTATCTGTTTTCGGGTGATTTCCCGGAAATGGACGCAATATGCCCCTGATTATGCATTGCAGAACTGTTCGGTACGCCCTCCGCGAATCAACATGAGGAGATTCGC
>JAFUHD010000003.1 GCA_017469025.1 Clostridia bacterium
ACCATTCTGAGCCACGGCATGCCGTATCCGGAGAATCTTGAGTTTGCGAGAGAGATTGAGAAGATCATCCGGGCAGAGGGTGCTGTACCGGCTACGATGGCCGTGATTGACGGACGCCTGAAAGCGGGCCTTACTGAGTCGGAACTGGTACGGATGTGTGAGGCAAAAGGCGTACTCAAGGTTAGCCGGCGCGATCTGCCGATTGTTGTGGCTGAGAAACTGACGGGCGCGACGACCGTGGCGACTACCATGATACTGGCGCAGCTGGCCGGCATTCATGTCTTTGCAACCGGCGGTATCGGCGGCGTACACCGCGGCGGCGAAGTGACGATGGATATCAGCGCGGACCTTCAGGAACTGGCACATACCCGGGTGGCAGTTGTCTGTGCCGGTGCCAAAATGATTCTGGACATTGGCCGTACGCTTGAATATCTTGAAACGATGGGCGTTCCGGTGCTCGGTCTTGGAACGTCGGATTTCCCGGCTTTCTACTGCCGCAAGAGCGGTTTCGGCGTGGATTTCAATGCAGAGACACCGCTGGATGTGGCGAAGATTGCCAAGGCAAAATGGGATATGGGACTGGACGGCGGCCTGCTCATCGGCAATCCGGTGCCGGAGCAGTATGCCATGGACTTTGACGAAATGAGTGCAGTCATTGACAAGGTACTCAAAATGGCGGACGAGGCGGGGGTAAAAGGCAAGAATATTACGCCGTTTATGCTTGCGCATATTGTCGAGGAAACAGGCGGAGACAGCCTTAAGACCAATATTCAGCTCGCGTTCAATAATGCACGCGCGGCGTCCCGCATTGCAGTCGAACTTTCAAAGCTTTGATTGGTTTTGTGCTCTGCATCATGCAGACGGGTTGAATCGGATTTGCAAATCCTGTATAATGTCGTTCAATGAATGGCGCCGGCCGGAAACAGCGTATCTGCGATACGGACAGACGCCAGCGATTTAGGAGGAATAACACGCAATGGGTGCAACGCTTTTGATCATGGCAGCCGGTATGGGCTCCAGGTATGGTGGAAACAAGCAGGTGGATGGTCTCGGCCCGAATGGCGAGATTCTGATGGAGTACTCCATTTATGATGCGATCCGCGCCGGATTTGATCAGGTGGTCTTTGTAATCAAGCCGGGTATGCAGGAGCAGGTGGCCGCAATCTGCGGTGACCGGATCTCAAAGAAAATCAAGGTGGATTACGCGTTCCAGGACTTCTCGAGCGTTCCGTCTTTCTATAAGATTCCGGAAGACCGTGTAAAACCCTTTGGTACAGTTCATGCGGTTCTGGTTGCAAAAGACAAGATCAAGCAGCCGTTCGCAGTTATAAACGCAGATGACTACTACGGTGTTTCTGCCTTTACGACCATGTATCCGAAGCTCCAGACTATTGCTCCGGAGGGGGAGGCCCTGATCTGCAGCTATGAACTGCGCAACACGGTGTCCAAGAACGGTACGGTTACCCGCGGCATCTGTGAAGAGAAGGACGGCTGCCTTTCCAAGGTTGTGGAGACGTTCAAGATTCAGGCGATGCCGGACGGTACGATTCTTAACCTTGACAACGGCGAACCGGGCACGCCGCTTGATCCGCTGGCGCCGATCTCCATGAATTTCTGGGGATTCACGCCGTGGATTTTCGGAAAGCTCGAAGCGTACTTTGAGGAATTCCTCAAGGGACTGGCACCGGATGCCATCAAGGCTGAGTGCCTCCTGCCTTCTGCTGTGGATACGCTCATGCACAGCGGTGAGCTGAAGGTTCCGATGCTCCGGACAGACGCCGTCTGGTTCGGTGTTACTTATAAGGAAGACAAGCCGCTGGTTCAGGCAGATCTCCGCGAACTTCATGCGAAGGGTGTCTATCCGGCAACACTTCACGAATAATCAATTCAGCAGACTGTCCCATGGGACAGTCTGCGCTGTCTATTGGGGTAAGGGGTACATAGCCTGAATAAGTAGGTGGATCATGCGCATACAGCTTGCCGACGGTGAACTGAAAAACAGAAAAAACATCCGTGATGCGGTTGTAATATCGGTTGTTGCCAATGTGCTTGAAATTGTGGCGGCTGTCGTCATGGTTTTTCTTGTCATACTGCTGATTAACGGCGGCATTGAGGAAACCATGGCGCGGTTTACAGCGGTGATCTGTCTTGGCATCGTGACGTGGGGTGCCGTAACTGATCTTGGGAAAACATTTGAAAATGTCAGCGTGCTCCAGCGGGAGCAGGCGCTTGAGGAAGCTTTCATGCAGATGGAAGCGCTGAACCGGGAAATGCGGTCACAGCGTCATGATTTCATGAATCACATTCAGGTGATTTACAGCCTGATTGAAATGGAAGAGCCTGAGGAGGCGCTCCGGTACATAGATAAACTATATGGCGATATGCAGCGGGTCAGCAAAATGCTGCGAACGGATGCGCCGGCTGTCAATGCCCTGATTCAGGCAAAGACGGAACAGGCGAAACGCAGGGGTATTGATTTTATTCTTTCCATTGGCGCCAGGTGGGGCGATGCAGAAATGCCGGTTTGGGAAATCTGCCGTGTGCTTGGAAATCTGATAGATAATGCCATGGATGCAGCTCTGGCAGCAGAGCTTCCTGACGGCGTCCGCCCGCAGGTCGAACTGGTTCTTGGCGAGGATGTTAACAGCTGGTTCTTTTCGGTGAGAAACAACGGGCCGGCTATCCCGGGGAAAGTACGTGAACGCCTGTTTGAGGCAGGATATACGACCAAGTCATCAGGGCATGGCATGGGGCTGTATATCGTCAATCAGATCATTACCGACATGGGCGGACGGATTAACGTTGAATCAAAAGATGGGGATACCGTTTTTTCAGCATTTGTGCCCAGACAGCATCTGCTGCTGCCTGAAGGCCGTGAACAGACGGAAAAAGCCGGAGTGTAAAACTCCGGCTTTTTCCGTCTGACAGGGAACAGCGTTGAATAAGGTTATAAACCGGATGACAATTATTAAAACAGATTTAATAAATAAAATGGAACAGCTGTAATATGAAAGTGGGGTAGAAAAAGAAGGCAGGGATGAAACTGAAAAGCAAAAAATAACAGAATTTCTGAAATGAAAGCACATGGAAGAGAAGACGAAGAACTGTGTATATGCAGAAAAATGTTAACAGTTGTTAATATTTTTGTAACAAAAGGCTTGACAAGTTAATATTTGTGTAATAAACTTATGCCAAGCTTTTTCATGGGCAGGTCTATAGCCTGTTTTGAAGAGGCTCCGTTTGAAATTTTACTGCTCCGGCAGTAAGAAAGAGGGGATATGACAATGATGAACAGGATCCGAAATCATTTCGGATTCACAGTGCTGTTATGCGCATTGCTTATCGTTGCATTTGCTGTTCCGGCATCTGCCGCAACCTTCAGCAAAGTGTACGGTACAACCGCGGACCGCATCCGTGTGCGTGAATCTGCGTCATCCAATGCGACCACTATCGATAATCTGGTCAAGGACCGCTGTGTATATGTCCTTCAGTCGAAGGAAAGCGGCGGCGTGACCTGGATCGAGGTAAAATACCGGACTCACGAAGGGGGAACTGAGACCGGCTGGGTTGCACAGAATGACGGAAAGACGACGTATGTAAAGATTCTGAGTGCGACACAGGCGAAGAATCTTTATGGTGTAAGCGATGGAAACATTCCGAACAAGGTAGCCGGTGCATGGACTGCCAAGGAACGTGCAGACGCGAAGGCGTCCGGAAGTTCATCCTCGTCCGGTACAACTGCTTCAGCAGACAGTGTTAAGCACGCTCAGACAGTCCTCAAGAATCTCGGCATTTATTCGGGTGAAATCACTGGCAATGTGGGCGACAAGACCACGGCAGCCATTAAGGAATTCCAGCGCCGGTATGGCCTGACGGCAGACGGCGTTCTGGGACCGGATACCATTGCAAAGCTGAATTCCGTCGGCGGTTCTTCCAGTTCTTCGAGCTCATCTGGCAGCTCGACCAGTACGGACACGGTAAAGAAAGCGCAGGCGATTCTCAAAAACCTCGGTATTTACTCCGGCGAAGTGACCGGCAATGTGGGCTCAAAGACCACAGCTGCCATCAAGGAATTCCAGCGCCGGAACGGCCTGACAGCAGATGGCGTACTCGGACCGGCAACAGTCGCAAGACTGGAAGCGGTTGCGGGAAGTTCCGGAAGCAGTTCCACGGGTGTCAGTTCTGACACGATCAAGGATGTTCAGGCAAAGCTTAAGAACATGGGCATCTACTCGGGTGAGGTTACAGGCAATGTGGGCGAGAAGACCACAGCTGCTATCAAGGAGTTCCAGAAACGGTATGGTCTGACCGTAGACGGCGTAGCCGGTTCTGCAACCGTGGCAAAGCTGAACCAGGTGTACAGCAATGCCTCAACCGTAAAAGTCAGTTCCGGTTCCACGGGACTTGGTCTCGGTTCATCCGGTACGGCTGTTGCAACACTTCAGCAGAACCTGACGACGCTCGGTTACTACTGGGCAGATATTACAGGCAACTTTGGCAAGAAGACACAGGAGGCAGTCAAGAGCTTCCAGAAGGCATATGGCCTTCCGCAGGATGGTGTGGCAGGCGCCGCAACGCTTTCAGCAATCAGCAGTGCTGTTGCCAAGAAGGGCGGTTCCAGTTCGTCTTCTTCCTCCAGCTCCGGCACGATTTCAACCAATGGCATTCTTCAGCTGAACAGCTCTGGTAGCAACGTTACCGCGCTTCAGACAAAGCTGAAGGCGCTGGGATTCTATTCCGGCGAGATTACGGGTCACTATGGTGAGAAGACCCGGGATGCAGTTCTGGCATTCCAGAAGAAAAACGGTCTGACTGCAGACGGTATTGCCGGTCCTTCCACGCTTAAGGCGATCAGTTCGGCAAAGGCATCCTCCAGCAGTTCTTCCTCCAGTTCCAGTTCTTCGGGCAGCAGCATTTCGTCTGTGACGCTGACGACTGGTTCAACGGGAACCGCAGTTACCAATCTGCAGAAGAATCTTCAGACACTGGGCTATTACAAGGGAGATATAACCGGACACTTTGGTTCCATGACTGCTGAAGCCGTACGGCTTTATCAGAAAGCAAAGGGACTGACGCAGACCGGCACTGCCACTTCATCGCTGCAGTCCCGTATTGCCAGCGAAACAGGTTCTTCAAGCAGCAGCTCCTCTTCCTCCACAACGGTTAAGACTTCTCTTAAACAGGGAGATTCCGGTGATCAGGTCAAGGCGCTGCAGAACGCACTGACGAAGCTCGGTTTGTACAGCGGGCCGATTTCGGGTAATTATGGTTCCCTGACAGCAGCAGCAGTCCGTAAGTTCCAGGATAAGAACAATCTGACGGTTGACGGCATTGCAGGCTCCAAGACAATTGCCCTGATCAATTCCAAGGCAGGCAGTTCCATTTCAGCGTCTTCCGGCAGCTCCAGTACATCTACCGGCAACAGCTCGACAACGCTGGTCAGTTATGCGCGCGTTTCCGCCAGCAGTGCGATTCTGCGCACAGAACCGAGTACGAGTTCCAAGTCTCAGGCAACGCTTGAGCGGGGAACCCAGATGAAGATTGACAAGCGTGTTACCCGGGACGGTGTCATCTGGTATCATGTATCTGCGTATTCAGGATATACCTACAAGGGATATGTCCGCAGCGATCTGGTTACGATCATTTCTTATTCCGACTTCCAGGCGAGCTCCAGCTCGAGCAGTGACAAGGATGATGAAGTCGAGGGCGTACTCGAAGTCAGGTCTTCCGACGTTGCTGTCCGCGAGGGACCGGGAATGACCTATGAGATTGTACGTCGCGCACAGTATGGTGATATCTACACGTACATTGATTATGACGACGGCTGGTATAAGCTGTATGACGGCAATTATATCAACGGCGCTTATGTCACGACAAATGTGGATACTTCCAAACTGAACAGCAGCGATGCAACAGCATATCGTTATGACGATACTGCGCCAATGGTTGCAACGATTCAGGAATGGCTCAAGCAGCTTGGATATTATACGAGCGATATTACCGGTCATTACGGAACAAAGACGGTTGAAGCTGTTTCCAAGTTCCAGAGTGACAATGGACTGACAGAAGATGGTGTTGCGGGTTCAAAGACAATAGCCAAGCTCCAGGAGAAGATCGCCGGCGGCGGAAGTGGATCGATTAGTGTCAAGGGCAATACGGTCTATAACATCGACTGGTTCACGGTCAAGGGTATCAGCGGTGCATTCTCCAAACTCGGCCTCATGGCAGGCAAGACAGCCAAACTGACTGACCTGAATACTGGTATTACGATCAATATCCGGATTCAGTCTACAGGCAACCATGTTGACGCTGAGCCGGTAACGTCAAGCGATACTGCAAAATTCTGCTCCATGTATGGTGTTTCCAACGCATCGAGCATTACGTCTTCGACACATTATCAGAGAAGACCGATGCTGATAGAGACCTCTGAGGGTTACAAGGCTGTATGTTCAATGTACGGCGTGCCTCACGGTCAGCAGGTTATCACCAACAATAACTTCAACGGACAGTTCTGTCTCCACTTCATGAATTCCAGGACAAGTAGAACAAACAAGGTGGACAGTGGCCATCAGACTGCAATCGGTAAAGCAATTACGATTGTTCAGAATGAAGGAGCAACTGTTACAACACTGAAGACTGCCCCATAACAACGCCCCCCAACCCCCCTCTTTATAGGGAGTGGCCATATGGCCACTCCCGCTTTTTGTTTTTTGGATAGGAAACAGGGTTGAAATGATGAAAGAGGATGAATATATTTTGAAACGTTTCACGAAAACAACCAATAAACAAAATGAAAAGCTGTATGTCTTGTTTAAAATTTGACTGCATGCTATAATATTCGCAAATACAGGCCGGCATCCGGGGCGACTTTCCGGGACGGTACAGACAAAAGGCTGGAGGGGGATAGGAATGAGTGTCAATATCATCATTCGGGATGCAGTTAAAAAGTATGGGGATAACGTCGTAATCGGTGGTCTTTCGCTGGATATTCACGGCGGAGAATTCTTTACACTGCTTGGTCCCTCTGGCTGTGGCAAAACAACGCTGCTCCGGATGATTGCGGGTTTTAACAGCATTGAGGGCGGCGATTTTTACTTTAATGAGACACGGATCAACGACCTGGATCCGGCCCGGCGGAACATCGGCATGGTGTTCCAGAACTATGCCATTTTCCCGCATATGAGCGTACGCAAAAACGTGGAATTCGGTCTCAAGAACCGGAAGTTTGACAAGAGCCGGATTCATGAGCAGGCGGACAAGTTCCTGAAACTCATGCAGATTGACCAGCTGGCCGACCGGATGCCGGACAGACTGTCAGGCGGCCAGCAGCAGCGTGTCGCCCTGGCACGCGCGCTGTGTATTGAACCGGATGTGCTGCTCATGGACGAGCCATTGTCCAACCTGGATGCGAAACTTCGTGTTGAGATGCGTACAGCGATCAAGGAGATCCAGAACAATGTCGGCATTACGACGGTTTATGTAACGCATGACCAGGAGGAGGCAATGGCGGTTTCCGACCGGATTGCGGTTATGAATGCCGGCGCAATTCAGCATGTCGGGACGCCGAAGAATCTGTATCAGAGACCGGCCAACATGTTTGTTGCAACCTTTATCGGACGCAGCAATATCTTCGATGGAACGATGAAAGTATCCGGCGGCAGGGCAGAGGTAACCATGCCGACAGGGTACACCGTAAGCTTTGATACGGTGGCACAGGAGAACCTGAAAGATGGTCCGATTAAGGTATGTGCACGGCCGGAGGAACTGATTGTTCAGAAAGCCGGTGAACGCGGTCTCTCCGCAGTCGTGGATGACTGTGTGTTCCTGGGACTCAATACCCATTACTTTGTTCATCTGACTACCGGCGAGAAGGCAGAAATCATTCAGGAATCAACCATTGACTCCATCATTGAGCCAGGGACGCCTGTCAGTCTGCGGCTGAATACCGAGAAGGCAAATCTTTTCTCTCCGGATGGCTCACGCAATCTGCTGAACGGCGTCATCAACGATCTGAAAGTTGCTGGCAGGTAGGGGAGGCGAGGCAGAGATGAAAAAGAAGATTGAAGTCTGGTCGGTGATCAGCTGGGCGATGCTTGCCATGTTCGTCCTGTTCCTGATCTATCCGATGATCGGGATACTGAATCAGGCGTTCTTTAATCCGGAAGGTGCATTTACGCTTGAACAGTTCACCAAGTTCTTCTCAACACCTTATTATTCCTCCACAATCCTGAACAGTTTTCAGGTGACGATCGCGGTTATGCTGGTTACGCTGCTGATCGGCATTCCGTTTGCCTACTTCTATTCGTTTTATTATCTGAAAGGTGCCAAATTCCTGTTTGTGACGGCAATCCTGTGCTGTATGTCGGCACCGTTCATCGGTGCGTACAGCTGGATCATGCTGCTCGGACGCAACGGCGTTATTACGGTGTTCCTCAAGAATACCCTGGGGATTAAGATTGGAAGCATCTATGGCTTCAACGGAATCCTGATGGTTCAGGCACTCAAGTTTTTCCCACTAGTCTTTGTTTACATGAACGGTGCGTTCAAGTCCATTGACAATACGCTGATAGAAGCTTCCGCGAATATGGGATGCACCGGCGTCAAGCGGTTCTTCACAGTCATCATGCAGCTGTCCATGCCGACGATCCTTGCTGCGGCGCTGCTCGTATTCATGCGTGCGTTTGCGGACTTTGGAACGCCGCTGCTGATCGGCGAGGGATACAGAACCTTCCCGGTTGAAATATACAACCAGTATCTGGGTGAGAATGGCACGAACCATAATTTTGCCGCTGCCATCTCGGTGATTGCCATCGTTGTAACGGCAATGGTTTTCTTCCTTCAGAAGTTCCTGACCAACCGTTACAATTTCTCCATCAGCGCCCTGCATCCCGTTCAGAAGCGCAAGCCGAAGGGGATTGCCGGCGTCCTTATGTACATCTACTGCTATGGCCTTATTGCGCTTGCTTTCATGCCGCAGCTGTACATCATCTATCTGTCGTTCCGCAATTGTGACGGAGCCGTATTTAAACCGGGATTCTCCATGGGCAATTACCAGAAAGCCATGAAGAAGCTGCTGGTGCGTTCCATCAACAATACGCTGATCTTCGGTGTGGTCAGTCTGGTGATCATCATTGTCCTGGCCATCCTGATCGCTTACCTGGTCGTACGCCGGCCGAAGGTGATCAATCATTCGATTGACACGCTGTCCATGCTGCCGTATATCATGCCAGGCTCCATCATCGGCATTGCACTGGTTATTGCATTTGGCAAGAAGCCGTTTGCCCTGACCGGAACGATGACGATCATGATCATAGCGCTTGTCATCCGACGGATGCCGTATACGATACGTTCTGCAACGGCTACGCTGCAGAACATTCCGATCAGTACTGAGGAGGCATCCATATCGCTCGGCGCCGGAAAGATCAAGACCTTCTTTACCGTAACGACCCCGATGATGGCCAACGGCATCATGAGCGGTGCCATTCTCAGCTGGGTTGCAATTGTTACCGAGCTTTCAAGCGCGATCATCCTTTATAACAACAAGACGATTACCCTGACGATGTCCACGTATGCTGCCATTTCAAGAGGCAATGACGGACTTGCCTGCGCGTTTGCCGCCATTCTGACGGCGCTCACCACAGTGTCCCTCATCATCTATCTGGCGGTTACCAAATCTGAGGACATCAAACTCTGACCGGTCAATTACAGGGCGTGATCCCTGTAAAAATATGAAGGAGGTATTCTTTTATGAAGAAACTGGTTTCTCTGCTTCTTGCAGCAATGCTGCTGCTGTGTCTGAGCGCTGCTCTGGCTGAGTCGGTCAAGGGCCCGCTGGTTCTTTACAGTTCCATGACAGACAACGACATTGACAACCTGATCGAGGCATTCAATGAGGTTTATCCGGACGTTGAAATCGAAGTCGTAAACGGTTCTGCCGGTGAGCTCGAAGCCCGTGCACGTGCCGAGAAGGACAACCCCCAGGGCGACGTCCAGTGGGGCGGCCTCTCTCCGTCTGACGGCGATGCCAATGATGACATCTTTGCGCTCTACACCTCTCCGTATGAGGCAGATCTGCCGGATGCCTACAAGTCTCACAACGGCCGCTACAATCAGGACCACCTAAGCACCATCTGTTTCTGCGTCAACGTTGAGCTCGAGAAGGAACTCGGCCTTGACATCAAGACCTATGAAGATCTGCTCAATCCGGCGCTGAAGGGCCGCATCGTTCTGTCTGATCCGAACTCCTCTTCCGCTGCCTGGAACAACCTGTGCAACATCTTTGCTGTTTACGGCAACGATACTGATGAAGCATGGGCAATCATGCGCGGCATGCTCGAGAACGGCATGGTCATCTCCACTTCTTCCTCTGTCTGCTTCAAGAGCGTTGACTCCGGTGAGTATGCAGTCGGCCTGACCTATGAAGACGGCGCTGACACCCTGCTCAAGTCCGGTTCCACCAACATCCGCATCCAGTACCCTGAGAATGGCGCTTCTGCCACCTCCATGGGCTGCGCGATGATCGAAGGCTGCCCGCATCCGGAAGCTGCAAAGGCCATGATCAACTTCCTGATGAGCCCCGAAGGACAGACTGCACTGGCCAACCGCCTCGAGACCCTGCGCTTCACCAATCCGAAGGCAGAGTATGAACTCAAGTGGCTGCCTGCCGATGACACCATCAACTGGGCAGACCGTGATGTTGCCTGGCTGACCGAGCACAAAGCAGAGCTCCTCGAAAAATGGAATGCTCTGTATGCTGAAATCAACAAATAAGCAAACATACGAAAGCAGGAGACGGATTTCCGTCCCCTGCTCTTCTTTTATTGACGAAAAACAGCCCTGCCGGCAGGCAGGGCTGTTTAGTTAACAGACACACGGGTTTGGATGAAATCGCCGGCGGTTTAACGGATAAAGTGGATTCTGGATTCGTCAAACCGGTTTTCCTGTGTGCGTTCCTCGGCGGGGTAGCCGAGAGCAAAGATGGAAAAAGCGTCTACATCATCCGGAAGATTCAGAATCTGTGACACGGCATCCATCCGTTCCCGCTGCGGGCAGATGCCCAGCCAGACACCGCCAAGCCCCAGGGAATCTGTTTCCAGCCACATGTTTTCCTGGCATATGGCAAGATCAATCTGAGCGTATTCCGGGAGCCAGAGCCCTTTTTTGCGGATGACGGGGACGATCAGCACCGGAGCGCCTGCAGCGCATCCGGCATACTGCTGGCATTTTGAAAGCGCCAGGATCTTTTCGGGATTTGTTACCACGTAAAACTCCCAGGGCTGCTGGTCGCCGGTGGATGGTGCCTGCATGCCGGCCTTGAGAATCTGCATGATTTTTTCTGCCTCGACCGGACGCTGCTGATACTTGCGGATGCTGACCCGATGGAAAATTTCGTTCATGAATATACTCACTTTCTATTGAATTGCTCTAAGATGGATGTGCCGTGGAGCAGGGCAGGGACGCCCCCGGAAGCTCATAAGGCTGCTGATTTGGCTTCCAGTGCGTGAATGAGCCGCAGAACTGCTTCGTGTGTCGGTACAGGAACGCCATGGAGACGGCCGGCACGAACCACGAATCCGGTAATGGCTTCACACTCTGTCCTGCGGCCGGCAGCGATATCAGCACAGATGCTGGGAATGCCGCCGACGCTGTTTTCACAGACAGAGAGAACCTTTTGCACTTCTTCATCTGCATCAAACGTGCAGCCGTCCGCATTCGCTGCAAGAACAGCTTCACGTACGAGTGTTTCGCAGAGTTCACGGCTTTCCGGAACAGCAGCGATCTGGTCGATGGTGACCTGCAGAATGCCCGTAAGGGCGCTGGCGCCCGCATTGGTCATGAGCTTTTCCCAGACTGCCTGATGGATATCTGTGACAGAAACCGCAGGGAGGCCGCAGTCATTGAACATGCCTGCAATCATGTCGGCTGTTTCTTTTGAACCGGAAAGACTTCCGATTTTGGTCTGGCCGTAACCTGTATGGCGGATTTCGCGGTCGGAAAGACGTGCGGCGCCCTGCTGCGTGACACCGAGCAGAACGTGCTGCTCATCTGCAAATGACAGAAGTGTTTTCTCATGTCCGCCGCCGTTTTGAAGCGTCAACAGAAGTGTATTGCCGCCAATCAGACTGCGGTTGGCAGAAAGTGCAGATACACTGTCCATGTCTTTGACAAAAAGAATGACAACATCAGCAGGTGATTCGTCTGATGTATTGGTACAGGCACGCGTCTTATACAGACTTGCCGTACCGTCATTCTCATTCAATCTGAGTCCTTCTGTAAGGATGGCATTTGCAGCACTATCCCGCCGGCAGACAAGAAGCACATCATGTTTTCTGGAAAGATAGGCGCCAAAGAGGGAGCCCATTGCTCCGGCACCCAGAATAGCTATTTTCATAAGCAGAACCCCTCCGCCGGGTATACCGGTATTGTGATAAGCATATTATACGGTTTTTGAGCAGACGGGGCAATGTATTGGAATGAAGATGCTGAGCTGATGTATTGAAAGCGCCTGTACAGGACTTTTGGTACAGGCGCTGTGCATTATCGGGAAACTGTGATTAGCTGGCGGGTTTTTCGTAGGGGCAGCAGGTTCAGGTGTCCGGCAGGACGGCTTTTACGCTTTTTCGTCAGGGGCCGGTTCCATTACGTCGAACTGTTTGCATCTGGGACACTGCGCCGGAGGGGTGTCTCCCTCATAGACATATCCGCAGATTTTGCAGACGAAGGTTTTGCTTTTTGCCGCCTCCGGAAGGGTTTCATCCGGTACATCCTCAGGCGGGACAGGCGCGGAGCCGGCGAAAGGAATGCCGGTGGACAGGGCGATGTCACGGTCGAGAGTAACCATATCCCGGAGACTCAGGTCATGGACAGAGGTATGTCCGGTGATTCGGGCAAATGTCCGGAGTTCTTTCAGGGAGACGTTCAGGAAATTGGCGGTCCGCTGTGCAGCAGCTTCCACGTTGAGACGTGCCCGGAGCTCAGGATTCTGTGTGGCGATGCCTGCCGGACAGTTTCCGGAGCCGCAGATGCGGTACTGCTGGCAGGCGGCGGCTATCAGGGCGGCACTGGCAATTGCAACGGCGTCGGCACCAAGCGCCAGGGCTTTTGCAAAATCAGAGGATACACGAAGGCCTCCGGTAATGACCAGTGAAATGTCAGAATGCTGCGAATCAAGATATTTGCGTGCACGGCTGAGTGCATAGATGGTCGGCACGGAAGAGGATTCCCGAAGCAGCAAGGGGCTCGAACCGGTGGCACCGCCCCGTCCGTCGATTGTGATAAAGTCGGGTTCGGCATAAACACAGTATTCAAGATCCTGTTCAATGTGTCCGGCAGCAATTTTGATTCCGATTGGGCGGCCCTGTGAACGTTTCCGGAGCATGCTGACCATGTCCTTTAAATCCTCTTTGGACTGGATTTCGGCAAAACGGCTGGGGCTCTGAATGTCCTCTCCGGGATTCTTTCCACGCAGGGCGGCAATTTCAGGGGTTACTTTTTCTCCGGGCAGGTGTCCGCCCATTCCGGGCTTTGTTCCCTGGCCGATCTTGATTTCAATGGCATCTGAGCTGCGCAGATTTTCATCAGTGACACTGTATTTGTTCGGAATATATTCAAAAATGTACTTGTAAGCGGCTGCCTTTTCCTCCGGAAGGATGCCGCCTTCTCCGCTGCACATGGCTGTTCCGACCATTGAACTGCCTTTGGCCAGAGCTATCTTGATTTCACGGGAGAGCGCACCGAAGGACATGTGCGAGATGTACACCGGACTGTCAAGAATCATGGGCTTTTCTGCATGTCTGCCGATGACCGTCCGGGTTTCAACGGGTTCATGATCCAGGAGAGGTGCCGGATTCAATTGGGCACCGAGGAAAAGAATGTCATCCCAGCTGGGCAGAGGCATGAGCGTCCCCATTGAACTGTCGATGCTTTTCCCCGATACGGCCATTTGGTGAATTTCTTCCATGTAGCGGCTTTGTCTGTCGTGCCGCTCAACGTTTGGGTCGTAGGATAAACTGTATGTCTGCATGGGTGCAGCGGTTTTTTCTTCCATGTCGATTCGTTCAAATTTGGATATTGGCTGTTTACAGACAGGACATGCATCCAGTTCTTCCAGTTTTTTTCCTTCTTTTTCCTCATCGAAGATCGCTCCGCATACTGAGCATTTGTAGACCGCCATTTTTGCCTCCTTCTCTTTTACGTTCTGACTGCTTTGGGCACCGAATCATTTGCACAGATCATTGTTCCGGTATATATTTGTCGTGCTGGCATAAAGTACTCCAGCTTAGTATTATTCTATGCGACGGACTGCCGGATGTCAATGTGTAAATCATTTGATCTGCTTTGCGAGAGAAAGCCAGAGGAGGCGCATGCTTTACATGCATGTTTGATTTTGTTAACACCTTGACAGTATGTGTGAATCGGGATAAAATAAATCATAGTCAAAGTGAAGGCTTGAGTTGAGTCTCAATCTAGCCCGATTGTTTACGGACACGTTCCGTTATATACATGAACTAAATAGAGAATGGATGAGAATGATCTGTCGCGGAAGAGACTGCGCTTTATTGTGTATTCTGTCGGCGACGGTCTGTCAGCTGAAAGGTATTTCGGCGGACCGGCCTTGAGCCAGTCGGCCGGAGGAGCATGCAGAGGGGAAATGCGCCCATTTTTGGGGACAGTGTAAACATTTGATTCTAAAATCGACCGCTTTCACACGCGACCGTAGGCACGTAATGTGCGCCAAATGAGAAATTGGAAGTTTGAAGAGGAAGGAGTGTGAGAGTGTGCCGATTATTTTTGCTATTCTGGCCATTATTGCAGCACTGGCTGCCGGCGGTGCTGCCGGATATATTTATCGAAAAAATATCCAGGAACGGAAGATAGGACGGACAGAAGAATATGCAAGAAATCTTCTGGATGACGCGCAGCGCCGTGCAGAGGAAAAAAAGAAGGAAAGTATTCTTGAGGCGAAAGAGGAAGTTATTCGTCTGAAGAATGAACTGGACCGGGAGGTCCGTGACCGGCGTGCTGAAGTTCAGCGCTCGGAGCGGCGTCTTACCCAGCGTGAGGAACAGCTTGACAAGAAGTCGGATGCCTTGGATTCAAGGGAACTGACACTTGAACACAAACAGTCAGATCTTGAAAAGCTGACCGGTGAAGCGCAGGAGTATCTGCAGAAACAGAAAGCAGCTGCTGAAGCGGCTGAGGAGATTGCCCGTGAGCGTGAGGTGAAGCTCAAGGAAGAGCTTGAACATGTCGCTCAGATGACGCAGTATGAAGCACGGGAAATGATCATTGAACGTGTCCAGAAAGATGCCTACCATGATGCAGGCGTCATTGTACGTGAAATTGAACAGAATGCCCGTGATGAGGCCGACAAGAAAGCCAAGAACATCATTGCACTGGCGATTCAGCGCTGTGCTTCAGATCATGTAGCGGAAACGACAGTTTCCGTGGTCTCTCTGCCGAATGAAGACATGAAGGGCCGTATTATCGGACGTGAAGGCCGGAATATCCGTACGCTGGAGACAGCGACGGGTGTTGATCTTATCATTGATGATACGCCGGAGGCAGTTGTTGTATCTGCATTTGATCCGGTGCGCCGTGAGATTGCCAGAATGGCACTTGAAAAACTCATTGCAGACGGACGTATTCATCCGGCCCGCATTGAGGAAATGGTTGAAAAAGCCCGTCGTGAGGTTGAAACGACCATTCGGGAGACTGGTGAGCAGGCGATCTTTGAGACGAATATGCATGGCATCCATCCGGAACTGGTCAAACTGCTTGGACGGATGCGTTACAGAACCAGCTATGGTCAGAACGTATTGAAGCATTCCATTGAGGTCTGCCATCTTGCAGGACTCATGGCAGCTGAACTGGGTGCTGATGTTCAGCTTGCCAAACGTGCCGGTCTGCTGCATGATATCGGTAAAGCCGTCGATCATGAGCAGGAAGGAACACATGTCGAACTCGGTGTGGAACTCTGCAAGCGTTATCATGAGTCACCTGAGGTAATCCACTGCATAGCTGCCCATCACAATGATATTGAGCCACAGACAATCGAGGCAGTGCTCGTTCAGGCTGCAGATGCGATTTCCGCAGCACGTCCTGGTGCGCGGCGTGAGTCAATTGAAAATTACATCAAGCGTCTTGAAAAGCTTGAGAGCATTGCGTCTGAGTTCCAGGGCGTTGAGAAATCCTTCGCCATTCAGTCCGGCCGTGAGATCCGGATTATGGTCAAGCCTGAGGACATTAACGATGAAGGAACCATCGTACTTGCACGCGAGATTGCCAAGCGCATCGAGAGCGAGATGGAATATCCAGGGCAGATCAAGGTCAATGTCATCCGCGAGACGCGCGCGACGGAATTTGCCAAATAAACAATATGACGATCCACAAACGTGGATCGTCTTTTTCTATTCAGTTTTGAAAAGAAGCGGGAACAGATCTTTCACTGTCAGACGGTTGATTCGCTTCAGCATGCGCGGAACGGGCTCTCCGTCTGCTTTCATCTTCTTGATGACATCACGGCAGCAGCTTCTGAAAAGATCATTGTTTGTCGAATTGTAATGTGTGAGCAGACGCGTTTTGAATCGGCGGAAAGTCGTCTTCGAAAAAGGAAGTGCTTCGTTGGTGGTCGTATGAAGCGCATATTGAAAGGTAAGATCGGTCATTATGCGCAGGAACAGTTCATCCTCCGAAATGGAAAGAAGATACTGCAGGAGACAGGCGCCGAAAAGCACATTGATTGGTGAAGAGGTCCGCCCGTGTGAGCTGTACAGCGGGTCGAAGATGGATTCATCTATCAGTGGGAAAAGACGGTCTCCAAACGGGCCGGCCCAGCTGGAGAGGACAGCATTCTGAATGACAGGATAGGAGTGCTGAAAGTGGTCTTCAAAGAAATTGAACTGATAGGAATTTGAATTGTCTTTTCTTGCCATGAGAACCTCGGAAAATGCCCGATCCGGAAACCGGCAGAATGTAGATGAAAGTATTATATCGGCAGATCATGGAAAAAGCAATGATTTCAGGATGAAGATGAAAAAATGGGAACGGTGCTTTGTTTTGCATCAACGGCAGGAAACGAAGAGAACAAAAAGGCTGAGCGGACGGATGCCGGGAATGTACATTGATAATCCAATATTGAAATGGTATAATGCATCAGGATGTATATGTGCATAGAGCAGACTGATATATCGTTTATATTGACAAACTTCACTCTGGCTAAATGCCGGAGTGAACAGGAAATGGAATGTGAGGACTGGATATGGATCGTAAGGAAGCACGTGCACTTGCTGAAAAGCTGGTTGCACAGATGACACTGGAAGAAGCCGCCGGGCAGCTGAGTTTCCGGGCGCCTGCTATTGAACGGCTTGGAATCCCGTCTTACGACTGGTGGAATGAGGCACTGCACGGCGTAGCGCGTGCAGGTATGGCGACAATGTTCCCGCAGGCGATCGGCATGGCGGCGACGTTTGATCCGGAGCTGATCGAGCAGCTTGGCGATGTGGCGGCAACGGAAGGCCGTGCCAAATACAATGCGGCATCACGGCACGGGGATACGGATATTTACAAGGGACTTACGTTCTGGTCGCCCAACATCAATATTTTCCGCGACCCGAGATGGGGCAGAGGCCAGGAGACCTTTGGTGAGGATCCAATGCTGACCGGTGAGATGGGCGCGGCATATGTAAGAGGACTTCAGGGAGACGGTCCGGTGATGAAGGCGTCAGCCTGTGCAAAGCATTTTGCAGTCCATTCCGGTCCGGAGGATCTGAGACATGAGTTTGATGCAAAAGCAAGTGCGAAGGACATGGCGGAAACATATCTGCCTGCTTTTGAAAAACTGGTCCGCGAGGCGAAGGTTGAGTCTGTTATGGGCGCCTACAACAGGACAAACGGGGAACCCTGCTGTGCATCAAGTGCCCTGATGGATTTCCTCAGAAACCAGTGGGGATTCGAAGGTCACTTTGTATCTGACTGCTGGGCCATCCGTGATTTCCATGAAGGCCATCATGTAACGGAAAATGCAGTGGAATCTGCTGCAATGGCAATCAATGCCGGCTGTGATCTGAACTGCGGTTGTTCTTATGAAAAGCTGGTTACAGCGGTCAGGGTTGGTCTTGCAGATGAGAGCAAGGTTCGTGAGAGTGCTGTCCGCCTGTTTACCACACGCTACATGCTGGGCATTCTTGGTGAAGGAAGCGAATATGACAATATTCCCTATACCGTTGTAGAGTGCGATGAACATCTTGAGGCAGCTGAAAAAGCGGCACGGGAAGCCTGCGTTCTGCTGAAGAACGATGGGATGCTGCCGCTTGACATGGATAAAATCCGGACGCTGGGCGTGATAGGTCCGAATGCGGACAGCATTTCTTCCCTGATCGGCAATTACCATGGCACGTCATCCAGATATATTACCGTTCAGACCGGTATTCAGGATGCACTTGAAGGAAAGGCACGTGTGCTTTGTTCAGTTGGGTGTCACCTGTATAAGGACCGCGTAGACGGCCTGTCAGCCTGCAGGGATGACCGCCTGGCAGAGGCACTGACGGTGGCGGAAAACAGCGATGCCGTTATTCTGGTGGTCGGTCTGGATGAAACCCTTGAGGGTGAGCAGGGCGATACCAGCAATCCGTATGGTTCTGCTGACAAACGCGATCTGTTCCTGCCGGAATCCCAACGCCGGATGATGGATGCGGTTCTGGCGGTTGGGAAACCGACCACAATTGTCCTTTTGGCCGGAAGTGCCATTGATCTGGGCGAGGCCGGTGAGAAAGCGGACGCGGTGCTTCTTGGATGGTATCCGGGTGCCCGCGGGGGCAAGGCAATTGCAGACCTGCTGCTTGGCAAGGCATCTCCGTCCGGTAAACTGCCGGTTACATTCTACCGGAATGAGCAGCTTGCCGGGATGCCTGAGTTTACCGATTACAGCATGAAGGGCAGAACGTACCGGTACTTTGCACATGAAGTGCTGTATCCGTTTGGATATGGACTTACATATGGAGATGCCTCCGTTTGCTCGGCCGTCCTGGAGCAGAAGGATGGGAAACCTGTTGTCCGGATTGAAGCCGAAAATGCCGGTGACATGGATACAGATGAAGTTGTAGAGATCTATGTACAAAATGAAGGAAGCAGCTTTGCACCGCTGAATCCGAGACTCTGTGCATTTAAGAGAATCCGGATTCCTGCACATGGCACATGGACTGGAACCGTACCGGTAGATCCGCGCCATTTCCTCGTAGTGGATGAGGACGGGCATCGGACTCAGGACGGCAAAGTGGTCCTGTATGCCGGTATGGGTCAGCCGGATGCGCGCACAGCTGCCCTCACGGGGCACAAAGCTGTACCGGTTAAAACCATGTAATGATCCGGGACTGCAGATGCAGAAGCGGATACTGTCTGCAGGGCATGTCCAGCCCTGCAGACGATATGAATACCTTTTGGGAGGAACTCTTATGGCAGATTGGTTTGGCAAGGAAGTTTTCAAGCTCGGTTTTGGTCTCATGCGTCTTCCGAAAAATGCAGATGGCAGCATGGATATCGGGCAGATCAGCAAAATGGCGGATGCATTTATTGCAGCAGGCGGTACGTATTTTGATACTGCCTACGTGTATGATGACGGAAGAAGTGAGGCGGCCTTCAAGGAAGCCGTGGCAGACCGCTATCCGCGTGATGCCTATACGCTTTGCACCAAGCTGAATGCCTGGACGGCTTCATGCCATAATGAGGCAGATGCCAGGCAGCAGTTCTATACCAGTCTTGAGCGGACCGGTGTCGGATATTTTGATTATTATCTGCTGCATGCGATTCAGCGCAACAACCTTCATTTCTATGACGATTATCATCTGTGGGATTTTGTTAAGGAACAGAAAGAAAAAGGTCTGATTAAGCACTGGGGATTTTCATTCCATGCGGATGCTGAATTCCTGTATGAACTGCTGACACAGCACCCGGATGTAGATTTTATTCAGCTTCAGATCAACTATGCCGATATGGAAAATCCGTCTGTTCAGTCACGCGCATGCTATGAGGTGGCCAGACGGCATGGAAAATCCATAACCGTTATGGAACCGGTCAAGGGCGGAGCACTGGCAGATCCGATTCCACAGGTGAAAGAGATCTTTGCCAAAGTACATCCGGACATGTCTCCGGCCAGCTGGGCAATCCGGTATACGGCCGGTATGGAAGGCATTCTGACCGTTCTTTCCGGCATGAGCAGCATGGCTCAGATGGAGGACAACCTGTCTTACATGAAGGACTTTAAGCCCCTTGATGAAACTGAACAGGCAGCCGTACAGGCAGCGATTCAGGCCATGAATGAAGTGGAGAACATCAAGTGCACGTCCTGTCATTACTGCACGGAAGGCTGCCCGATGAATATACCGATTCCGGAAATCTTCTCTGCACGCAATCAGCAGCTGGTTTATAACAACAATAACGGCGCACGTCGCAGCTATGGCTTTGCTACAAACGGCAAAGGTCACGCGGGAGACTGCATCCAGTGTGGTCAGTGTGAGGGCGCGTGCCCGCAGCATCTGCCGATTATCGAGCTGCTGCAGGCGTGCGCTGCCAATCTGGAATGACAGCGGAAAGCGGAATTTTGCTGCCGGATGAAACGGACCAGCGGACGTCATAGAAATCTGACGCATTGACGAAGCAATTAAAAAAGAAGCCGTATGGCTTCTTTTTTTGTTATTCGCGGTTTGGCTGCTGCTCTGCCTGATAATGATCAAGATGATCAAAGAAGAGATGATCGAGAGCAAAGAAACTGCCTTCGGCATCCATCGTTTCAAGCGGCCGGCGGTCAAACTGGATTTCAAATGGGTGAGAGGTGGGCAGATAACGGAAATCACCCATCTGGCGGCGCAGTTCGGATTCGAAGAACGAATCTGCAAAGCCGTAATCTCCCTGAAAAATGACCAGGTCCGGATCGAAAACAAGCGTGATGTTTCGCAGCGCACGGGCAAAGGTTCCGGCAAGCCGGCGGAGCATTTCCTGCACAGCGGGATCACCTTCAGCACTTTTGGCAAAAACTTCCGGAATGGTCAAAAGCGGTGTTTCGGGGAAGGCATGCGGTGCGGCCTCTCTGAGCATCTGGTTGACACGTGAACGGGATACAAGCCGTTCGAAACAGCCGTGGCTGCCACAGCCGCAGGCCTCCGGGTCGTTCGGGTCAATAATCATGTGACCGATTTCACCGATCAGCGCATTCCGGCCGTTCAGAATATGACCGCGTTCGATCATGCAGCCAGAGAGACCCCATGTGGTAAACAGAACAAGCACGCGCTTGGTGCGGACGTCAGGGTCTGTCAGATAGGGACGGGCACACATTTTACCGGCGTTTTCTATGAAGAGGGGTGTCTCTGCACCGAGCAGGGCATGAAGGTCATCCAAGAGATGAATGTGTGTGCCCCAGTCCGGTTTATGGGAAGAGAAAAGAAGTGTGCCGGTTTCATGGTCTACAGTACCTGGAACAGAGACAGAGGCTGCAACGATTGAGGAGGGCTGGATGCTGTTCTCTTCAAGCAGTGTCTGCACAGCAGATGCAGCAAGGCGGCTTGCTTCGGCAGCGGTCTCCGAGAGAGGACTGGAAATGGTCTTCGATGCAATCAGACTGTGACGAATGGAATACAGATGAACCCTTGTTTCCTGCGGCCAGAGGGACAGACAAACATAATACAGTTCATCCGCCAGAGAAAACTGTTCCGGACGCTTTCCACCTGTACTGGTGGATTTGCCTTTGCCGCAGGATATGAGAAGGCCGGTCTCCATGAAATAGTGAATGCATTTCATGACAGTCGGCCGGCTTAGCCCGGTAATGACGGATACTTCATTGGCATCATAAACGTCACCGCTTCTGAAAACCTGAATAACCGCCTTCCGGTTGGCGACTTTCAAATCAGTCAGCATAGCAGGTGCATCGGATAAAAATGACGGCATGGTATCCCTCCTCCTTTAATGACATAGTCGTGCTTTCGGCACTGTATCAATTGCAGTTGTCATGATTTGACAAACCAGCATGAAATGCTGGGCCATCTCCTTTAATGACATAGTCGTGCTTTCGACACTGTATCAATTGCAGTTGTCATGATTTGACAAACCAGCATGAAATGCTGGGCCATCTCCTGTAATGATATGGTTGTGCTTTCAGCCCTGTAATCATTTGGCAAACCGGCACAAGTTCTGGGCAAACGCTCCGGCTTTTGAGTGCACATTTTATCAGGCCTGTGCAGGGCACAGGAACATATTCTTCAAGGGCAGTATCCTGACCTTCAGATAGTAAATGTTTTGAAGACCTGTATGGCGGCTGACCAGCAGCCTAAGGCGAAATCCGGCAGGAAAAAACTCACAGTAAAATGGTCTCTCCGGGGTGAACCGTGACGGCGTCTTCCCCGGTGGAAAGCCAGATGGTTCTGAAAGTCGGATTGAAAATCCGTCGCCCGTCTGCGCTCACAACAAGACGGTTGTAATCGTTTACATATTCGCAAATTTCCATGTTTGTTGCGTACCAGACATCCGGATCACCGGAGATCTGGCGGCAGATCTGCTCAATGTGCGGCCAGTTGTTATTTCGGTCGAATTCGAAGCTGTGTCCCCAAATATACAACAGCTTTGGCGTCCGGTCACCGATATAGAGCTTTCGGGTATCTATTTCGAGAAAGCGGTCGATCCGTTTCAGCAGATCCGGTTCATCATGGTGTCCTGTTGGCATCCAGCAGAGAAAGTCTTCCGGAAGCTCAAAAGTATTTTGAGGCGTGCCAAGTGTCCTGGCATAGGCAATGCCGAGAGAGGAAAGAAATGACCGGATTTGTTCGAAACTGTTTCCCGGAATCATCTGTGTGATTCCGGAATCTGCATATGCCATGCCGCGGATGATCTGTCCAAAGGCTTCCTCAAGCGACAGACGGCAAAGCAGAACTTCCCGGATTGCATCAGATGAGGAAAGCTTGCCCATGGCCCGGTGCATTGCGCCGTGGATGGCAACCTCATGCCCTTTCCCGAGTATTTCCTGCTGGATCATTTCAGCATCCAGGTGGCCCGGTGCGCCGATCTTTTTGCTGTTCAGATTGAATGTGCCTTTCAGTCCATGCTGATTGAAAAGCGCAGCCAGTCTGAGATCTGAACAGACGCCATCGTCATAACTGAAAGTGACGGTTTTGGTGAGACCGCCTGGAAACCGCAGAAACCGGTAGTAATAGTCAGGGTCAAAGGCATTCACGGGAATATCTCCTTCATAGACATAATTGTGCTTTCGGCATCGGTTCAACAGAAGATGTCATTTCATGACCCGGGGATTGGCCATTCCCTTTATCGGGTTCAGTATCCTCAGCGTAATAGATACTTCGTTGCATCGCACTTAAAGTCTGTCCTGCCATATTATAATGGAAAGGGACATTTGAGAAAAGAGCGATTTCGCTTAAAAATGACGTGAAGCAGCAATACAGATAAAATTGGAACTGTCATCCGGGGCGACGCTGAAGACAGGGGATACTGTGATGCAGAAAATGAACAGGACACAGCCTGAGCGTAAGGTGTCCATACACAGGTAATTGAAGGTTAACACGCCTGTGCATGGGATTGCTTGCTGTTCTGTTTCAGAAAATACGGACAGTCCTGGTACGAATTGACGGATTGTATGAAGAAATGGCATCGTGTATAATGTCAGCACACTGCTTGGAACAGGATCCGGCAGCAGGAGAATGGTCAGGAAAGGATCTTGATATGAAAATCATCAGATATACGCCGGCAGTTGAGGGAATGTCCCAGCCGGATGTGAAACTGGATATTTATCTGCAGGAGCCGTCTGCAGCACTTGCGATAAAGGAACGCCCGATGATTCTGATTTGTCCGGGCGGGGCATATGCATACACGTCGGACCGGGAGGCAGAGCCGCTGGCACTTACATTCCTTGCAATGGGGTATGATGCGGCAGTACTGCGGTACTCTGTGGCGCCTGTGCGTTATCCGGTTGCTTTGCAGGAGCTGGCGAAAAGTGTAGCCTATATCAGAAACAATGCTGCACAGTGGCATGTTCTGCCGGATAAGCTGTTTGTACTGGGCTGCTCGGCGGGCGGTCATCTGGCTGCCAATCTCGGCGTGCAGTGGAATGATGCAGAGGTTATGACCGGAGCAGGCATTCCGGCAGATAATCTGAAACTGGTCCGGCCGGATGGACTGATTCTCTGCTATCCGGTGATCACGTCCGGAAAGTTTGCACATAAAGGCAGCTTTGAAAATCTGCTTGGCGAACGGAATGCGGAGGAAGGACCGAAGCATTCACTGGAAAATCAGGTAACGCCGGATATGCCGCCCGTGTTTCTTTGGCATACCTTTACGGATCAGGCGGTACCTGTAGAAAATTCACTGCTGCTTGCATCTGCACTGCGTGCAGCAGGTGTATCGCTTGAGATGCATATTTTTGAACGGGGTGTTCATGGACTTTCACTTGCAAATGCCATTACTGAGAATCCGGAACATGGAGAAAGCGAGGCAAGCTGTACGTCATGGGTAGGTCTTGTCCATACGTGGCTTGAGGCGCGGTGCGGTTATTAAGGGCAGAGGGCATTCTCTGCCTTTTAACATGTTTTTTGCAGCCGGAGCATGGGATTTCTGCCTAAAAATGCTGTTAAAAGATTGACAAGTCTTTTGCATTAGACTATACTTGCCTTAGTTTTAAAAGACTTTTTCTTTACTGAAAAACGGTTTCGGAGAGAGGCCGGGAAACACTGTGAAACAGAGAAGAACGGAGGAAACGGTATGAGCTATGTACTGGGCGTTGACCTGGGAACATCCGGGACGAAAACCGTCCTGTTTGATGAACAGGGCGCGGTGATTGCCTCTGCACTGAGGGAATATCCGCTGATTCAGCCGCAGAACGGCTGGGCAGAACAGGAACCGGATTCCTGGTGGCAGGCCAGCGCGGAAACCATTCGTGAAGTCATTGAAAAGAGCGGAGTCAAGGCAGCTGATATTGCATCTCTCGGTATTTCCGGTCAGATGCATGGACTTGTTCTGCTTGACGCAGAAGGAAAGGTTCTGCGGCCGTCGATTCTCTGGTGCGATGGACGTACGCAGGCGGAGTGTGATGAGATTACGGCACGTCTTGGCCGTGACCGCCTGATTGCCATTTCTGCGAATCCGGCACTGACCGGATTTACCGCCGGAAAGATTCTCTGGGTACAAAAACATGAGCCGGAGGTCTGGGCGAAGGCACGACATATTCTGCTGCCCAAGGACTATGTCCGGTACTGTCTGACGGGTGAGTACTATTCTGAGATGAGCGATGCCAGCGGGACGAATCTTCTGGATGTACCAAAGCGCAAATGGTCCTCTGAGATTCTGGAAGCGCTGCAGATTGCACCTGAACTGGTGCCGCCGCTTACAGAAAGCGCGGATGTTGCCGGCAGAGTCAGTGCTGGTGCCGCCAGGATCACAGGGCTTGCTGAAGGTATGCCTGTTGCAGCAGGCGCTGCTGACAATATGGCTGGCGCGATTGGTACGGGTGTCGCTGTTGAAGGCAAGGCGTTTACGACCATTGGTACAAGCGGCGTCGTATTTGCCCACTCTGACCGTGTTCAGATTGATCCGAAGGGACGCGTGCATACATTCTGCAGTGCGGTACCCGGTGCGTGGGCGGTTATGTCCTGTACACTTGCGGCGGGTCTGTCGCTCAAGTGGTATCGGGACACGTTCTGTGATGCGGAAATCACGACATCTGCTCTGATGGGAACAGATCCATACATTCTGATGAATGAAGAAGCGGCAAGGAGTCCGATTGGCGCCAACCGTCTTCTGTTTATGCCCTATCTGATGGGTGAGCGTTCTCCGATCCTGGACAGCGATTCCCGCGGTGCATTTATCGGTCTTTCCGCCATGCATACGCGCAGGGATCTGCTTCGTTCAGTCATGGAGGGTGTCATTTATTCGCAGCGCCAGAATCTTGATGTGCTTCGCGGCATGCATGTGGTCCCTGAGACCATGCTGGCATGCGGCGGCGGTGCAAAGAGCCCGTTCTGGCGTCAGATGATGGCGGATGTATTCGGCATGCCTGTCAAGACAGTACAGAATGCAGAAGGTCCTGCCACTGGTGCTGCCATTCTCGCCGGCACGGCTGTTGGACTCTATCCGGATATCCCGAGCGCATGTGCAAAGATTATCCGTGAGAAGGAACCGCTGCAGCCCATTGAGGCAAACAGCAGGGCATATGAGCCGTTCTATCAGATCTATACCTCTGTTTATCCGGCACTGGCACCTGTATACAGTGCGCTGGCAAAGCAGTGATTGTATTTGAAGGGCGGGGCGTTTGAGCCCTGCCGGACCATTGGAACAGAAAACCGGCCTGATGACTGGTGTGTCAAAAGCGGGCAGCTGAAGCTGTCGCAGCGCCGACAGACTTAAAGGGCTGCCCACGGAGGAAATTAGCATGAAGATTCGTTCTGTAACAGATCCGCTGTTTAAATCATATGGACGTGTTGTAGATGGTTACAATGTGGATGGTATCATGGCTGCGCTTGCGGATACGCCGCTGCCGGAAAATACCGCATATGTACCGCTGGAGCCGGCACTTCAGAATGCTGAGGGGGCAGAGGCACTTGGTGAGGCACTCTTTGGTGGAATGCCGTTCCAGTTTGGTTACTGCAATGGACATAATACGAAACTTAACTGTCTTGAATACCATCGTGACAGTGAGTTCAATCTCGGCACGGAAGATTTCATTCTTCTGCTGGCGAAGATGGATGACATTGAAGACGGAAAGCTTGACACGGCAAAGGTAGAGGCATTCCGTGTACCGGCAGGCGTGCTGGTTGAGGTTTATGCAACTGCACTCCATTATGCGCCGTGCCATACGGATCCTGCAAAGGGGTTCCACGTTCTGGTCGCGCTTCCGCTGAATACCAATACTGATTTCCGGCCGGCGCCAGGTCCGAATGCAAAGGACGCCTGGCTGTGGGCTAGAAATAAATGGCTTCTGGCACATCCGGAATCCAGTGAGGCAAAAGCCGGCGCAGCAGCAGTGCTGACCGGTGTAAATATTGACATTGCAAACGATCTGTAAGGAGACCGTTTGGGAGGATGAAAGGAGAGATTCCCCATGATTACGAATATCCCTGTCGTAAAACTCGGACTGGTCGCTGTGTCCCGCGACTGTTTCCCGATCCAGCTGTCTGAAAAGCGCCGCAGCGCGATCAAGGCGGCATACAAGGGCGAGCTGTATGAGTGCCCTGTCACTGTTGAGAATGAGCTGGATATGCTCAAGGCCGTAGAGAATGTGAAGGCAGAGGGATGCAATGCTCTGGTTGTTTTCCTTGGAAACTTTGGACCAGAGACACCGGAAACCCTGATTGCAGAGCGTTTTGACGGACCCTGCATGTTTGTTGCTGCTGCCGAGGGCGATGGCGACATGATCAATGGCCGCGGCGATGCATATTGTGGCATGCTGAACTGTTCCTATAATCTGGGCATGCGTCATCTGAAGGGCTACATTCCGGCATATCCGGTTGGAACAGCTGATGATGTAGCAGCCATGATCGGCGACTTTGTACCGGTTGCCCGTGCTGTGATCGGTCTCAAGGGCCTCAAGATCATCACCTTTGGACCGCGTCCGCAGGATTTCTTCGCCTGCAATGCCCCAATCAAGGGACTGTATGAGCTTGGCGTGGAGATTGAGGAGAACAGCGAACTGGATCTGCTGGTTTCCTATCGTGAGCATGAAAACGATCCCCGCATCCCTGGCATCTGCGAAGATATGGCCAAGGAAATGGGCGAGGGAAGCTATTATCCGGAACTCAGTGCCCGTATGGCACAGTTTGAGCTGACGCTCCTTGACTGGGCTGAGAAGCACAAGGGCGCCCGTCAGTTTGTAGCGTTCGCAGACAAGTGCTGGCCTGCATTCCCGAGCCAGTTCGGATTTGAGCCGTGCTATGTCAACAGCCGTCTTGTTTCCCGCGGCATTCCGGTATCCTGCGAAGTGGATATCTATGGTGCCCTGAGCGAGTACATCGGACTGTGCGTATCCCAGGATCCGGTAACCCTG
>JAFUHD010000077.1 GCA_017469025.1 Clostridia bacterium
TAGTCTGTAATGATTGGCTTTAGCCGGAGCCACAGTTTCAGTGTTTGACAACGGCTTTAGCCGGAAACAATCGACTTTCAGTCGAAGGTTTGGGCTTCAGCCCATGGAAACCACCGGCTTTTAGCCGGTGTGTAGTTCCTTATGAAGGAAAAAAGATGGTTTTTCAATATACTTTTTAATATTTGCAAACTGACGCATCGGCTTTCTCCCCCTCATGATTGAGGGGGCGCGGGGGGTGTTGATTGGTTTGCGTTTTGTTCCGTTCCTCTATTCTGTGGCTGATGCTGATAAAGATTTTGTGGACTGAACTTGCCGTAGAAAAGATTTGCCTGTTAACTGTCCCATTGATAGAATAAGGGACAGTTATTAAAGGATAGGGCCCAGCACTTTGTGCTGGTTTGTCAAACAATGACAACTGCTTATTATACGGTGCCGAGAGCACAACTATGTCATTACAGGAGATGGCCAGCACGAAGTGTTGGGACTTCTCCCCTTTGATAGAACATTTTAATAGTATATCTAATTATGACATAAATGGTTCGGAATCAGACTTGATTGATTTTAAAACTCTGTTTGCGTACAAAACTTAGACAGTATTTATCCAGACCAAGGCCTTCTATTCAGCGTGCAACGTGTATAGATAGCTCAACATAAACGGTGGGAGCCTTGCTTTCTGGTCAGGAATGTTGAGATCCATCCGGAACTTGCAACAGCGTCAGCGAAAAAGAATTTGTTTGATTATCTGAATGTTACAAAAAAAGCCAGATTATGAATCTAGCTGTTATAACAATTAACGATATAATGAAAGAACTGAGAAAAATGCATGAGATTGGTTTTGCTCTCTGCTTTATTTGTCTGGAACGTATACTCTGCAGATGATGGCAATGAAAACCAATACCTGCGCCGGCAGGATTGTCTAAGTTATGTCCAAAGAAGGTCTTGACTGTCTAAAATTTGTACTTGTCTTTGGGGCCACTTTATTGAAAAATGATATTTTCCAGATGTGAGGTGAACTAATATGCAGCACGAGTGCAGGATAACGGTAATTGATAAAAAATGCTTTACGGATTTCCAGGAAAAGTATCTGGCTGATCCAAAGTCTGGTCCCTGTCCCTTCTTCAATGTAGGGGACACCTTCCTGCTCAAACGGACACCTGCCCAGGACGATTTCTATCATCTGATGGACGGCAGATTCTGTGGCGAGGCGTGGGATGCCGTCAGCCGGTATGTGTATACGGCACTGCAGGGCGGCTCCATCATGAAGGGCTGGACAAACGATGACCGTATGATGATTGCCTGCTGCAATGATGGCACAAGACCGGTCATCTTTAAAATCGAGCGTATAGATATTCCGGAGAATGAAGAGGAAGCTGAGTGGCTGGCGAAACAGAACTTTAAGAATACAGCCGAAGAGGCGTATACGGGGTGAGAAAACATGTGGAAATGTCCTAAATGCGGCCGTGAGTTCAGCAGGCAGGATCAGGATCATTACTGCCTGAAGCCTCAAACCATAGATGAGTACATCGCTTTGCAGGATGAAGCGGTGCAGCCGAGACTGAGTGAAGTCCGTGAAATTCTCCATGCCGCCATTCCAGATGCGGAGGAACGGATTTCCTGGTCGATGCCGACATACTGGAAAGGCCGGAACATCATTCACTTCGCTGCGTCAAAGAAGCATCTGGGCCTGTATCCGGGCGGTGAGGCAACGACGGTGTTTGCGGATGAACTGGAAGGATACGATGTGAGCAAGGGAACAATTCGCCTGCCGTGGAATAAGGAACTGCCAGTCGCGCTGATTCAGATAATAGCCCGCTGGTGCTATGAGAAGTATTCTGCCTGATTTTATACAGAAAACAGAGGAAAGACAAATGAGCAAGAACGTACTGATTCTGATGGGAAGCCCACGGAAAAAGGGGAATACCAGCATTCTCTGTGATGAGTTTGCCAGAGGCGCAGTGGAAGCAGGTCACAGTGTGGAAAAGATCGATGTGATCAGCAGGAAGATTGCCGGATGCCTTGGCTGCAATGGCTGTCAGCGTAACGGCGGTACCTGTGTACAGAAGGACGATATGCAGGAAATCTATCAGAAGATCAATGAAGCGGACGTGGTTGTACTGGCATCGCCTGTTTACTATTACACATGGACATCGCAGCTGAAGGCCGTCATCGACCGCACCTACTCATTGCTGGCAACCATGCGGAATAAGACATTTTACCTGATCAGCACCTGCGCCTCCCCGGATGAGAGCTGGTGCAAAGTGATGCTCGACAGCTTCCGCACCTATCTTGGCTGCTATGAAACAGTCACCGAAGGTGGATATGTGTTCGGCTTCAATGCTGGCGCGCCTGGTGATGTAAAGAATACAGAGGCCATGCAGAAAGCATATGAGATGGGAAAGCGCATCATGTGAAGCCGGGAATGCTTACGTTCATTGATTTCAGTGCCAATAAACACCGGAGAAAAGCCCCGGCACACAGCAGTCATCTTGAAAGACTGCAGGCATTTTGCTGCTGCAAAGCCTGATCCGGATGCCGATGAATGATGGACATTGTAAAATTGCCGCAGGCGAAATATACACCTTGCATCCAGTGTAAGCATTCACTGCGAAAATGCTTCTGTCCTGTAAAGCATATCGCCTACATGGAACAAATTCTGAGCGGCGAACAAACTGAAAATACATACCTGCGCCATTCCTTGTTTTCTAACGCTGAATTGGCATGGCTCAAACAGGCAAAAAAAACGGCTTCAGGTTTTTATACCGTGTCCTTTGTAAACCTGAAAAGCTGTAAGTGAAAAATGCCATTGGATGTCAGGAAGGACATAAACGGGAATGGTCATGCTGATGTTCAAATACGTACTGACTGAAAATGGAATGAAGCACAGGATACAGATGTCTGATATGGTGTATCAAACAGCTTTGATGCACACGGCAAAGGGATAACATCTGGTTTTATAGCGGACAATGTGCCTGAGCGGCAACGATGACGGACAGATCTATATTCAGCGATGGCGGAGTGCAGCATGTATAGAAGCTGAAAATAATGCGGGGAAGCGTGAACGGGTAAACATTGGGGCAGTGATTCTGTGTTTCCAAACTGCTTATGCGTTAATTTCATAAAAAAAAGCAGGGCATACGCCCTGCTTTTGCATTACCACCATGTGCGGCGGAAAGGAACCATTTTTCCGTCTTTTTCCTCAAGACCGGTATAACCGGTTCCGGGTTCACAATACCAGTTCTGCAGCAATTCCTGCTTGGAGATCTTTCCGTTATTGTACAGTTCCAGAAGATATGGATTGTCGTTTTCATAGTCATATCTCTTTGTCTTTCTGTACTCGTTTGGATGATCCTTCTTGTAGGCAGCAAATTCTTCAGCCGTCATATTTTCGAAGATCTTGATGTACTGCTTGGGAACATAGCCTTCACCGACCCAGGTAGAGCACAGATAGGCATTGTCCTTTTCACCGAGAATAACGACAGGTGCCCGGCAGATCAGCTGTCCGAGACTCGGGTACATTTCATCCGGGTATTTGCGTACATTGACTTTTGTGCCGGTGCAGGCACCATATACCGGATACTCAACAGCGGAAGCAGCAGCGGTAAACAGAATGAGGATGCCGAGAAGAAGAATGCCGATCCATTTTTTTCTGTTATGCATAGTGGCCCTCCAATTGTTAAAGACTGGACCGGATGCATTTGCATCCATTCCTTATAAGTACATTATAGCATGTTTGTGTGTAGAGGAACAAGTCATGATTCTCATACAGCTGGTTTTTTGCTGCTTATACCGATGCGTTTCCAACGGATGAAGTAATAGGTCAGCTCTATGATGCAGCAGCAGGTCCAGCCGACAGGATACCCGAATCCCACCCATTTTGGTGTGTTGACAATGAAATGCGTCAGCACGAAAAGATAAATCTGCCGGATAACGACAAAGGCTGTAATCATGATGATCATGGGTCCTTTGGAATCGCCGCGTCCGCGCAGTGCGCCGGCCAGTACGTGATTTATGGAGTTAAAGAGCATAAAGAAGATGTTGGTTCTGATGAACAGAACACCGAGGTCAATGACGGATGAGTCACTGGTAAACAGGCCAATGGACTGTGGTGCGAAAACATACAGGAATGTAGCGATGAGAGCAGTCACGACAAAGGCGGTCATAACGGTGGTTGTCGTGCCGCGTACAGCTCTTGCCTCCTGCTTTGCGCCGATGTTCTGGCTGACGAATGTGGTGGCAGCCATGGCCATGCTCTGAACCGGCAGCATGATAAACGAGTCCAGTTTGTTGTAGCAGCTCCAGCCTGCCATACAGCTGGAGCCGAAGATGTTGATGTAGGACTGGACGAAAATGTTGGAAAAAGCAGTAATTACGGATTGAATGGCAGCCGGCAGACCAACGGCAAAGATTCGCCTGAGCGTCGGGAAATCGATATGCATGTCCTTTAAGTCAAAGCGGTAGATGTCGTGGGTGCGGGTCAGAAGGACAAGCACCAGGAATGCGGAAATAAACTGCGAAATGATGGTTGCATAGGCTACACCTGCGATACCGCTTTTCAAAACCAGAACGAAAACAAGATCCAGAATGATATTGACAATACTGGTCAGTATCAGGAACATCAGGGGACGCATCGTGTCGCCGACTGCCCGCAGTATGCCGCTGCCGATATTGTAGATCAGGAGCCCAGAGATGCCCATAAAGTAGATGGTCAGATATACGGTTGCCTCATCCAGAACATCATCAGGTGTGGACATAAAACGCAGCATGGGACGGACAAGTGTGACGCCTGCAATGGTAAAGAGCACACAGAGAATAAAGGTGGACGTCAGTGTGGTCTCAATGGCTGTATGCAGTTCTTTATATGCTTTGGCACCAAAGTGATAGCCGATGACAACACCTGCACCGATGGAGAAGCCATTGAAAAAGAACACGAGCATGTTGACAATAACGGTTGTGGAGCCGACTGCCGCCAGGGCTTCCTTGCCGACATAATTGCCTACAACAACCGAGTCTACGGTGTTATAAAGCATCTGAAAGACATTCCCAAGCATAAGCGGCAGGGAAAACAGGATGACCTGCCGGAGGATGGAACCCTGTGTCATGTCACGGGCAGTGGTATGGGAACGATGATGCATCATAAGCGCCTCCAAACTGATTGTCCGGCCATTATAGATGCTGTATTAGCGGATTACAAGTTGATTTTTCATCCTTTTTCTATGGAAAAGAACGAAAAAGCAACAAGATGAAATTGTTTTTCCTGCGCAGCTTTGAAGAGTGCCAACTGATCTTTAAAAGAGTATTCAAATCAGCAGGAAACAGCTGATTCTTCTCCATGCCACATAGCGGCTTTTACTCAATCACAGTTTTAATACAGTCTGTCAGCTTTGATATGTGCAAGGAACAGGCCAGCGCCTGAGCAAGGTGTACTCTCTGCAGAGCCCGGAATGATGGACGTTGCGTTTATTGTATTTTGGAATAAGCGGCTATGTGATGAATCTGGGGCATAAAGTTCTTCAAGAAGAATACCGGGGAGATCGTAGATACATTCTGTTCTCCAATCTCCCCGGTATCCATGATAAATGCAAGCTAACAAATACTGCTCTGTGACCATCTGACAAAATTTTTGGAATGCTGGTTTGTATGAATGAAAAACAGGGAGAAACAGCCCCGGGTACGAATCGGTACCCGGGGCTGTCAGATTAAGCGGAGATGCCTTTCTCAGCACGGAGCTTTGCCAGATCCCGGTCAAGGTTAAAGGAAACCAGGAAGATGACAAAGATAATGGCGCACATGATCATGGGAATCCAGTTGTACATGAAGCGGATGGCGGTTTCAACGGCAGCGGGCTGCGGGATGCCCTGAATGTCATACTCGCCCTTGAAGCCTGCACCGGACATGACCCAGCCGAATACGGCTGTTCCAAGTCCGAGGCCGAGCTTCTGTGCGGCAGAGGTGCCGGCATTGCCCATGCCGACCGCATTGACACCCGTCTTAAGCTGCCCGTAGGTAATGGCATCAGCGACAAGGCCCATGGCCATACCGCCTGACATGCCAAGTCCGCAGCCTTTCAGAACATTGCAGACGATCATGACAGCCTTACTGGTTCCAAAGAGACCGAAGCCCATGAAGCCGATCGTCAGAAGGCCCATGCCGGCACAGTAAATCCAGCGCTTGCCAAACTTGGCCATAAAGAAGGGTGTGGCAAACATGATGGCAAACTGTGCGATGGAGATGGAATTTGCCATCCAGCTGTACTGTCCCATATCCTTGAAAATGTACAGGGAGTAGTACACACCGCCGATGGAATAGAAGATGATAACGAAGAAGATGCAGAGCATCGCAAAGAACATGATGACCCAGTACTTGTTGGAGAGGAGTGCCTTGATGGCAACCAGGGGTTTTACCTCGTCAGCCGGTGCGCCTTTATCACTCTTGGGCGCATCATGGACGCGTTCCTTCGTTGTGAATACGGTGATGAGAACCAGAATGACCATCAGGATGACGACGCAGGCAATCGCGCCGGTGTAACCTGCCTGGGTATTTTCAGTTTCGATGCTGGATGAGAATCTGGCCAGCAGGGTGACAAAGAAGGTGTTGATCAGGATATTGCCCAGGGTCTGGAAAATCTGCTGGACGTTGCCGAGCATGCCGCGTTCTTCACCGTTGCTGCTCATGAGAGAGATGAAGGAATAGTATGGAACCTGCATGAACGTGAGGCAGACGGCGTTGACGATGTTGTACATCAGGAAGACGTAGACGTACTTTACAGCAGCCGGGAAAGAACTGGGCACCCAGAACAACATAAAGGTGGCAACTGCAAATGGTATGACTATGCGCAGCAGCCAGGTGCGTGCCTTGCCCATTTTCGAATGGGTCCGGTCCACAATGTTGCCGACAATCAGGTCGCTGATGCCGTCAAATACCTTTGAAACGGCGATCAGGGTTGCAATAATGCCGGCATCCAGAAGCGCGACATTTGTGAAATAAACGGTCAGGAAAGAACCGATAATGCCGTTGATCATGTTCCATCCTGTTGCACCGACGCCATATCCGATGCGTTCGCCCCATCCGAGTTTGACGTTCGGGTTGTTTGAGTTGCTGGACATATTTGCCATGGAAAGACCTCCTGTCTGTTTTATGTCTGTCAGTGAAAATCATACACTGATGTTCCAGTTGTTTATATTCCTATTATGCTATTTTTATCCTGATTGTGTCATAATTCATAGAAACGCATGTCGCCCCAGATCTGCATCAGGTGGCGGCGGTCAAGGCGCTCGGTGCGGGTCTCGCGGTCATAAATGCGCACGGAGGAATCTGCGGACTCAAAACGGTCCCAGTCCGGATTCGGAGAACCGGTTGTGATGAACCGGACCCAGTCGCCGTGCATCTGCGATACCATCTCCGCATACAGTGAATCCGGCTCGCCGTCATAAATGAACTTTGTAAACTCGTGATCCTTTGGCGCTTCAAACACGGCGGGCAGTTCGGCTGCATGTGTTGCCTTCCAGCCGGTTGCGGCCCCTGAACGGGTGATCAGTTCGTAGCGGTACATCCAGACGTCCTTTGTATACTGACGCTGAGCAAGTGCAACCTTAATGGCAGGCATTTCAAAGGCATAATCTGTCGCAAAACGGATAAATGGGTCGCCGCCGATCTGCCGGTGGTCGCCGCGGGCAACGCCGAACTTTCCCTGATGTCCGTCGCCGTCTCCCTCAAACAGGACGAAGGAATCGCGCGCGGAGGGGTGATAGAAGCCCACGACATCCGGGATAGCGTCTGCATGGTGGTTCTTCTCAAACATTTCAGCAATCATCGCCCAGCTGTTTGGAAAACCGGTATTCTCCGGATGGACAAACATGGTGCCCTCGTGCATGTTGGTGCCGATGATGAGCTTTACGCCTGCAGCGGATCCGCCCCGGATCGCATCAATGGGCCGTACGGGAAGCAGATCGTCCTGAACGGGACCTGGCAGGAACATGCCGGGATTCTTATACTGGTGCTGCTGTGCAACGTAGTCATTGCCTTTGAGGAATGTGAATGGATCATCGTGCAGCAGATGCTCAGCCATCTCTGATTCGGACCATCCCATGCCTTCCAGGAAGAGGTCGATATTCTGGCGTGCCGTCTGATGCGTCATTACACAGTTTGGCAGACCACTTTGCGCAATTGCCTGCTGGAAGCAGCCTTTAACGCCTGGTGCGGCCAGCATGTTGACGACAGATGCGCCGCCGGCGGATTCGCCTGCAATGGTAATCCGGTCCGGATCACCGCCGAATGCAGCGATATTGTCATGAATCCAGTTGAGAGCCAGAATCTGGTCGCTGAGGCCGCAGTTGGAATCAAATTCGGAACAGCCGGGATAAGTCGTGAAATCGTAGAAGCCGAGAATATTCAGACGGTACTGAAAACTGACAAATACGACACCGTCACGCGCAAATGCGTCCCCGCGGTACATACCGTCACTGGCAGAACCGGTGTTGTAACCGCCTCCGTAGATCCAGACAAATACAGGCAGTACTTCATCTGTAGCAGGACGCTTGATGTTCACGGTCAGACAGTCTTCGCTGCCCTGCATAACCCCTTTGTCGAACTGTACTGGAACAGGCCCGTAAGCCTTTGCATCCAGTATGCCTTCCCAGGGTGTCTTCGGAATGGCACGTTTAAAGCGCAGATTACCAACAGGCGGTTCCGCATAGGGAATGCCGAGGTAGTGGATCTGTCCATTCTGCTCGATGCCGCGTACCTGTCCGCAGCTTGTTTTGACGATATGTTCAGACATCTTTCTTTACGCTCCTCCCAGATAGTTTTTTGCTTATTTGATTCAGGTCAGCAGTGCTGCCTGTCATTTCCTGAATAGCGAGTGCCCTGGCACGCGGACGACAGCCTTCTTCGGGATCTGTGAAAAGACCGAAGAAGACCTCTGTCAGGCCGCCGATCTGATTCTCTTCGATGCCTGCCCGGTTCAGCATGGCGTTTTCATTCAGCAGTCTGAAGTTGTGCAGGGTACGGACATATGGAAGCTTTCTGGCAATCTCCAGCATTTTCCTGTTGTAGCGGGCGTAGCGCGCTTCCCATTCCGGGTTGCCGCAGTCGGTAAAACCGGACTCTGTCAGCAGGACCTGTCTGTCTTCGTCGCCATATCTGCACATGACCTTATAAGCGGCGTCGTTATAACTCTGCCACAGCTGGTCCGGTTCATCGACATCCATAAACAGGTCGCTGTCCTTCACTGGTTTGTTGGTAAAAACATATGGATGCCAGGCGAGCAGGTCAAAATAGTCACCCGTATCTGTTGACCAGAAACGGCCCGATTTGATGCGGGAATAGACTTTTTCCAGTGTAAAGGCAACGCCGTACATAACCGGCAGAAAATACGGCATGTCGCCGCCGAGCCCCGGCGTGGAAAGCGCGGGGGAGAAGGAGGCAACCATTGCACCTGTGCCCGCCCGGCGGATACCCTTTGCCGCAAAGTACTGCATGTCAACAGCGATATCCATTTTTTCATCTGCGGTAAACGGTTTGCAGGCACCCGTCAGGAACCCGTCCGGATGCAGGAAGGCATCAAGGTTCCATTCGTTGCCGACCTCCCAGATCCTGACCTCCGGGAATGTGACGGCCATGGTGTACCAGGACTGCTCGAGCATATGAAGAGCCTGCATATAAGGGCTGCCCGGCGAGAGATCCCGGCGGGGCATTGCATGCCCGGTTTTCTGGATGCATTCCGGCGGCAGAAACCATTCGTGGCTCATTGCAGTAACTTCAATGTCCAGTGCTGCTGCACGCTCAAGGAGGCGCTTGTGGCGGTTAACAGCCTGCGGATCCGGCGTCACTGGGTCTTTCAGTACTTCCGTGATGTGCATCCAGTTCCGACAAGCAGTACAGCCAAGCGCGGCGACGAGATCCAGATACGCGGCTGCATCAATCCCCTGATCTCTTTCGCGCTGAATCAATGGTTCTCCGACACCGAAGAAACGGTCTTTTTTCACGTTCTGTTCCTCACTCATGGGCAATTTCATAAAAGCGGATGTGCAGGCCGTCTGTCTCATCGGCACCTTCTCCAACAAACTGGTTCCGGTGAAGATAGGGGGCCAGTACGGGGCTGTCCGTAATAAAGGTTGGGACAGTGTGGAACGGCATGGACTTGTGCAGATCATCGAACCAGCCGTTGTTTTCAATGTAAATATGGCATGCGTTCCCAGCGCTGTCGGTACCCGTCAGCATGTAGCGGGCTGACATGTGCCGTACATTCGCTGCGTTTACGATCTGTGTATCGACGCCGCAGGGTTCCACAATGCCCCTGAACAGCCTGCTGTCAACGCTCCCTTTGAAGGGAATCATGAGGACCTCGCCGGTTTCACTTTTCATCTGGACAGCCGGACCGTTCGCTTCAATCCGGATATCGAGAATGGGTGCCTGATTCATTTGTGGTGCCTCCTACGTCGCTGCTTTGCCTTTCGGCCTTATACTGACCAGGATTGCCTGCTTTTATCCAAACCTGTGCAGGCGCTTCTGTCATCTTCTGTACTGAATCATATCACCAGACGGATGATGATTATATTCATATTATGCTGTTTTTATACTGATTCTGCGCTTAATATCCGGATCACCGTCTATGTGGATCTTCAGTCCGTTTTCAGTGAGGGTCCAGGCAACCTGTACGGGACCGTTCGGTGTCCGGACAGAGCCCGAGGCGTACCTGAGAACACCGGGATTTGGACAGACTTCAATGGTGGAATATCCGGGCGCTCCAGGATGGACGCCAAGAACAGCGGATGGCAGTTCATACAGGATGAGTGCGCCCCAGGCATGGCATTCAGAGCGGGAATATCCCTCGGATTCAATCGTGGTAGTGCAGCCGTTATCGATCATCCTGCGCCAGATGTTCAGGTACTGGTCGGTGTATTCGTAAAGCCCTGTCATTTCGAGTGCGCGGAACAGATAGAAGCACATGGCGACGGTACACTGGGGAATGGATTTGTCCCGGATGGTCTCAATGAGCCGCTGACGCCCTTCCTCTTTTGTCAGAACGCCTGTCAGCGTACCGAATACCTGACAGTGCTGACTGTACTGTGCATTGTGCGGTCCATCTGTAATGAATCCGTCTGTATTCATGCAGTGTCTCCGGACAGCAGCCCGTATGGCGTCTGCGCGGGTGAGATATCTGGCAGCGGTCTCTGCGTCATCTGTGAATGCAGCGAGTTCGGCGGCTTTCTGGAGTCCGAGGAGATACAGAAGACTTTCCATGGTAATGGGACCGGCAAGACCTGCGGGCGGCATTCCGGTCGTGGGCAGCCAGGCGTCTGTCCAGTCAATAAATGACCAGAATGGTGCCTCACCGTTAATACCGCCAACGCTGCCAACCAGGCCTTCCGGTGTCAGATTCCGGTCAAAAAAGGAAAGACTCCGGTCAATGACGGGCAGGTAACGCTGTACAAGTGCCCTGTCTCCGAAGTACATCATATGGTCATGAACCATCAGAATGTAGTACATGGAGAAGCCAGGAATCACGTTTTCTGTCACATTTGGATAGCTGGCATTCAGAAGCCCATCCGGCCGCTGACTTCTGGCAAAGTCATCCATGGCCTTTCTCGCAAGACGGTCATCCGCGGAAACAGCATAGGTATAGAGGATTTCAGCGCGTGTATCCATGACGTACTGGAGCTGTTCATAGTAGGGGCAGTCGACATAGGTGTCATGCATGCAGCGGCGGAGCGTGCGCATGCTGATGTCCCATATACGTTCAAGGGATGGATCTGAAGTCTTTACCTGTGTCAGCGCTTTCAGCGGATATCCGGTTTCCTCATAATCAATGCCGGTAAGTCGGAACGGTTCGTCAGCGGTTTGAATCGTCACCTGTATAAACCGGAAAGTTCGAAACCAGAAAGGACAGTAAAGATCGCTTTCCGAACCGGATACGGTGAATACATCTGAGTAGCCGGCCAGTTCGCCGTGCAGAGCATCCAGCCGGTTTCCCTTTTTCCCGTCATGTGTATAGCACTCACTGTATAGAAGCTGTACTGTGGATCCTTTTCCACCGGAAAAGGAAAGGCGCATGAAGGCACACATTTCCTCGCCGGCATCCAGTACGAAAGTATGCGTGCTGCCAGCGGCGAATTCTGAGCAGGGCAGAGCAAAAGTATGCTGTATTCTTTCCATAAAAGGAATGGTCCGTGGGATGAGGCATTCCGGCTTTAAAACCTTCGGCATTCCTGAATTTTCCATTATGCAGGCCTCCGGCCAGGCGGAATCGTTATAACCGGGCATCATCCATGCGGAGGAAAGATGTCCGCCTGCCACATGCTCGTGTATCCAGAGCGGGGCAAATCCTGCTTCCTCCTGAATGAACTGTATATCCCGGCAGATGTGGGTACGGATGATTCCGCTGAGGCCGCCGATATACAGACAGGGTTCCGGAAAACGGAACATGCTGTGATTACCTGCGGAGGTGCTGTCCGGATAATGAAGCACCTGAACAGCAATGATATTTTCACCGGAGACCAGGCAGGGGGCCAGATCCGGTTCATCTGTAAACCAGACTTTATCGTCTCCCTTGGATGGACCGAAGCTGACCAGCTTTCCATTGACAAACAGCTTGTAGCGGCATACAGCACTGATCACGATGGGAAAGGATGCAGGCAGGGATTCCATGTAAATACTGTGACGATAATAAACAAGGCGTGGCTGCTGCCGGTCAGTATCATTGAAGTCGCGGGCGGTCAGCCAGAACGCAGATGTGCTCATAACAGCCTCCTCAGTTTGTTATGGACAGTTTAAGGGAAGCAGGCAGTATATTCTATTCGTATTCTGCACATTTTGGTCATATTATGTTATAATTTGGCTGACGGGCCATAGCCCGGTGCAGGTGCTGGTTTGCCAGGGAATGACAACTGCTATTGATACAGTGCCGAAAGCCAAATTATGTTATCTGAGGAGATGCCCCGGCGCAGGCACTGGTTTGCCATGGAATGACAACAGCTGCTGATACGGTGCCGAAAGCCAATTGTGTTATTTGAAGGAGATGGCCCAGCACCTTGTGCTGGTTTACCAAATAATGACAAATGCGATTGATACGGTGCCGAAAGCACGACTATGTCATTAAAGGAGATTGCCCAGCACCTAGTGCTGGTTTGTCAAATCATGACAACTGCAATTGATACGGTGCCGAAAGCACGACTATGTCATTAAAGGAGAATGGAGATGCGTGAAAACCATATCCGGATACTGTGCAGTGTTTTAAAAGTTGAACTGGTGTATGAGAGTGAAGACGGGTCTATGATGCCCTTTTTTGATGCGGTGGATGAAAGCATCCTGATGCATTCCGCTGACCTGCGGATGCAGCTCAGAAACGGCATTTCCGGACAGACATTCCCATTTATGTTTCGTGCGGATGAGGACTGCTGGTTTGCATCGCTGCATGCGGACAGCGGCATTCTTTATATGGGGCCCATGTGCCATCAGCGGCTGACAGCTGCCCAGAGAAGGCGGATGTACCACACATACGGTATAAATGAGCAGGACATCCCCCAATTGCCGGTATTTTCACTCCCTGAAATCCGGAACATGGTGCTGCTGACCAATTCAATGCTTGAAAATGTCAGTCTTGAAAATGAAGAACTGCTTCAGCTGAACCGGATTATAAAGGAAGATGAACGCACCGTACGGCAGGAACAGATAAAAATCGTCCTGAGCGAAGAAGCACAGAATGATGACGATGCATACAGGCATGGCTTTGGAGATGAAAAGCGTCTGATGCAGGCAATCCGTGAGGGAAATGCTGCAGAGGCAGTGCGGCTTGCTGAAAAGATGGACGCAGACAGCGGACGTCTGTCAGAGGACTTTGTCCGTCACAGGCGCAACCTGGCCATAGTTGGCATTGCACTTTGTGCACGTGCGGCAATTGATGGCGGGATAGCGCCTGAAAGCGCGTATCGGATCAGCGGATACTACATCATGAAGTGTGATACAGCACAGGATCCTGCATTTATGCTGCATTACAGGAACCGGGCAATAGAAGAACTGACAGGGCGTGTTGCTGAGATCAGAACAAAATCGACCGGTTCCATGTATGTCGCCCGTGCCACGGACTACATCAGGAAACACTACCGGGAAGATATCCGGGTTGAAAAGATTGCAGACACGCTTGAGATCAGTAAAGGCTATCTTTCGCATCTATATCACCGGGAAACCGGAACTACGCTGCAGGACTGCATTACGGAGACACGGGTAAGGCGTGCTGCGGAACTGCTGCTCTATTCACGGCAAACATTGTCTGAAATTGCGGCGTATGTGAATTTTCCGAATCAGAGCTACTTTACAAAGATGTTCAGGAAAATCATGGGGATGACACCACTGGTATACCGCAGGCAAAATGCTGTCCGCGAAATTGCATTGCCGGAACCGGAGTAAAAAAGGCATCCCTGCACTGAACTGTCAAATGACGGGGCCACTTTAAATCGTGATTAAAAGTGAACTAAAGCAGATGTCATACATCACTGCAGATGTGTCTGAGTGAAAATGTATCGTGAAAATGTATCTGCAGATGTATAAATCTGGTATCTTGTCAAAGCTGTCTGAAGTCGGTAAAATAAAAAAACATGCAGATGCATGTCAGAGAGAATAATCTGTATTGGCAGAATGCCATGAGATGTTAAAGAAAGGAAAATGTGAAAGTGAGAAAAATCTGCTTGCTCCTGACACTGGTTGTGCTGATTGCTTTGGCAGCGGCAGCATTTGCCGGTGAACCTACTGAGTTTGAGATTCCAGAAATCGGTACAGAAATCAACGGCTTTGTTGTGACAGATGTTTATTACTGGAATATGTATATGACCAGTGTTGTTGAACTGGAACATCAGAAAACCGGTTCTGTACTCTACTGGGTGGCGAATGACAGTATAGATCGTTCGTACACCATGGCATTTCATACGCCGATCTATGACGACACTGGAATTGCGCATGTCTTTGAGCATGCAACGCTTGGAGGCAGCACAAAATATCCTGGGGCGAACACATTTTTTGAAATGGGCGCCAAGACCAGCAATACTTTTTTGAACGCTTCAACAGGACTTTACTTTACATTTTATCCGATGGCTTCCACCTCTGAAGACCAGTTGATGCAGTATATCGATTATTACATGAATGGTCTGACGGATCCGCTTGCTATTTCAAACCCATATGCCATGATGCGGGAAGCATACCGCTATGAACTGGATGATCCTGAAGGCGAAATATCGCTTCAGGGTGTAGTGTACAGCGAGATGCTGGGTGCACTGACCCAGCCGCGTATGGCAAATTACAACAAGATGCGGATGATGTGGCCTGGAAGTTATATCTCCATGATTTCCGGCGGAGACCCTGAGCATATTCCCGATCTGACCATTGAAGCGCTTCGGAATTTCCATGAGAAATATTATCATCCGTCTAATGCAACCATGTATCTGACCGGAGACCTCAATCTGCCCAGAGTTCTGGAACTGCTGGATACAGAATTTCTCTCCAAATATGACCGCAGGGAAATTGTATTTGATGATGCCGGGTATAAACCGATTGAGCCTGGATATTATGAGCAGGTATTCCCCTATCCCGTGGAGGAGGGAACGCCGACCGAAAATGCCGCTATCATTTATTATGCCCATCCCTATGATGTATCCGAAGCGGATTATAACGATCTGAATGTTCTGGATTATGTAGGGTACTATATGAATGATGAATCATCCCCGTTTAAACGCATGATGAGAGCGCGGCTCCCTGAGGCGAGCGCAACTGTTCATACGCCCTGGAATCCCGGAAATAAAATGGAAATCGACTTTGTTGCATCTGATCTGAATGAAGCAGATAAGGACACTTTCCGGGAAATCTGTGATGAGGCACTTGCAGAGGTGCTTAAAAACGGTGTGGATGAGAAGGTTCTGACTGCTATTCTGACGGACAACCGTTTTAACCAGCTTATGGATTTGGATGTTTCGTCAGTCTATCGTGAACTGGTTGAGGGCATGCTTTCAGACTGGGGGATCTTTGGTGTACGTAACGCATGGAAAATGGATGCGGAATTTAACAGCCATATTGAGGAGTTTATCACTGTTGACCATTTGAATGAGACTGCCCGGAAATACTGGTCGGATATGGATACGGCGGTTATGGCTATTACAGTACCTGAACCCGGACTTAAAGAACAAAATGACGCAGCACTCCGGAAAAAGCTGGATGACATGAAAGCATCCATGACGCAGGAGGAAGTGGATGCTCTCGTCGAACAGACGCGCAACTATCATGCGTTTGTTGAGGAAAGCAACCAGATTGTGATGCCTGAATCCCTGAATGCTTTGTCTGTTTCCACGCTGCCGGAGGAAATTCCGTATAAAGAAGCGATGGAAACATCGATAAACGGGATCCGCCTCATTACTTCGGAAGTCGATTCTCCACTCATCCGTATCAGCCTGCTTAACGATGCCAGCGTTATTCCCTTTGAAGAACTGTATGATTTTATGGAGTTCACTTCGCTGATTGGTCAGCTCGGCACGGATATTTATACGCGTGAGGAACTTCCTGCCCAGGTTTCCCTCGTCTCTGCCAGTATGAAGCTGCTGAATGTCGGTATCGAAGAGAATCCAGACTCACGGACGTATGACTTTAGCGTAGTAACATCCTGGTACACACTGCCGGATCTTCTGGAAGACAGCTTTGCAGTGGTAAATGATATTCTCTATCATACTGATTTCAGCGATTATGATTACATCCGGAGTGATGCGGCACAGTCCGTATCCGCTTACATGAATTCTCTGAGCTCCAACAGTCTCAACATCGCTGCCTCTACTATGTACAGTACAATTTGTGATGCGTTGAAGCTTTCAAAGCATCTGAGAGGAGATGCGTATATCCGTTATCTGATGAAAGTAAGCAGGATGTCAGATGAGGAAATGGATGCATTGACGGCAAAATTCGAGCATTATCGTGATCTTGTGCTGAATCAGAACAGTGCGATTCTGACCGTCATGGGAAATGAAGAAAACCTGCTTCGGGCAACCGCGCTCGGATACAATATGATCCGTGGGTTTGACAATGAGAAGCATGAAACTGTTGATTATGCGAAGATGTTCCAGGAAGTTCCGAAACATACTGCGATTGTCACCGGTGGAAATGTTGTCTACAACATTGAAGCAGTTGACCTGGAAGCCGCCGGATTTGATCAGTATGACGGTGGTTTCTCGGTAATATCAGGCATGTTGGATGACAAGCTTCTTTATCCGGAACTGCGTGTCAAGAACAGTGCCTATGGCGGTTACAGCATCCAGTCCGACTACATTTTCTTCTTCTATTCATACCGGGATCCCAAGGTGGCTGAAACCTATCAGGTATATTCATCTGCCGGGGAATTCCTGCGTTCACTTGAAATTTCTGAAAGTGAGATGGAAGGATATATTATCAGCGCCTATGGAAATCTGACTTATCCGGTTGGACCGCTTTCTTCCGCGCTGAGTGGTATTTCAGATAAGATCTACCATAGAGACAGCCATGCGGTAAAAATGCGCAAGCTCCTGGATATAAAAGCATTTACACCGGCTGATGTTGCAAAGTACGCACCGGTGTTTGACCGGTTTGGAACGGATGAGGCCGTTCGCGTGACCTCAGGCGGAAAGACCATGATCGAATCTGCATCTGAACTCTTTGACGAAATCAATTATGATCTGATCAACCTTGCAGGAGAAGACGGCACGCTGGAAACCGCTTCAGAACAGTAACATCTTTTTCCTGCTGTCTCCCGTCTCTTTAATGACCGGACCGGAAACCAGGAATCTGTGAAGCAGAGAGCAACCTGAATGTCTGACCGTCAGAGCACAGAACTGTGGACATATCTGACATGTAAGGCCGGACACAGGGACGGTTTTCGATCCGGCATGCATTAAATACGCTGCTGGCCACTACAGGCTTTTCCTGATACAAATACGCCTCACAAGCGAAGAACAGCTTGTGAGGCGTATTTTGTGATGCATCCGATGAGGCTCATATGTTAGAAATCCGGCATTCATTTACAGAATATTGCATGGCTTCATAACATTGTACAGCGAAATAGAGACGAAGCCCGTCAAATGGCTGTGGTTTCCATGATTTGGCAGTCTGCAGGCTTACTCTGCTGCGAGGCGGTCCCGGTGACGGCAAGTCAACGATGATGCACCTGATTGCGGAACTGTCTACCGGAGGTACGAATCCGGATGGGACGGCTGGTGGGAAACCGCAGCGGTTTATCTACCAGTACCCGGAGGATGGAACTGAGGATACCATCAAGCCCAGACTCGTGAAGATTGGAGCCAACTGGAAGATTATCGCTTTTATAAATGAGGAAATACAAAGGAATCTGACTTTGGATGATGAAGGTATCCGCAAGGCAGTCGTAACTTTTGAACCCCATCTCCTTGTGATCGACCCTGTGCAGGCTCACATTGGAAGTGATTCCGATCTTCAGATTCCTGGAAGAGCCAGAAAGCTGATGCGACGACTGGTATGTGAGCGGACCTACCATGCCAGTTTTTCACCAGCAGGGTTATCAATTGCTGTATCGGATTTTTTGCGGCATTCCGCTTTTTTCACAAATATTGATTTTTCAGGAATAAGCCTTCCTGTCTTTTGAGCATGAAAAACCCCACTCAAGCGAAGAGGCCTGGGTGGGGATTCTGCTCATTGAAGAATGAGACATTTTTCCTGGTAGTTGGAAAGCCGACTATCATGCGTCAGGAAGGACATGTTCTCTGCTATTGCCTGGGCAAGGAGGAGACAGTCAAAAGGATCTTTGTGTCCACCCACTTCGGGAGGAAAGCTGCCGGCAGTTATGACGTGTTTGTCACGCGGTTCCAGGGGCACAAAACCAGCGTCTTTACAGCTTTTTGAAAATACATCGGCGGAGAAATCCATGTTATCAGGATGACGTGAATGCTTTAACAGTACTTCCCATACGGAAACAACGCTGTAGTAGATGGTATTGTCCGGGTCCATAATGAGCTGCCTTGCTTTCAGCGTGAACTTGGGAGAATCGAGCAATGCCCAGATTGCCATGTGAGTATCCAGAAGGGTGTTCATAGGTCGCCTTCCATTAGCATTGTCACGATCTCATCATCATAGGCATCGAAATCTTCCGGGTCGTGGAACTTGCCTTTTGCTATGCCGATTCGTTTAGAAACAGGTTGTTCCGGGTAAGGCGTCAGGATGGCGACAGGTTTTCCGTTCTTGGCAATCGTAATCGTGCTCTCCCTTTTGGTTTCCAGAAGGCGGAGCAGTTTGGAAAAATCGGTTTTCGCTTCGAGGACATTCACTTGCATATCGGCACCTCCTTTAATGACATAGTCGTGCTTTCGGCACCGTATCAATCGCAGTTGTCATGATTTGACAAACCAGCATGAAATGCTGGGCCATCTCCTTTCGAAATAAGGGAGACCATGTTGGTCAGCCTGACTAAAGTATATGCTAAATCGGAATGAATTGCAAGCGTTTTTCACGGAGTTCAAAGAATGTTACGTCTTGTCCTGCATCTGCCAATACAGGTAGTCCTCCCATGCCTTATCAGACCAGTTTTTAAGCACAGCTTATGACATCGTGAAGGTGGCTGTGGATACTGCTTTGGGCAAATTTACAAAGAAAGAAATAACGAATATCTGCCCAAGCATCAGCGAAAAATCCGTGGAGGCATCTCTATAGAGACTGGTTGATGAAGACTATGCCGAGAAACACGGAAGCGGGAAGGGGATAAACAGATGACGGAAGTGAAACAGAATATAAGCCAGTATGATATTTCAGATTTTTTCTTTACATTATTTCGCGTATCGCATATAATGAGGATGCCTTTCCAATGGATATATTTATTGCATAATAGAAAGAAGGCGCAAAATGAATAACTTAACTGAACTGATCAAAAAAGAAATTAAAAAACAATACGGAAGCCTGAAAAGGTTTGCAGCGGAAACCGGAATTTCTTTCGGGACCATAAATACTGCAATTCACAAAGACATTGGTGGTTCGTCTTTTGACTTTGTAATGAAAATATGTAAGGATCTTGGTATTAAGCAGATATTTGATGATGATATTAATCAGGTCAGCAGCCGATATTATAATATGGTCAAAAAGCTGGAAATGATAGACGAACAGGGGATCGCGACAATAGAGACCATTATTGATGTTGAAGTGGAGCGGTGTAAGAACAGAGAAAACAAAGGAACGGTAAAAAGGTATAATGGCGTGGGATATGTCGGAACGACTGAAGACAGAATTAAAGAACTGATCAGGGAAGTTCTGGAAGAGCAGCAAGCAGATGTCCAGACATTCCGGCATTAAATTGGCTTTGAGAAGCAGGCAAAAGAGGAAAATCATTTCACAATGGATTATGACGTTGGATCATTTACAACGAAAGAGAGTATATGTACTATAGGTCGCGCTGATGTTGTGTGGCAGGTGTCCGGGAATGATCACAGTCTGTAATGGATATGGTGCCAGCTGTATCAGTTGGAGCTGTACATGATGCTTTCATCACACCTGTTTGCTTTGGACACTTGGATACAGTCAGAATCTGTAAAACAGAATACACAAAAAGAGAGCTTCGGCTCTCTTTTTTTGTTGGCTGCAATTGTGAACTAGAGGGGCAGAAAAGAAAGAATCAGTGCAAGCGCACCAGAGGCTGCCATGACAAGAATGGGCTTTTTAAAGCGCCGGACTGCGACAAATGCAAGCAGGAAGATGGCAAGGGCACGAAGATCCAGTGTGGTCAGATCGGCGGGGAGATCATGCTGGCCGTACAAGGCCAGGATGAGCAGTGAAACAAAAGCAGAGGCAATCATGGCAACGACTGCGGGACGCAGGGCAGCCAGAACTGCCTGAATCATCTGGAGCCCGCGGAAACGGTTATACAGATATGCGAGTGTCATAACGATGATGCAGGAGGGAAAGATGCAGCCGAGCGTGGCAATGACAGCGCCAGGAAGGCCGGCAACCTGTGTGCCGACAAAGGTTGCGGCATTAATAGCAATTGGACCGGGTGTCATTTCTGCAATGGTGGTGATATCGGCAAAGCCTGTCATGGTCAGCCAGTGATGAAGATCAACGACCTGTTCCTGAATCAGGGGCATGGCAGCATAACCGCCGCCGATGCTGAACAGTCCGATCTGCAGGAAAGCCCAGAAGAGTTCGAAATAAATCATGCCTTCTCCTTTCCTGTCCGTTTGGCATCGAGGACGCCAAGCAGTCCGCAGACAAGGAGCACCAGGATGATGCTGACACCGAATCCCCGGACGGCGACAAAGGCGCCGATGAGCATCAGAACATACAGCACTTTGCGGCGCTTTAATATCCCGGCAGTCATGTCTATCACAACATCCAGGATGACTGCGGCTACGCCGCAGAGCATGCCGGACATGACGATGCTGACATATGGGTTATCCCGGAATGCCTGATAGAACACGGAAATAACCGAGATGATGATCAGCGGAGGCAGGATGGTCCCAAGCACGGTCATAAGTGCACCGGGAAATCCGGCAACATTGTAGCCGACCAGAATGGATGCATTGACAGCTATGGCGCCGGGAGAGGACTGTGCAATGGCTGTCATATCCAGCATTTCTTCATCTTCAATCCAGTGAAGTTTCTGGACAAACAGGGAGCGCATCAGTGGAATGATGACAAATCCGCCACCGAAGGTGCAGGCGCTCAGCCGGAAAGTTGACAGGAACAGGGTGAGCAGTTTGTTGTTTTTCAAAATATCACGGGCTTTCAAAAGGATTTGGAAACGGCATGCTGCATGGCATTCAGTTCTGCCTGAGCGATTTCAGCAATACCGGATTCTGCTTTCTTAAAGAATGTCTGCAGGGCGGAACAGTAATAGTTTGCAGTTTCAGGACCGCTGGTCCAGTCGCGTGGACAACCGCCGCGGCAGAGGGTGAAGAAAGGGCACCGTTGGCAGGCAGCCGGCTTATGGAGACTGCGGGCTTTGAACCGGTTCATTCCGGGACTTTGCAGAAGCTCATCAAATGTACTTTGCAGGGTTCCCAGTTTCCACTCATCCAAAGCATAGAAATCACAGGGATAGACGCTGCCGTCTGCTTCAATAACCAGCGTTTCGCCGCACGTTCCGCTGCAGGCGCAGGAACTGGGGGCCTGTCCCATGGCAAGGTGGATGATGTCATCGAAGAAACGGACGCTGACGTAGCGTCCGCTGCGCCAGCTGCGCAGCCAGGTTTCAAAGGTCTCGCAGAGAAAACGACCGTAATCCTCCGGGGTCAGAGACCAGGGCATGCTGCCACGCATGGCATCCAGCGGATCCAGACAGGGGATAAACTGGAGATACTGCCCGAGCGTGCGCAGGTAACGAAAAGTCTGCTTTGGTGCGGCAGCAGTATAGCGGTTGACAACACACAGCAGGTTATATGGGATACCAGCATCCTGCAGCATTCGGATACTGTCAAGAACATGCCTGCTGGTGGGCTGGCCGGCCGCATCCGGCCGCATTTGGTCATGCGTTGAGGCGTCCCCGTCGATCGATATGCCTACGAGGAACTGGTTTTCTTTAAAGAAGGAGATCCATTCCGGCGTGATGGCAAGACCATTTGTCTGGATGGCATACCTGGCGCACATGCCTGTTGCATTTACCTGATTTACGAAATGGCGGAAAAAAGGAAGACCGGCGAGCGTCGGTTCGCCGCCCTGAAAGGAAAAGCTGGCTGTTCCATCTGTATCGAGCGCTTCCCTGGTGCGTGCTATCAGGCAATCTGCGGTGTCCATGGACATGACGGAGGGATGCACATCAGTCTGGTAAGCGGTTTCATCCGTATAAAAACAATACCGGCAGCGCATATTGCAAAGGCTGGATGCTGGTTTGATCAGCAGGTTGACTTGTTGCATGGCGAATCCTTCCTTCTGCCGGAAATACTCAAAAGAACAGGCAATCAGATAAGTCCATTGGGGCCGCAGAAGATGGCGGCTGTGCTTTTGAAAACGGGAACTATGGGGAAATTGTCTCCGGACTGCTGCTGGGGTGCTTTTGTAATGGCAGAGACCAGCATGTGGACGGCGATGTAGGACTGCTTTGCAGGATACTGGTAAATGGAGGCTGTCAGGATGCCGCTCTCGAAAAAGGGCAGAAGTTCCGGAAAGGCATCTGTTCCGATCAGCGTGATGTCCCTGTTTCCGGAGTCAGAGACTGCCTGGCAGGCAGTCAGGGTTTCGCGGGCGGAAACAGCGAACAGACCGATGATGTCTTCAAAACGGCTGAGGCAGTCCGAAACGAATGCCTTCAGCTTTGGCAGATCATGATAATAATGAACTTCCAGCAGATTCAGTTCCGGACAGTCGGCACCGATGCGCTGACAGAAGTCGAGGGAACGTTCGACCTGAAGCCGGTTCTTCCGGTCTCCGCCAAGGAGAAGAAGTGTTCCTCTGGTATGCCGGTGAATAGCGGAAAACAGGTCAGCACCAAGATGCCCGATGTGGCGGTTTGCGCTGATGGAATAGCAGTTTGCCGGCGCATTTTCATAAGAAGAGTTAATGATGAAAATGGGGATGCCCTTTTCACTGAGTGCACTGATCAGCTGATCAACGCGTTTGTCATGGCGCGTTACCGTTATGAGTCCCTGAATGGCAGAATCCGTGCTGTTGAGGAAAGATTCGAGTGCGGCAACATATTCCTCAGAACCGGGCTCTGCAAAAGTGCGGACAAGATTAATCTGATATATGGAAAGATCGGAAACCGCTTTTTCAATGCCCTGCCACACATAGGAAAAGAAGTAGCTGTTTTTTCCAACGGGTTCCGGCAGCAGAATGCCGATGGAAATAGGTGAACGGCGAAGGGCAGAGGCAGCCGTATTGGCTGTGTATCCGATGCGTTCGGCCTCTTTCAGAACCATTTCCTTGGTTTCCTGACTGTATCCGCCTTTGTCGTGAAGTGCGCGCTGAACGGTTCCGATGGAAAGCCCCAGATTTTCTGCGATTGTTTTGAGCTTTGGTACACTTGAACTCATGAGTAACTCCATTTCGGCTGGCTGCAGCTGTCTGATGATCAATGCCGGCGCAGGTATTATACATGAGCCTGAAAATAAAGATCAAGGGGAAACGCGGAAAAAGAAATAACGTTATTTTTAAAACTGCTGATTTCGACACAAAACAGGGGATTGCCGGGCTAAAGCACAACAAAAATGGTCTGAAAATAAAGGGAAAATCGAAATATCTTATTGACAAATAACGTTATTTCTATTAGACTACAGAAAAATGACTGGGAGGCCGGCAGGCTTCCAGTCATCAGCGCTGATTTTTATGTGTGCGTTGAAAGGAGTCTCTATCATGAAAAAGCAGCTGACTGTTATCGCGCTTCTCCTTATCTGCCTGTCTCTTCTGACAGCGGGTGCGTTTGCGGATGATACCCATGTATTCAAGATTGCGCTTCAGAACGGTGAAGCTCACCCTCTGTGTCAGGGTGTAGCAAAGTTTGGCGAGATCCTGTCTGAAAAGACGAATGGAAGACTGAGTCTGGATATCTACTATAGTGGTTCTCTGGGAGACAAGGCAACAACTGCTCAGGGAATGCAGACCGGCACAATTGACGGTGCCATGCTGATGAGCGGTGTTATCGCGGACTATGGCTGTGATCAGCTGCGTGTGTTCACCCTCCCGTATCTGTTTGATTCTGTTGCACATGCGCGTGCATTTGAAAAGAGCGCTTCCGGTAAGGCCCTGTTTGATCTGGTCCAGTCTTCTGATACCGGAATTGTGTGCATTGGTGCATATCAGGAAAGCGCCCGGAACTACTTCTTTACGAAGAAGGCAGTTCAGCATCCTTCCGACATGAAGAACATGCAGATCCGCTGCCAGGAAGGTTCTGTTTATTATGATGCTGTTGAAGCACTTGGTGCATATGCACAGGCAGTTGCCTTCTCTGAGCTCTATTCCGCACTGCAGTCCGGTGTTGTTGACGGCGCCGAGCAGCCGCTTTCCGGATTTGTAAACAATGCATTCCCGGAGGTTGCCAAGTATTATGTACTGGACGGTCATGAGACCAGCCCGAACCTGATTCTGTTCTCTGAAATTACATGGAACAAGCTGAGCGCGGACGATCAGGCAATTATCCGTGAGGCGCTCGATGAATCCGTTCCTTATTTCGAGGAACTCTCTGATGCCAAGGATGCAGATTATCTCCAGCAGATTAAGGATGCCGGTGTTGAGGTAATCGAGGTAGATGTTGATGAGTGGCAGACAGCCTGCTCCGGTGTATATGACAAATATGGCGCTGATTTTGCTGACGTGATCAGCGAAATCAAAGCTACACAGTATTGACAGACCGGGAAGGCGCAATGCCTTCCCGGTTCTGTGTTTTGGCATAAGAACGGTGTTTGCACCGGTTTGTCAAGAATGTCATTTGCTGTCGATACGGTGCTGAAAGCGCAACTATGTCTTTCAAGGAGATGGCCCGGCGAAAGCGCTGGTTTGTCAAATTATGATAACTGCTATCGATATGGTGCCGAAAGCACGACGATGTCATTAAAGGGAGGCGTACATATGAGCCAGACGGACAAAACAGCAGCCCCGAAAAAAGAGCTGCTGGATCGTGCTGCTGATCTGATATCCGGCATTATGATTTTTGTCTGTATTGCATTTTTTACGGTAATGGTTTTTTCAGTAGCATATGGGGTTATCGGACGGTATGTGCCGTTTATCCGTAATCCAAGATGGACGCAGGAGCTGGCAATTCTTTGTATGGTCTGGCTGTGTTTTGTTTCGTCTGGTTATGCCATCAAGAATGGTCTGCATGTACGGATGACCATTCTGGTTAATCTGTTTCCGGCAAAAGTCAGGGCAGTTATTACCCGGCTGACCTATGTCCTCCTGCTGGCGGTCAATGTCTTTTTTTGTGGTTTATGGACGTCAGCTGATGTATCTGACGCGTCGTGCAAGAATGTCAGCAACCGGCTGGCCGATGAAAATCATCTATCTTTCAGTGGTTGTCGGCGGTGTCTATGGCGCCTGCATGTCATTGTACAGGATCATCCGGGGAGGAGGGGATCGTGAATGAATACTGCTGCAATTCTTCTGCTGCTGGGGACGTTTTTTCTGATCATTCTGTTGAGCGGACATATCAGCTATGCCATGATTGCCTCGTCCGCGGTTACGATTCTGTTCCTGGGCCTTTCGCCGACACAGGTTATCAATACGCTGGTCGATGGTATTGACGGGTTTACATTCCTTGCGATTCCGTTCTTCATACTGGCGGGTGACCTGATGTCCCATGGCGGAATCAGTGACAGGCTGATTCTCCTTGCAAATGCCTGCGTCGGCTGGATGCGGGGCGGTCTTGCCATGGTCAATATCGTGGCGTCCATCTTCTTTGGCGGTATTTCCGGCTCAGCAACGGCAGATACAGCTTCTCTTGGCGCCATTCTGATCCCGATGATGCATAAGCAGGGATATGATGACGAGTTTTCGGCTGCGGTTACGATGACCAGTTCTGTTCAGGGCATGCTGATTCCACCGAGCCACAACATGATAATCTACGCCATGGCGGCCGGCGGACTGTCCGTCAGCGCACTGTTCATGGCTGGTATCGTTCCGGGGCTACTCCTTGGTCTGGCGCTCATGATCTTCTCCTATTATCTGTCGGTCAAACGGAATTATCCAAAGGGAGAACCATTCAGCGTCCGTAATCTGCTGTCTGCGGTAAAGCAGTCTATATGGGGATTGGGGACGGTGATCATTGTTGTTGTCGGTGTTGTCTTTGGCGTATTCACGGCAACCGAATCTGCAGCAATCGCCTGTCTGTATGCACTGATTGTATCAATGGTTGTCTATCGTGAACTGACACCGCGCGGGATGCTGGATGTGGTCAAGAGCAGCATCAGGACACTGTCTACGGTTCTCATTCTGATTGCGGCATCCGGACCCTTTGGATTCTGTATTACCTATTTGAAAATTCCTGCACTTGTTGTAGAGCTGCTGATGGGACTGACCAGCAGCAAGTTCCTGCTGCTTCTGTTGATTAACGTTATTGTTCTGGCACTTGGGACCATTCTTGGTATGGCCAGCATCATTGTCATTGTGACACCGATTCTGCTTCCCATTCTGCTGAACATAGGATTGTCACCGATTCAGTTTGGTGTTATGCTGATTCTGAACTGCGGTATCGGCCTTATCACACCGCCTGTCGGAGGCGTGCTGTTTATCGGAAGCGGTCTGACCGGCAAGTCGATTGAGCAGTTAACCAGACATACATGGCCGTTCCTGATAGTCATGTTCATCGTTCTGCTTCTGGTTACCTATGTGCCTGCATTTTCCCTGGCGCTGCCGACAGCCCTGGGACTGCTTTAAGAAGATGGACCGGCACTTTGTGCCGGTCTGCCAGACAACGACTACTGCAATGGTTACAGCATGAATAAAGGGAGATAGTATGAGCGAACGCAAAAATGTTCTGATGATCTCAACGGATCACTGGTTTGCCCCGCTGATGGGCTGTGCCGGTCATCCGGTTGTCATGACACCGACCCTTGATCAGCTGGCCAGGGA
>JAFUHD010000010.1 GCA_017469025.1 Clostridia bacterium
CACCGAGAAATTTCGAGAAAAATGAAAGGCTGAACTGTTGACCGATACTTGCCAGGAAAGCGAGAACAAACAACAGGACAATCGCCCGGTCCCTGAAAAACAGACGCATTGAAACGGGGGCTTCGCGTTTTTGTTCACCCTGGACTGGCGGCATGAGACGGGCACTCATGCCGGCAAGAATCAGAATGACACCCATAAGCGGATAGAGCGGATTCAGGCTGCGGGCAAGCAGAAAACCAGTGATGAGGATGCTGATCTGGTAACCTATGGTTCCGGTCATCCGGATCGGGCCAAAGGCCTGATGATGTCTGCCGGTATGCTCAATGGCAATGGCATTACTGACTGGCATTGCCGGCAGATAGAAGGTGCTGTAAAGGGTCAGGACGAATAAAAGCGGCAGAAACCGGATTGATGCAGGCAGGACAAGAAAACAGGTCAGTCCTGCACCTGTAAGCCCGATGATCAGGGCGGTACGCATGTAGCGCATTCTGTCTGCGAGCATACCCCACATAGGCTGGGCAAAAAGAGAGACAAAGGCGGAAACCGAAGCAATTAATCCGATTTGCCCGTCAGTGAGACCGATTTCCCCATAAAACTTTGGTGCAAATGTAGTCATACCCACAGCCAGAAAATTAAGTGCATAAAAAAGATAAAGCGACCAGGTTCTGTTTTTCAAAGGAGATCGTCCTTTCCGGCATTCAATGCATGGGTGTCCCTTCTGAAAATACGGGATCATCAGTACGGCAGATGTAATGCGGCGTTTCTTAAACCGGCAGGTTTTGATAAGCTGTGATTCTTATCAAAGCCAGATGAAAAACGACAGCATCACACTTGCAGGATTGTTATTCATGGATCATAATACATGCTGACACAGCGCAGCATGAAAAAGTATATGTCATGAATTTTGTCTCGTCAATACATGAATTTCTGCCAAATGTTCCTTGCTTATGTTCCTTGTTTATGGTATTGTGTCTGTGAATGGATTGAATTGTCAGCAAAGTTGAAACGAACTGAGCATAGAAGATTGGCCCAGCGCAAGCGCTGATTTGTCAGGTAATGGCATCTGTTATTGATACGATGCCGAAAGCACAACCAAGTCACAAGGACTGTAAAAAAATCAAGGAGACGGTAATGAAGTATACAGACAGCATGTACCGGAAAGCGTTTGATATCCGGGATATTGCCCCCTGGAAAGGGATAGGCGATGATCAGCTTATTTCCTTTTATTCCGAAGCAATGGATGAAATGATTTATGTGAATTTTATGGGACGGCTCGGTCAGCATCTGGCGCTAGGTGTGTATATCGGGGATGAAGGGATTCAAAGCCTTTATGACATCCGATACCATGAAATGCGGGATCCTGCTACGCTGGATGCCGATATTCTGTTTGCCATGTGTGGACAGAACTGCGTCCAGATATCATTTGAATCCCGCAATGATGCCTTTGAGGATCAACTGCCGGATTTAATGGAGTATGCGCAGAAATATAACGAGACAATAAAAGGATATAAAGACATCCCATCTTTTATTGATTTTTATCCCCAGTGGGAGCCGTCAACACTCAAGGATCCGGTACGCCTGAAAGTTCTTGATGAAGCGATGACCGTCGTTATCCTGTATAATGATTTAAACAGAGGCCGCTTTAAAAACATTCCCCCGCTGAATATGATTTCCAATACAAAGGCGCCTTATTTTGAAAAGAAGAACGGCAAATGGGAACTTTCAACAAACATGATACCAACCGTGAATCCGAATATAATCAGCCCGGATGTTCCTTTTGAAGATGGAGCCCTGATCCGCAGACTTAAAAAGCTGCCACGGGGCGGGGAACTGGAAGTAAAGCTGATCTCCGGTATTTGGAAAGCATGGAACGATGAAGGAGATATGTGCGGTCTTCCACATTTGCTGATTGTGCGTGATTGTGAGTCCGAAACCATCGAACCGCCGATTCTTCTGCAGCGTAAGCCGAATGAGCCTGTGGAAAGTATTATGACGCAGATACTCGATCAGTTTATTTCCAACCTGGAGAAGAATAAAAAGAAGATACCGGACAGGATTATATGCAGTGGAATGAGAACGATGGCTTTGCTGTATGAATTCTGTGACGAAATGGAAATTGAACTTGATGAGGACGATTATCTGGATGAAGTGGATGAAGCAATCGAATCGTTCTGTGAGCTGCAGGCTGAGGATGAGAATGGTATTACCGGCGCAGAGCATATGATCGAAGAAATGGTTGAAATGATGGAGAAAATTCCCAGGACGGCATTGAAGGATGCGCCGTCGGATTTAAAAGATGCACTGTTGAGTGCGGAAGATTTGGGAATGTCACCGGATCTTGTTAAACGAATAAAGAACCTTGCCAAATATTTCTGATTTGAATCAGCCGGGGAAAGTACTTCCCCGGTTTTCCTTTTTAATGTGCGTGCATAGAGACCATGTCGAACATCTGCCCTGTTTCCTGGCATAATACATACTGTAAAGCAGCTAATGCATTTTGGCATTATGGATATGAAATTGCCGAGATGCGGAATGGAGGTGAGTAATCGTGCAGTGGTATGAGGCAACCTCTAAAGAACTCAAAGTCGGGCATCGCTATTCCCATCAGGAATGAATCAGGCTGCAGAAAAGCGATTCCCTACAAATGCGCGATAGCACATATCATTGGGCTGTCTGCGGAATGCTTAAAAGCGGGAACCTTACAAAGACTGCGCGCAATGTATACGTGGTGCAAAACGAGCGGGAAAAGCCGGTGTATTGTCCAGCCTGTTCTGATCTGGCAGCAAAACTGATAGCGCAGATTTCAGATAAGTATCCTTCAGTTCACTTTACTGTGTTTGAGACAGCATTGATGAATGATTTTCTGAATCATTTGGTTGCTCAGAACACAGTATTCAGCAAGACAAGGTATAGTTGGGTATTTATTAATAGAGCAGTATGCCGGAATATTTTTCTCGAAATCACTTTTTTATATGTGGCCATTTTTAGTGAATTGGATGTACTTGAAGGTTGCACTTGAAGTGCATTCGACGCCGGGTGCTTTTTCTTTTGAATGCTTGATTTGAGGTATATGGCAGGCTATAATGGGAACAACTGATTATTTCGTCTTAAATGCGACTGGAGGAGATAAAATATGGATGCAGAAACCAAATGTCTCATTGAAGCGGGCGAGGGGATTCTCGGCATTGAATTCGGTTCTACCCGCATCAAGGCAGTTCTGATTGACAAGAATCATGAACCCATTGCAGGCGGCAGCCATGCATGGGAAAACCGATTGGAGAATGGTGTCTGGACCTATCACCTGGATGATGTCTGGACAGGCATTCAGGATGCATATGCGGATCTGGTCAGGGATGTTCAGGGAAAATACGGTATTACGCTTACAAAACTAGCAGGTATCGGCATTTCGGCAATGATGCATGGTTACCTTCCGTTTGATGCAGATGGTGTACAGCTGGCAGAATTCCGCACCTGGCGGAATGCCATGACGGGACCGGCAGCAGAAAAGCTTACAGATGCATTTGCTTTCAATGTACCGCAGCGCTGGACGATTGCACACCTTTATCAGGCTATTCTGAATCAGGAGCCGCATGTTGCCCGTATTGACTATCTGACGACACTGGCAGGCTATGTACACTGGAAGCTGACAGGGCGCAGAGTCGTGGGTACCGGTGAAGGTTCCGGCATCTTTCCACTTAAGGATGACACGGGCACGTATGATCCTGCCCGTGTTGCACAGTTTGACAGCATGACAGCTGCCTGTGGATTTAAATGGAAACTGCTGGATATTCTGCCTGAAGTCATTCCGGCCGGTGCAGATGCCGGTTGCCTGACTGCAGAAGGCGCATCTCTGCTGGATCCTACCGGAGTGCTGCAGCCGGGAGCCCGGATGGCTCCGCCTGAGGGTGATGCCGGAACGGGAATGGTGGCAACCAACAGCATTACGCCGGGGACGGGAAATGTCAGTGCAGGCACTTCGGTCTTTGCCATGATTGTACTTGAACATGAACTGTCCAGAGTACATGTGGAAATAGACAATGTGGCAACGCCGGACGGCAAGCCGGTAGCTATGGTACACTGCAATAACTGTACAAGCGACATCAATGCATATGCCGAGATGCTGAGCGGTTTTGCCAAAGCAGCCGGAGCACCTGTCAGCATGGATCAGGTATACGGCGCAATCTTTAACAAAGCGTTGGAGGGCAGTGCTGACTGTGGCGGCGTTATCAATGTGAACTATTTCTCTGGCGAAACCATCACAGACCTGACAGAAGGACGACCAATGCTCGTCCGTCTTCCGGATGCAGCGTTCACGTTTGAAAATATGGCCAGGTCCCTTCTGTTTGGTGCTGTAGCTACCTTAAAGATGGGAATGGATATCCTGACAGAAGAAGAGAAGGTTAAAATTGTTTCCCTTCTTGGTCACGGCGGTTTCTTCAAGACGGGAACCAGCGGCCAGCAGCTGATGGCTGCGGCACTGAATACACCTGTTTCAGTTATGAAAACTGCAGGAGAAGGCGGCCCATGGGGTATGGCACTTCTGACGGCGTATGCTGTTCGCAGGGCAGAGAGCGAAACGCTTGGCGAATATCTCAAAAAGCGTGTATTCGCAAATGCTGAGGGCAGTACATTGAATCCGGTTCAAGCGGATGTAAATGGCTTTAAACGTTACATTGAGCAGTTCAAAGCAGTTATGCCTGCAGAGAAAGCTGCTGTGGAAGGATTCAAAGGATAGGAAATATACAGTCCTGCGGGCAGCAAGCTGTCCGCAGGAGAATAGTCTTTAGTATGGCCTGGAGCTCTGCACCTGCATGTCAAAAAAACAGGCAGAACAGAAGATTTAATGCAGAAAGCAGAACTATGTCATTGGATGATGCCATCTGCAATGGTTACTGGGCCGAAAGCGTAAACTGTGTCATTGAAGGAGATGGCCCAGCATTTCATGCTGGTTTGTCAAATCATGACAACTGCGATTGATACGATGCCGAAAGCACGACTATGTCATTAAAGGAGAACGGCAATGTTGGAAGAACTCAAACAGGCAGTATATAAAGCAAATATGTGCCTTCCCCAAATGCATCTGGTTACCTTCACCTGGGGAAATGTTTCAGGAATTGACCGAGAAAAAGGCCTCATTGTTATTAAACCTTCCGGCGTTGAATACGAACATCTGAAGCCGGAGGATATGGTGGTTCTTGATATGGACGGACAGAAAGTGGAGGGACGCTTCAATCCGTCTACCGATACGAAAACACATCTGGTGTTGTATAAAGCATTCCCGGAACTGGGTGGAATAGTGCATACACACAGTCCATATGCAGTCGGCTGGGGACAGGCGGGACGGGATATTCCCTGCTATGGAACGACCCATGCGGATTACTTCTATGGGCCCGTACCCTGTGCACGCAGTCTGACAAAGGATGAAATTGAAGAGGATTATGAGACCAATACCGGAAATGTCATTGTGGAGACCTTCAGAGAGCGAAAGCTGAATCCGGTATATGTTCCTGCCGTCATTTGCAGAAATCATGGGCCGTTTACATGGGGAAAGGACCCGGCGCAGGCAGTCTATCATGCCGGCGTGCTCGAGGAAGTTGCAAAAATGGCACTGTTTACAATTTCTATTGATCCGACTACACCGGCAGCACCGCAGCATATTCAGGATAAGCATTTCATGCGTAAACATGGTCCGAATGCCTATTATGGGCAGGGAAATGCGTGAATTGAGCCAGGGAATATCCCTGGCTTTTTAATAGATACAGATTGCCTGATCTAGTCCTGACAGACAAGAAAAACGCCCGGGCAGTGCCCGGGCGCGGCAGGATTACTGTTTGACTGCGGTAGAAACCAGTTCTCGCAGACGCTGCTGTGACTCGCCTTCACGGCGTTTTCGCCCGACGACGATGAGACGGTCATCATCCAGACAGGTGGAAAGTGTAATCAGGGCATCACCAGGCTTAACATCTACCGGAATGGCATAAATGGAACGTGACATGAGTTCGGTAACATAGGCTGTAAACTCTTCATCTGAGCGGAACGTGGCATGTGTGAAGTAATTGAAGAAAGTGGGATCCCGGGGTTCCAGAGACACCTGAAGCACTGAGAAGATGACATATTCCTCGTGCTGCCAGAGAGAAGAATAATCGATAAGACAGTTGCTTTTGAGAAACGACAGATTCGATTTATACTGTATCAGGCGTCCAAACATGCTTCCATCTCTCATGTTATGACCGTGGAGGAGCAGGTTCTGCGTCTTTTCCTTGTATGGATGATTCTCGTCCAGAAACAGGGTACCGGATGTGTTGTTCTTTTTATAGAAATCATGCGTCAGATAGTACACATTGTTTTTGTAGACAACTGGCAGATCTATTACACCGCGGATATTCAGCCAGCCGACAAGGTCGCTGTTTTCGGAGTAAAGGGTGCCCATTTCCGGAAGCGCTTCACCGCCGATCTGATGAAAACGCGTTGACAAAACCAACGGTACAGGGGTAGGTGTTGCAGCGGGCGCTGGTACAGGTGTATCCGTTTCCGGCACTGTTTCCAGAGGATAGGCATTCTTTTCCTCGGACTCAATTGTTTCCGGGTCCGAATTGTCGGGTAGCGTATAGATGATAAGGGATTCTGTATCCACATTGTTTGCAGCCTGACTGTGTTTCTCCGCCAGCGTCTGATTGAGACGTGAGGTACGGATACTGCGATCTACTATGCGCAGAATCATGATCAGGGAAAAGAGTGCGATGCCAGCCAGCAGGAGCATAATGCCTCTTCGGATCATGTTCTCAGAAAAACGCCCGCCTGTTTTTCTTACAGAACGCTCTGCCCGTCTGTGAGGAATGTCTTTCCGCTTCACAATGGGAATATCCTCTCTCTGTGACTGTTCCGCTGCTGTTCTGTCTCTGCTGGACATTTTATAAACGGACGGATCCGGTGAAAGCATTCGGTCTATATGAGAACCAAGCCTGTCTTTTCCATGTTCCACCATCTTTGCAATCCGGCCTGTCTGACGGGCATTCTCTACGTCTGTCCGCAGTTCCGGTGTCTGTCCGGAATGCAGCCGGTGAGGTATCTGTCTTACTGGTTCAGAGGCTTTCCGGGGAACCGACGGTTTCCGGTCAGCAACGGTGGTTTCGGGAATTTCTTCAAGCGGATTTTTTCTGATAATGGGTATTTCAGTTCCAGATGGTGTATTTCGCCGACGACGGACAATATCTGCATTAGCAGACAATGACTGCTCTGTTTTTTCCGGAACTGTCGATGTCGTATCGTTATATGACCGGATACGCTTTGGCAATCTGTCCGCCTCCTCTAATGACATAGTTGTGTTTTCGGCATCGTATCAATCGCAGCTGTTATGATTTGACAAACCAGCACGAAGTGCTGTGCCATCTCCTCTAATGACATAGTTGTGTTTTCGACATCGTATCAATAGCAGATGCCATCTATTGACAAGTCAGCGCTTGTGCTGAGCCATTTTCTTTTATATAGTATGGTTCAGCTCTGCATCAAAAATAGCTGTCAATGTTAGATAAACCGACGTTAACACACCAGGCTGTGTCATTTTATGATATAGTATGTATTCGGTAACGTATCAATCGCTGCTTCATTTTAATGACATGCTGGAATGGCTGGTCTGACCTGTAAAAATTACAATAAAGTATACCACAAAAACATTTTGTTGTTAATTAGAAATAATGGGAGATAAACCACCGCATTCTAGGCGGTAGTTACAGTTCACAGGTAGACGAAATTATATATTATACAATCCATGAATCTTATTAAGAGCATTATTTCAATGTTGCATCTTAACCGGAATGGGAGCTAATGCATAAGGCTTTGCTGCACAGCAAGGCCTTAAATTTTATCCAAAATTACGATTAAATTTTTGTTTAATTTTAATCGCTAATTTTGTTGAAATTTGTACGACTATTTGATATAATGTATTTGTTCGTTAAGAGGAGGAGATCATTAATGTCATACACTGTCAATTGCTACAATAAGAACACAAACTCAACCTATGTGTATCGTTGTGAGAATTATAAGGATCCTGATACAGGAAAATGGAAAAGTCGAAGACAGTGTATCGGGAAATTGGATGAAGACGGTAATGTTGTTAAGAACGGGAAGCGTGGAAGAAGACCAATATCATCGGAGTCAGACTCCAACCCATCCTATCAAGGGATCCCCAATCTTAAGCAGTTAGAAAGTACACTTCGCTCTGAATTAGAAAAGGAGATTCATAATGAATATCGGGATCAGATATTCAAGCTTCAAACGCAAATTACAGAGCTGGAGAGAAAGCTAAGCCGAGAAAAAACAGCGTTCAACAGTATCATTCGTGATATGACACATATAATCGAAACAGCGCAAGCTGCCATATCCTGAAGGAGGTCAATCTCATGCAGTTCACAGTACAACAGGAAAACTCTCATCTTAGGAACCAGAACACTACGCTCAGGAGGAGAATTGCGGAGCTGGAATCAGAGACAGGTATGGATACATATCGGCAACGCTGCAAAGACGAAGCTGAAAAGCAAGTCAAAGAGCTTTCCAGGGAACTCAATGACAGAGATGGAACCATCTCGCGTCAACAGAAGAGCATTGACAAACTTACGGCAAGCCTGGTCAGAACCAAAGAAGAAGCAGATCGGTTCAAAGAAAAGGCAGAACAGGAAGCATCTGCCAAAACCGAATTGTCGAAGAAAGTGAACAGTCTTAACCTTGTCTTGCAAGGTAAAGATCGAAAGATCGAGCGCCTCGAACAAGAAAATATGGAGATGAAAGGTCAGATTGCCTCATTGACGACGCAGGTTTTGGAGTTGAATACAAAGGTTAGTGAACTGGAAGATGCCAATGGGAAAATGAACAAAGAGCTTCATACTAACAGTGGTAATTCAGGCACACCGACATCCAGGCAACGACTTGGTGCCAAGCCTCCCGTTGTCAACTCGCGTACCCCTTCTGACAAAGCACCTGGCGGTCAGCCTAATCATCCAGGGCACAAGCGATGCCAGTCTGTTAATGCATGTGGAGGCAATGTCAGAATTGTTGGTGCAAACGACCCTCTTTGGAATGACCCGAATTACATATTCGAAGGTTATTCCATTAAGAGATCTTTTACACCTGTAATGGTAATGCTGGAAGACATCTATATCATTCCTTCGTTCCGTCATATTGTTACGGGTGCACATAAGCAGGTGGAGCATCCATCAGACCTGAACAATGAGGTCAGTTTCTCACCTGAATACAAAGCAAAAGTCCTCGCAGCAAACCAGTGTCTTAACCTCAGCGTTGAAAACGTCCAGAAATTAATCGATATTTTTACTCACCAGGCAGGCGGCAAACCTTCTACAGGCTTTATTTCAGAGTTACCTATCGAGTTTGCCACAAAATCGAGAGATGAACAGGCGAAAATCTACCAACAGCTCTGTCGTGTTCATACATTGCACGTAGACGGAACAGTTGTGAAAGTTGGCAAACGCCAATATAACATCACGATACTTGTCTCAGGTGGATATACGATGTATTTCTTTCGGCCAATGAAAGGAAAAGCTGGTGTTAAAGACACCCCAATAGAGGAGACAACCGCTATACTCGTCCATGACCATGATGTCGTATACTATACATATGGGTGCAACCATCAGGAATGTTTGGAGCATATATTGCGTTACCTTACACGCAGTATAGAAGTAGAAACCGCGCTTTCCTGGGCAAAGGAAGCGATGGAACTACTTCAAAAGATGATTCATGCAGCTAAAGAAGCAGATCGGAAATGGGCTGAAGAGCATCCGGATGAAATTCCTCATTCCGAGTCGGATATCTTTGTTGAGGATCAGGAAGTTCGGAAACGATTCAGCGACGAGATAATTGCAGAGTACAAGAGAGAGTTACTGGAAGTGACCCAGAAAGGACTGGACGAATACGAACGCCATCCGGCCAAAACCTGGTTTAAAGAAGGATACAATACTTGTAAGAGAATGCATGATGATCCTGATTACTATCTTCTTTTTTTGTCAGATGACCGGGTTGACGCTACAAATGCAGATGCTGAGGTTAAAGCGAGAGGCGTTAAACGCAAAGTGGCAGTCGCCCTGGACTTCCGTGGATTGTTAAGCATTGTTGCATATTGTGAGGGGAATACTGTAATTAACACGTACATGGCCGAAAGGAAAACAACGCTTGGCAATATGGCAGACATATTCCGCCGTGATTTGACTTTAGAAGATACTCTTTGTATCAAGAAAACTCTGGTGGGCATCTACGCCAGTGCTTTGGAATCTGACCGTAATATTATGAAGAGAAACCAGAAAGAAATGGATAAACTGACAGAGCAACTAACTGGATTCCTTGAGCAAAAGGCTATTGCTCAGAAGGAATATGAGAATAGTCAGAAGCAAAGAATTGAGCCTAAAATCGACTGAAATGTGGTCATACACAGTTTTGGAGTTTTCTGAATTTCATACGAAAAAATCAAAGAAGCCCCGTAGATACTGAGATCTTAGCCTGTTACCTTGTATAGAATTGTTGTAAAAGCCCCTCTATTAAAGCATAATTGTGTATGTCCACTTGGGCATACACGGACATCATAACACAGAAAAAGGCGAGAGATTTTCTTGCAAATAAGATATCGGGAAGTCGTGCAGGACAGTAATGGTGTTATCAACTCGGGAAGCGCTTCCCGCATAGAAAACAAGTGTTCTTTATACAACAAAACAGTAGCTGATGCACAGGCAGTAGTTGATAGTGCAATCTCTGATAAAACGTCTGCTATCAATAAAGCTTAAATTGACGCACACTGTTTGTTAACGACGACCGAAGGAAAAGTATAGATCATCGTCTTTTCCGTGTATGACCACATTTCGGTCGATTTTAGGTTTATTATAAGAAGAAAGCAGAAGAAAAAAACCGGAACATAAAACAGGGGATTGCCCGGCACTTAGAACTGGTTTGTCAAATAATGACATCCATTGATACAGTGCCGAAAGCCCGGCTGTGTCATTAAATGGAGTGTGAACAGAATGATTATCCGATTTGCA
>JAFUHD010000078.1 GCA_017469025.1 Clostridia bacterium
CATCATGGGCAAGGCACTTGAGAATCCGGATCGTCCGTTCGTGGCCGTTCTGGGTGGTGCCAAGATTGTTGACAAGCTGAGCGTTATCGACAACATGCTCGAGAAAGTCGATACCCTGATCATCGGCGGCGGCATGGCCTTCACCTTCCTCAAGGCCAAGGGCTACGGCATTGGCGGCAGCCTGCTGGACGAGACCAAGATTGACTATTGCAAGGACATGATGGCAAAGGCCGAAGCAAAAGGCGTCAAGCTCCTTCTGCCGGTTGACACTGTCTGTGTCAAGGCATTCCCGGATCCGATTGATGCCCCGATCGACACCTGCGTTGTTGATGCGGACAAGATCCCGGACGATATGCAGGGCTGCGACATCGGACCCAAGACCCGCGAGCTGTTTGCTGAGGCGGTTAAGGGTGCAAAGACCGTTATCTGGAACGGACCGATGGGCGTATTCGAGAATCCGACGCTGGCTGCCGGCACGCTGGCAGTTGCTCAGGCGATGGCGGACAGCGATGCTGTGACCATCATTGGCGGCGGCGACTCTGCGGCTGCTGTTGAGCAGATGGGCCTTGGCGACAAGATGACCCACATCTCCACCGGCGGCGGAGCTTCCCTTGAGTATCTTGAAGGCAAGGTGCTCCCGGGCGTTGCCTGCCTCGACGAGAAGTAAGATAACGTATCCCGGACGGCCGATGCCGGCCGGGATTTATTTACAGGAGGATATGTAACATGCGTAAAGCAATTATTGCTGGAAACTGGAAGATGAATAAGACGCCCGAGCAGGCGAAGGAACTGGTCTCTGCACTGGTACCGCTTGTCAAAGATGCGGCCTGTGACGTGGTTGTCTGCACGCCGGCTGTTGATTTTGCTGCTGTCTCTGAGGTAATCAAGGGCACGAATATCAAGCTCGGTGCTGAGAACGTTCACTGGAAAGAGTCCGGTGCCTATACCGGTGAGCTGAGCGCGGATATGCTGAAGGCCTGCGGTGTTGAGTATGTCATCATCGGCCACAGCGAGCGCCGTCAGTACTTCGGTGAGACGGATGCAACCGTCAATATGCGCGTCAAGGCAGCTCTGGCTGCCGGTCTGATCCCGATCATCTGCGTCGGCGAGAAGAAGGAAGAGCGCGAGGCTGGATACACCAATCCGCTGGTAAGCTATCAGACCCTGATTGCGCTTACCGGACTGACTGCCGAGCAGGTTGCCGGTGTTGTCATCGCTTATGAGCCGGTCTGGGCTATCGGAACCGGACTGACTGCAACGGATGAGCAGGCCAACGAGACCATTGGTGTTATCCGTGAGGCTATCCGCTCTGCTTATGGCGATGCTGCCGACAAGGTGCGCATCCAGTATGGCGGATCCATGAACCCCAAGAACTGCAAAGGCCTGATGGCCCAGCCGGAAATCGACGGCGGACTCATCGGCGGTGCTTCCCTCAAGGCAGAGGATTTCTCCAAGGTTGTCAATTACAACGCGTAATGCAAAGCAGAGGTTGCGGTTTCGCAGCCTCTGTTTATTTTTGGTGCTGTTGCAGTATTCAGATCGGGCGGAAGCTGAAAAGAAGAACCAATTTCGGTATTTTGCTTCCATTTCGGGCTGACCGGAAAGCGGATGGAGTTGCATCAAAAAGCCAATGATGTTAGAATAGCATGGCCTTGAATGGCTGTAAATCAGATATGAATCGGCAGCAATGCCGTTCTCCGGATAGATTCTTTGGAGGCATAAATGGGCTTTTTTAGTAAACTCTTTGATCCGACCGCCGGCGAGCTGAAACGTCTTGGAAAAATAGTGGATCGGATTGATTCTTTTGAGTCAGCACACAAACAGCTGACGGATGAACAGCTGCGCGCAAAGACGCAGGAGTTCAAGGACCGTCTGGCAGCAGGCGAAACGCTGGATGATCTGCTGCCGGAGGCATTTTCGGTTGTGCGTGAGGCTACGGACCGTGTTATGGGCAAGCGGCAGTTCCGCGTTCAGATGCTGGGCGGCATTGTGCTGCATCAGGGACGTATTGCGGAGATGAAGACCGGTGAGGGCAAAACCCTGACGGCGACCATGCCCGCATACCTCAATGCGCTGACCGGGAAGGGCGTACATGTTGTTACGGTCAATGATTACCTGGCAAGGTTCCAGGGCGAGGACATCGGACGGATTTTCCGCTTTCTGGGGATGAGCGTTGGTGTTATCGTTCATGATCTGACACCTGATGAGCGCAAAGCGGCGTATGCCTGTGATGTGACCTATGGCACCAATAACGAGATGGGCTTTGACTATCTGCGTGACAACATGGTCATTTACAAGCGGAACATGGTTCAGCGCGGTCATAATTTTGCCATCGTGGACGAGGTTGACTCCATTCTGGTGGATGAGGCCAGAACGCCGCTGATTATCTCCGGTATCGGCGCGAAATCTACGGATCTGTATGAGCGGGCGGACAAATTTGTCTGCACCCTGAAAGAGGGCGTGGAACCGGAGGAGAGCCGCTGGGAGGAGAATCCGCTCTCTGAGGAAGAGAAGGCGGCAATGCGCAAGGACTTCGTCAAGGATGAAAAGAAGAAGACCTGCAACCTGTCCGAAGAGGGCATCAGAAAAGCGGAACGCTGGTTTGGTGTTGAAGACTTGTCCGACATAGAAAACACGGAACTGGTGCATCACATCAATGCGGCACTGCGTGCGCATGCAATGATGAAGCGCGATGTTGACTATGTGGTTCAGAACAATGAGGTCATCATTGTTGATGAATTCACCGGACGTCTCATGCATGGCCGCCGTTACAGCGATGGACTGCATCAGGCCATTGAAGCAAAGGAACATGTCAACGTCCAGCATGAGAGCAAGACACTGGCGACAATTACGTTCCAGAATTATTTCCGTATGTATGCGAAGCTGTCCGGTATGACCGGTACGGCAAAGACAGAGGAAGAGGAGTTCAAGGGCATTTACAGTCTGGACGTCGTTCAGATTCCAACCAATATGCCCATGATCCGCAAGGACCTGGATGACAAGGTCTATACCACACGCAAGGGCAAGTATCATCAGGTACTGGATGAGATCGAAGAACGGCACAAGACCGGACAGCCTGTTCTGGTCGGTACGGTATCCGTAGAGGTCAGCGAAACGCTGTCCCGGATGCTGGCAATGCGCGGTATCAGCCATGAGGTGCTGAATGCAAAGCACCATCAGAAAGAGGCTGAAATCGTTGCCCAGGCCGGACGGTATGGCGCTGTGACCATCGCCACCAACATGGCCGGCCGCGGCACGGATATTCTGTTGGGCGGCAACCCGGAGTATATGGCCCGTCTGGCTATGCGCCAGAAAGGCTATGATGACGAGACCATTGATGAGGCAACCGGCTTCAATGAGAATGTCAGCGAGGAAATTATTGAGGCCAGAAAGCAGTACAAGGAACTGTATGACGGATTCAAACGTGAGACGGATGCGGAGCATGAGCGGGTTGTCAAGGTAGGCGGTCTGCACATTATCGGTACCGAGCGTCACGAGTCCCGCCGTATCGACAATCAGCTGCGCGGCCGTTCCGGCCGTCAGGGCGATCCGGGATCTTCCCAGTTCTTCCTGTCCATGGAGGACGATCTGCTGAGGCTCTTTGGCTCAGACAAGATGAGCGGCCTGGTTGCGCGCCTTGGCGTTCCTGAAGACGAACCGATTCAGGCGAAAATGCTGACCGGTCAGATCGAGAATGCGCAGAAGCGTATTGAAGCGCGGAACTATGAGATCCGTAAGAACGTGCTGCAGTATGACGATGTCATGAACGAGCAGCGCAAGGAGATCTATGAACAGCGCCGCCAGGTGCTCGACGGCGAGAATATGCGGGAATCCATCCTGAAGATGACCGACATGATCATCGATGAGGCGATCAGCACATTCTGCGGCGAGGGCGACGTGGCAATGGACTGGGATCTCAAGGGGCTTTCGGATTACCTCGTCAGTGTCTGCATCGGCAGGGAATATCTGGACGGGCAGGCCGATGCGTTCCGGAACATGGACCGCGAGGAGATGGCGAAACAGCTCAAGCGTGAGGCGCATGAGATCTATAACAAGCGCGAGGCTGCACTGATGGAAGCCGGACTTGATATCCGTGAGATCGAACGCGTTGTGCTGCTGCGCAACGTGGACCAGCAGTGGATGGACCATATAGATGACATGGAGCAGCTGCGTGAGGGCATTGGCCTGCGTGCATTTGCCAATCACAATCCGGTACACGAATACCAGATTGAAGGCTATGACATGTTCGACGAAATGGTACACCGGATCCGCGAGAATACGGTGCGTCAGATGTTCCGGACGAGTTTTGCCATCGTTCAGGAGCGCCGCGAGGTGGCAAAGCCGCAGGAGACCAATCTGGATCAGGCCAAGAATGCCGGCGGAAAACCGGCTCCGGCGCGCGTGACGAAGAAGGTTGGCCGGAACGATCCCTGTCCGTGCGGCAGCGGCAAGAAATACAAGAACTGCTGCGGGAAAGACGCTTAGCGCCTGACCGTGGTTTTTAACATCCGGACTTGTCCGGAGCAAATGATCGAGAGAGAAAAAGGAAGTGAATCAACGTGATCGAACTGGAACTTTACCGCCAGCAGCTGGCAAAAATCCGCGAAAGCATTGTTGAGGCAGGTGAGTCACTTTAACATCGCCGGACTGAGAGAGCAGCTGCTTGAAATGCATGAGACGATGAACGAGCCGGACTTCTGGAATGATCTTGAGCGTTCTACACAGATCAGCAAGAAAGTACGGATCGCAGAGGGCAAAATCGAGCATTGGGAGCGGCTTGGCAAACGGGCAGACGATGTTGAAGCGACGATGGAACTGGCAGAGGAGATGGAGGATGAGAGCCTTGTCGCCGAAGCCGGTGCTGAAATCAAAAAGCTGATGGCCGACCTTGAAACCCTGAAACTGGAGACGCTCCTGCGCGGCGACTATGACAGCTGCGATGCGTATCTTTCGCTGCATGCGGGCGCAGGCGGAACTGAGGCACAGGACTGGACACAGATGCTCTACCGGATGTATACCCGCTACTGCGAGCGGCATGGGTATGCTGTCAAGGTGCTGGATCTGCTGGATGGCGACGAAGCCGGCATCAAGAGTGTAACCTTTGAGGTGTCAGGCGAGAATGTATACGGCTTCCTGCGCGGCGAAAAAGGCGTACACCGGCTGGTGCGCATCAGTCCCTTTGATGCAAATGCGCGCCGTCATACCAGCTTCTCTTCCCTGGATGTATCGCCCATCATTGAGGACGATATGGAAGAGCTCAACATGGAAGATGTACGTATTGATACCTACCGTGCCTCCGGCGCGGGCGGACAGCACGTCAACCGGACGGACTCCGCGGTCCGTATGACCCATATCCCGACGGGCATTGTTGTTCAGTGCCAGAACGAGCGCAGCCAGGTGCAGAACCGTGAGGTTGCCCTGCGCATGCTCAAGAGTAAACTGGTCGAGCTGCATGAACGTGAGCGCGAGCAGAAGATGGCGGACATCAAGGGTGAGATGAAGAAGATTGAATGGGGATCCCAGATCCGTTCATATGTTTTCCATCCGTATTCCATGGTGAAGGATCATCGGACCAATTTTGAGACCAGCAATGTGGATGGCGTTATGGATGGTGAACTCGACGGGTTCATCACGGCCTATCTGCAGATGCAGTAATCACAGACGGGCATATGCCCGTCTTTTTTGAGGAATTATGAAAAACAGATCTATCCTGATGGGCGTAGAAGCTGCGCTGCTGATGATGGCACTGCTCTTCAGTGCCGGGCTGAATGCGGTACGGACGGAGGCGGTAAGTCCTGACCTGTATAACCGCTGGTCAAGGGCAGCCGTAGCCGAAATGCATGGCGGGGATCCGCAGCAGGATGCAGCCATGATAGATGCCTACATCGGGCTCAATGCTGCGGATCAGCAGCGCTTTTCGGAGGAGATTGCCGCATACATGCGGGGCAGATCTGACCATCTGCCGGATGAACTGAATGAAAAAGAGCAGATTCACTTTGGCGATGTCCGCCGTCTGGTCCGCCTGGCAGAGCGCGTTTCCCGGATCCTGCTGGGCCTGTGTGTGCTGCTGGCCATAGCACTTGCCTGGATGTCACAGTATCCCGGCATCCGTCTTCGTGCCATGGGTGCAGGAGCGCTGGCGGGCCTTCTCTTGACCGGTCTGGCTGCTGCGTTTATCCTGACGCATTTTGATGCTGCATTTTATAAAATGCATGAAATGCTCTTTACCAATGACCTCTGGCTCATGGATCCGCGGACGGACATCATCATCCGTGTCATGCCGGCTGAACTTTTCATGCATGCTGCTGTACGCTGCCTGGGACGGGCTGCTGTGCAGAGCATTGTGATTCTTGTCATGCTTGCGGTCCTGTATTTCTTTATGAGGAGACTGATTTCAAAATGGGCGAAATAACCGGTACCTGGCGGACCCGGATGGAGGCACATGCGAAAGCACTGATAGCGCAGCAGCATGCTGTGATCCTGGCGATTGAATCGAGCTGTGATGAAACTGCAGCAGCTGTTGTGGCAGATGGCCGTGAGGTGCGTTCCTCCGTTATTGCCTCCCAGATTCCGCTGCATGCCATGTATGGCGGTGTTGTCCCGGAGATTGCCTCCCGGAAACACGTGGAAAGTGTGGATCCCGTGGTGAAGGAGGCCCTTTCCAAGGCGAACATGACACTGGGGCAGGTGGATGCCGTTGCCGTGACCTACGGTCCCGGGCTGGTCGGTGCGCTTCTGGTCGGTGTCGCCTATGCAAAGGCCATAGCTTATGCAGAGGACAAACCACTGATTCCCGTCAACCATATTGAGGGGCATGTCAGTGCCAACTATATTGCACATCCGGATCTTAAACCGCCGTTTGTCTGTCTGATTGCCTCAGGCGGTCATTCCCATATTGTCCGGGTCAATGATTACGGGTCTTATACACTGCTTGGTCAGACCATGGATGATGCGGCGGGCGAGGCGTTTGACAAAGCAGCCCGTGTCCTGAACCTGCCGTATCCGGGTGGTCCGCTTCTGGACAGGCTGTCCAAAGAAGGAAATCCGCTGGCACTGCCGCTGCCACACGTAAAGATCAGCGGGCGGTACGATTACAGCTTTTCCGGCCTGAAGACAGCACTGATTAACCGCGTCCACGCAATGCGGCAGCGCGGGGAGGATATTCCTGCGGCAGATATTGCCGCCAGTTTTCAGCATGCAGTCGTTGAGATGCTGAGTGACAAGGCTGTTCTGGCTGCGGTTGAAACCGGAGCGAAAACCGTTGCACTGGCAGGCGGTGTGGCCAGCAATTCCGGACTCCGGGCTGCAATGCAGGAAAAATGCGACCGGCATCATCTGAAACTGGTCATGCCCCCGCCGATTCTCTGTACGGACAATGCTGCAATGATCGGAAGTGCGGCGTTTTACCGCCTGATGAAAGGCGAGCTTGCTGACCTGGATCTGAATGCCTGTCCGTCGCTGCGACTGGTATAATCATTCGAGCACAATTATGACAAATGTTGCGATATATTAAACCAGGTTGCTAAAAATGTAATATTTGTAACAATTGGGCCGAAACAGTTATCCACAGGTTGTGGATGAACCGAATCTGCATTTGTGGATAACTTTGAAGTTTTTCCGTGAAAACAAGGGAAAATACCGTGGAAAAGCGGGTTTTCCCTGTGGAAAACCGTGTGGGAAAGTGGAAAAACCCGGTGGAGAACCCTGGGAAAACACCTGTGAGCAGCAAAGCGGTTTGTAACAAATTTGTAACAATTTGAAATAGACAAAAAGCTGTTTTTTAAGCAGAAAACAGGACTGGATGCGTTGAAAAACAGAGCATATGTACGCTCTGATGCTATGATTTGGATCATATGGATCATATCAGCCGCCCTTTGGGACCGTAAACTCACCGGCTGCGCTTCTGTGGTTTTACACGGGAAGCGGGATGCTTCCCTGTGGCTGAATGTTTGACTTTACGACAGCGTCAATTCCGGGACAACGGGATCATCCTGACAGAGCGATAACCTGTCTGCTTTTTAAGACTGCACATGTCGGGATTAAGCATCACTTGTGCTCTTTCTGACTGCGGGATGAATCAGGCGGCAGCGGATATGGCCGGATGCCTGACAAATAAGCCGGATCTGCCGTGTTCACGATATGATCTCAAAGGCTGTAAAGTGCTTTGTACGAAGGAGAAGACAGCCCGTCCTTTGATGACAGAGGTGTGCTTTCGGCACCGTATCAATCGCAAATCACGGAACAGAGAGACGGGACCAGACTGAGGAGGAGAGACCATGCAGAAAGTACATGTTCTGAGCGGAATAGACCGGATAGATACGGTCTCTTCCCTGCTGGATCACAAACGGATAGGCCTCATGACCAATCCAACGGGCGTCAGCCATGATCTGCGTTCCACAATTGATATACTGAATGAGCATTTTCACCTGAGAGCGCTGTATGCGGTTGAACACGGTCTTCGGGGAGATGAGCAGGCAGGCGAATCCGTGCAGGATCAGACGGATGCTGAAACCGGTGTACCGGTATACAGCACCTATGGAAAGAAGGCTGCAGGGATAGATGCACTGCTTGAATCTGTAGATGCCGTGGTTTTTGACATTCAGGACGTTGGTGCACGTTTTTATACCTATCTGTATTCACTGGCTGACATGATGGAGGCATGCGCCCGGACCGGACGTTCCCTGATTGTGCTTGACAGGATCAATCCGCTGGGCGGCAGCATCCGGTGCGGGACAATTCTGGATGAACATTTCGCCTCTTTTGTCGGACGGTATGCACTGCCGACTCAGTACGGGATGACCATTGGTGAATATGCACAGTATGTAAAAGCATACCGGCACCTGGAGGTGGATCTGCATATCGCAGGGCTCACCGGATGGCAGAGGTCCTGCCGTCTGGATGAAACGGACCTGCCCTGGGTTGCACCGTCTCCAAACTGTGCAGACCTTGCAACCGCCCTGTGTTATATTGGAACATGCATTTTTGAGGGGACCAATATCAGCGAAGGCCGCGGGACAACGCAGCCGTTCCAGGTGATTGGAGCGCCATTCCTTGACGGTGTGGGACTCGAACGGGAAATGAATGAGATGGGGCTGCCAGGCGTGCATTTCCGCCGCACTTCTTTCCGGCCTACTTTCAGCAAGTACAAGGGAGAATTGTGTCATGGCGTGCAGATGCATGTGCTCAACAGGGATGCCATGGATGCATTTTCCTGCGGGATCCACCTGCTGGATGCCATGAGACGGCAGGCGGGTGACGCATTTCAATTTCTGTCCCTTCCGGACCGGGATGAGTACTTCATAGATCATCTGCTCGGGACGGACCTGTATCGGTGCGGAAAGCTGGACGCAGACGGAATGGTGGATGCGTTCCGTCCAGGCGTGGAAAACTTTGGACAGATTATCCGGCCATATCTGCTGTATGAATGAATTCCCTGCATGGATTCAGAAGCCGGGGCTGGCCGGATGGAGAAGGCAGCAGCGGCCGTGAGCTGCTGAGCACCTGATTTCTGAGACAGTGTCAGCAGCTGCATTTGAAACCGGAAGTGCTGTCTGGAGAGACATACGCAGCTACGAGGAAATTGCGGAAAGGAGCGGGTCCGGCGCTTAGCGCCGGCAGGCCGGACACTGGGTGAAAACAGTGTTCTGGCCGGAAATCACAAGTATGAGTCAGCTGTCATTTTTAATCGGTAGTTATGCACCAAAGGGCACAGCAGGCATTATGCGTGCTGTGCTTGATGGGGATGCGGGCGTGCTCAGGACCGTTCCTGCAAGCACGGAGACGGAAAATCCATCCTGGATTCACATGCATCCGAACGGGCACACGCTTTATGCGGTTGAGGAGGGAGATCCGGCTGGGCATGTTGTACGGCTGGAGCCTTGCCCGGATGGATGGCATGTTGTGCAGCGGATGCAGACAGAGGGCAGTCCCTGTCATCTTGCAATGGATGAACAGCGGGAATTTCTGTTCGTGAGCAACTATTCATCCGGTTCACTTGGTGTGTTTCGTCTGGATGGAGACGGTGCCATAGTTGAGATGACGGAGATGCTGCATCACAGCGGGCACGGTCCGAATCCGGAACGGCAGGAGGGACCACATGTCCATTCTGCCTTTTGCTCAGGAGAAACGGTATATGTTGCAGATCTGGGACTGGACAGCATTTTTGTGTATGATCTGAACCGGCAGGACGGAACGCTTGCGGAAAGGATGCGGATTCCGGTTGAACAGGGCGCGGGGCCAAGGCATATGGTCCTGGCCCCCGGACATCCCGGGACAATGTATGTTGTCGGCGAGCTGAGCGGGAATGTGTATCAGCTCGATCTTAAGAAAGGCTGCTGTATAAGCCGGGAACGGATTATTCCGGAGGACTATCTGGATGATGCGCGTGTGAGCGCCATCAGGGTATGCGGCAGTACGGTTTATATCGGCTGCAGGGAATGCAATTCTGTGACGATGTTTGATATCAGGGAAGACGGAAGTCTTGGCGGACGGGTATTTTATCCTCATGCCCAGGAAACACCGAGAGATGTCTGGATGAATGAAAACTGGTGCATTACGGCGGATGAAGGATCCTTTGGTCTGACACTCCTGCGCCGGGAAGGGAAACATCTGAGCCAGGTCAGCTTTACAGCAACACCGGGCGTTAAACCGACCTGCATTCTGCCGCTGTAATGGAATGCCAGCGGCATTCGCGCGGACATCAAAGACAAATACTGCGTTATTAAAGGGATAAGGCCCAGCGCAGGCGCTGGTATGTCGAATAAGGGCATCTGCTACAGATACGATGCCGAAAGCATAACTATGTCATAAAAGGATAGGGCCCAGCGCAGGCGCTGGTATGTCGAATAAGGGCATCTGCTACA
>JAFUHD010000079.1 GCA_017469025.1 Clostridia bacterium
ATGATCTCTATGGCAGCGCTTGAACGGATCCGATCAGCTGATGCGGGACATAAAACCGTTTTTGTTGTAGAAAACCCAACGGTGTTTTATTTGCTTGCCCCTGCTGCTGCAGAATACGGTGTTGGATTGCTTTGTACTTTCGGGCAGCTCAAAGCATCAGGACTGCGGATTTTGGATCTTTTAGCAGAAAACCGATGCAGAATATACTATGCCGGTGATTACGACCCAGAAGGCTTGATGATTGCAGATAAAATCCTGTGTAGATATTCCGGCTATGTTGCCTCAGTATGGTGCATGGATGTAGCATGCTACAGGAAAATTGAAAAAGCTGAGACACTGACAGAAAGACGGCTGCATTTACTTCAGAATATCTGCTCTGTTGAATTGATATCGCTTGCAGAAGAACTGAAACAAGAAAAAAGATCAGCGCACCAAGAACTCCTGATCGCTGAAATGAAAGAGGAAATGAAAAGGTTATCTGCTGTCAGTGAAATGCAGCCTGCGATTTGAAAATCTGACAATTCTATCCACTGCCGTTACCCACCCATTAGGTTCTATTTCCGTAAGGAGTGCAGGTTCAAGTCCTGTTACCCGCATAAGCGCAGGGCTTACCGTGAAAACCGATAAGCCCTGTGTTTATGCCTGTCAGCAAGGATGCTTCCGGGAGAGGCTCTCCTCTTGCAGAAGCATCACGATTTCTGGCTCAGCAGTTTGCTTTTCAGCAAGCCGAGATCGAATACATCGAGCTTTCTGTCTCCTGTCAGATCCACGTTGCGCCAGTTGCCGAGCGACGTGTCGGGAACGGCAAGGAGCCATTTTTGCAGCAAAATGACATCCAGAACGCTGCATTTGCTGTCGCTGTTGCAGTCACCCTTCAGGAAGGGCGTTCCCTGCGGAGAGTAGCCGTCAAAGATGAATCCCGAATCCGGATCGGCGGCAGAATTCCCGCCGGCGATCAGCGCTTCGACCTCCTCACGGGTCAGGATCAGCGGATCCAGGTCGCTCTGAGCGATCACACCCTGATCTGCAAGCGTCTGGAATGTCGCGAAATTATAATCGTACCCGCCCCAGGTGACATTCGCCTTCCAGACCTGCGCTTCGGCATCATACCTGTACAGCACATTCTTCTGCACGGTCTCACCGAGCTGCGCGGACGAATAAACATAGCCGCCGGATGCGGAATCCCATTTCCGTTCGTAATCCGTGATCTCCGGCACGGTGACCTGTGTCAGCATGACGGCGCTTTCCGGATGCTCCTCCAGCGTGGCGCCCTTGACGAAGGTCTTGTTGATATACCGGCCGTCTACCCAGGTATCCCGGCAATAGCCCAGGCTGCCGCCCCAGTAGATCTGATTGCCGACGCCCCATTCATCCGAGCTGAAGGAAGCCCGGTCGTCCTTCTGGTACAGGTAGGTGTAGTAGCCGCCCATATCGACCCATGCACCGTCTCCGACGACATCATAGATCTTCGCCCAGGTCAGCTCGTCCTCACGCGGAATGTCATCCTCCATTTCCACTGCGGCATAGGCATCCAGAAGGACTCTGGCATCCTGCAGGGTGAGGGATTCATCCCGATCCCCGAATGTAAATGTATGTGTGAGCTTGTCTGCGGTAAGTCCCTGCCCCTCGCCGTTGCCCTGGCCGCCGTAGGTTTTGGTTTCGCCCTGATAGGTCACATTGATAATCGCATGGCTTGAGCTGCTCCATTCATAGGTGGATTCGTCACTCAGACGCTTGGAGACCTGCCCCATCATGCCGGGGAATCCCAGGGAATCATAGCGGTACGGATAGATCGCAGAGGCAAACAGAGATTGGTTATCCCTGCGGTCAAAGGGACTGTAAATATAGAAGCTCTGATCCACATGATAACCGGGTGTCAGATGCCAGTCCCGGTCGCCTAAGCGGTACACCTCGCCGCGGATATAGGAGCCGCTGTACAGGCAGACCGAGGAAAAGCCGCTCTGGACGGCGGACATATTGGAGAAGAAATCCGCTTCCGTGCCGTAGGTCTGGATCAGATAATCGCAGTCATCCACCAGCGGGGGCAGCGTGAAGGTCAGATCGGAGTCAACCCATTTGTAATAGCCGACGATGGAATATGCCCAGCTATTTTCATAATGCTGATCGTAGGAGCCGACGGGCATTCCGTGGTAGGGAGAATAGCCGGTCGTCTCCGGATCCGGCGTGCCGTAGATCTCAGTATTGAATTCGGCTCTGGTGATGTCCTGCTGGATCTGGAGAGTCACCTCGCCGCCGTTGGTCGTGAAGCTCTTGAAAAGATAGCCGCCGTTGACGCGGTACATTTCCGGATTTTCGTATTCGACATCGGCATAGAGCTTGTCCTCGTTGTAGATGACCGATGTCTCCGAATACGGAGAATCCTTGTCCGAAAACCGGAAGGATTCCGGATGGGGATTGTCCGTCCTGACGAAGAAATATTCATTGAAAGGCGCCAGCAGCGGATAAATTTCATAGGTGTACTGCAGCGGATCAATTTCCCTGCATGCCGGATCGGCTGCGGAAACCGTCAGCGGCAGGCAGACTGTCCCGGCCGCAAGGCAAAGCGAAACGGCAGCTGCAATGGCTTTTCGGATGTTCATACAGATACCCCCTTTTTGTGTGCAGGCTTGCATGCTGAACGTGCAGGCTGTCTCAACAATATTCTACCACATTTTGTATAAAATGTCAATTGCTATTCCGGATGCAGATATGCCCCCTTTTCCGGACGGGGAGAGGGGGCAGTGCGGAAAAATCACAGGTTTCTGATGTAGGTGACTCTCTGGTAATAGAGGGATTCCCGGTTCATTGCGGTTTGCAGCTCGCTGTTCTGGGCGATGATGCTGTCATAATCGCGGATCGCTTCGAGGCTCTCACCGATGCGCTGGCCGGAATTCCGGACTTCCCGGAGGGTCTGTTCCTGGTTCCGGAGGATCGCCTCCTGGTTGCTGATTACGGAATTCACCTGACCGATGAGCGTATCGAGGCGGCTGACAATGAGCTCATACTTGTAATGTGCAAGCGCGGTGGTGAAATTCTCGCGGGAGGTGGACATGAATTCATACAGGAACAGAACGCCCTGCAATGTCCGGCAGTTGGTCGCGTCATTGGAGGAGTAGGGGATCAGATTCAGGGCGTAGCCGTTGTCACGCATATTCTCATAGGTGCGGATCTGCTCAGAGATTTTTGCAAGCGGGGCATCATACTGGCGGTGTGCCTCCTGTGCGCGGCTTTGTGCCTCCTGCAAAGCCTGTTCCTGGTCGGAAACATTGGAGATGGAGTGCTGCTGTCTGTCCTTCGCCTCGGTTTTGCCATTCTTTATATAAAAAATGGGGCCGCCAATGGCAATGATCAGACCGACAAGCTGGAAGAATTTCAGGATCAGATGTTTCCCGCCGAAGCCAAGAAATTCCTCAAGCACCCAATTCAGGCCAAGACTGATCAAAAATATGATCGCACCAGCAAAAATGCACATTGTGACAGTCCAGGCTGTATTTGCCTTGTCATCGCCGGTCATTTTGCCGTCAGTCACGTTGTTTCTGGCATACTTCAGCCTGTCCTGCGCGTTGCGTTCCGCAGCATCAAGGCTGGAAAGCTCGGAGTCCATGCGTTCTCTGGCTTTTCTGGACTGGTAGAGGACGGTTTCGATGATCCGCATATTATTCAGGTAGACGATCATGGCATTGCGGTTGAGATCCTCTCCGCCGCTTTGCTGCATCTGGTAATTCATAGTATCCTTCCTTTCAGTCAGGACTGTACCGGCAGGGTGACGAGGCTGACAAGCGATTTGAGGATGAGCAGGGAATCGGTGGAATCAATGGCACTGTCGCCGTTGACATCGGCATTTTTCTGCGACTGTGCGCCGAGCTGTTCCATGCCGAGGATGTTCCTGTTGAGCAAAATGACATCGACCAGCTCGACAGAGCCGTTCCCGTCAATGTCGCCCCAGGCAGGCTCGTCCTCCGGCAGCGCCTCGAATCTGTAGCCGTACTGCTTCGCATAGGCTTCTGCGGTGGAGCCGGCGTAGCCGCGGATGACGCCGGTGAAGGTGCTGGTATAATTACCGTTTGCGTCACGGATTGAGCTGTTGGTAAAGAGTCTTTCCTGTGTCAGATCGCAGTCACGGTTCAGAATGGTGACCTCCTTCAGATTCGTGCAGTTGTTGAAGGCTCCTTCATATACTTTTTTGACCTTTTCCGGAAGAGTAACACTTTGCAGTGAGGAGCAGTATCCAAATGTGCCATATGCAATGTAGACAGCATTTTCCGGTATATTGACTGTTGTCAGACTGGTGCAGGAACTGAAAAGACTATTATTCAACGTAGTTAGACTATCCGGCAGCCTTACGGTTTTCAGGTTTTCGCACGAAGCGAAGACAGTTTGATGAATTTTCGTGACTGAGGAGGGAATGGTGATACCGGTAATATCCTTATTTGCAACAAATGCAGCGTCAGCGATCTCTGTCACAGTATCCGGGATCGTGACTTCTCCCTTGCAGGCCGTGCCATTGAGCAGAAGCGAACCAACGATCACCAGAGGGTTCTGCTTTTGCTTTGCAAGAAACCAAGCGGAGTTATCAAATGCGCGTCCGTGAATGAATCGGGGAATGACTGGAATGGATACCGAATACAGCCTTGGGCAGTTGCTGAATGCATCGTGTTCGAGCTTATCGAGATGCTTCGGCAGTGTGACGGCTGAAAGACTGTCGCATCTGCTGAATGCATACTTTCCGATATATGTCACAGAATCCGGAATGGTCGGAAATGCCAGATAGGGATTACGATAAAAAGCAAAATTTTCGATCCTGCTTACCGTATCCGGTATTGTATAATAGGTGTCCGTTTTCCCGGTCGGGTAACATATCAGTGAAGACTGTGCCTTGTCCATCAGCACACCATCCAAAGAGGAATAATTGGAATTGTTTTCCGCTACCTGAATGGCACTGAGCTTGGGACAAATCCAGAAGGCATTGCTGCCGATTTCAGTTACCGTAGAAGAAATGCTGACTTTGGCAAGTCGTTCACACTGGCTGAATGCAGACGAGCCAATCGAGGTCACTCCCTCCGGGATGGTCACACTTTCGAGTGCATTGCAACTCCCAAAAGCGCCTCCACCAATACGCTTTAATCCACTCGGGAGCCGGAGCGTCTTTATGCCGGTGTAGGAAAAGGCCGCCTCAAAAATGGTTGTGATCGTAGAGGGTATTGTATAACTGTCGAGATTTTTAACTCGCGGACAGAAATATACGGTATGCATGTCCTTGCTGTACAGGATATTATCCTTTGCCGTAAACGCGGGATTGGATGCAGAAACCGTAATCGCAGCAAGGTTGTTGAAACAGATGAGCGGATTGATGCCGTTATGAATGGTTGCATCACTATCCTCGATCCACTGTGTCAGGGTTTCCGGAAAATAGATACCGGTGATCTGATCGTTGTAGTTATCATAATCGCTTTTAAATGGTGTGGCATTCCATGCAGTCACCGGCACGCCGTTGACCGTTGACGGGATAATGAGTGTTCCCGATGCACTGGTGCTCAGACCGATGATCTCCGCATGGTCATCATACACCCGGAATGTCAGCCATCCCGAGGTGACCTCACTGTAGCCGCCTTTGAGGGAAGCGGCACTCACGCTGTATGCTTCATGTTCCAGCATAGCCGGTGCGGCAGCCCCGCACATGCACAGTGCGAGTGCAGCCGCAATGATTCTGTTTGCTTTCATTGTGATCTTCTCCTTACGAAATAACTTCAAATCCGTCAAGTGCAACCCGCGAATCGTACACCTCCTGCACAACGTTTGCTGTGGCACGGATGCAGTCCTGCAGTGCATGGTGCCTGGAATTGTATGCACCCACAAGATCCTGCAGCTTGTCGGGAACGGCGCCCTGATTCGCCATGGTAATGGTCAGGTCGGAGACGGGTTCACCGGCCAGTGCATTCAGGGATTTCAGGACTTCGCTGATGGCGTCGAGGTCGTATTCTATCCCGCCGCCCATATCTACTACCAATACATCATCAGACATTTCGGGGGCTCCTTTCTATTTCTGATATGGCTGACTGCACTCAAATGATGAAGTGTAGCGGTAATCGTCAAGGTACAGCGTCATGGTGTTGAAGCCGTTGGCAAAGTGGTCGTGCTGAATATCATTAAACTTACGCTCTAATTGAGATAGGTACGCATAACCGCGCTGCATCCGATCAACCTTTGAGATAATCAAATCATCGACTTGCTGATTCCAAGTTTCTTTTTCCCTCTGCTGTTCATAATAGTCGTCAATGACTTCCTGCTTGGAATAATAGGCTTTCTGGGCCTTATTACACAAAGCAAGGGCCTCCTTGTCAGCTCCTGCTGCCTTCTTGATGTCGCCGCCGCTAAAGGTTTTCACCGTGCTGAACAATTCTTCTGTACCGTCTGCTGCATGTTCAATGATCTTTTCTGAATGCAGTTCCCCATCGACAGCACTTTCTATGGCGTAGCCGGTCGCCATCGCATAATCATATGCCATGCCTACAACGTCACCGGCAATAGGGATCTTTTTGACGACATTCATGAAAGCTTCGTCTTCATTCCAATTTTCCTTTACATAATCATCCAAGGACTGTGAGCAGTCTTTCTTGAACCTTTCAGCGCCATTCTTGATGTCTGCGCTGCTGCGTGCAATAATCTCATCCTCCAGCATTTGACAATTAGAATCACCATAGCTGAAACCGGCAACCATAGCATATTCCGCACTTCCTGTTGAAATGATATAGCGGGGCATTTCATAGCTGTCGTTATGTTCGAGCGCTTCGACATGGATGTTTCCGTATCTGGGTCGATGTACTGCGGTTACGATTCCTCCTTCTACCCCTTCCAGATCAGTATGCTCTGCCAAATACTTCTCTGAAGTCATGTTCCAGTACCCGTTTTCTACAGCCCCGACCACCTCTGTCAGATCGATTGCATTCTTCAGATTCTTAATCGCCTGCTGTTCCTCTTTGGAAAGCTTTTGCAGATCCTCTGAACCCATTGTGAGATATGC
>JAFUHD010000080.1 GCA_017469025.1 Clostridia bacterium
CAGGAAGAACTGACGAAGAAGAGCTTTATCAGGCTTCTCGGCAAACCGGCATACCGCAGCGGAGATCTTGTACGTCTCAGGGAGGACGGCAGAATAGAGTTCCACGGACGAATTGACAACCAGGTAAAACTGCGCGGCCTGCGCATTGAGCTTGGTGAAATAGAAAACGTGATCAATGCCTATCCGGGCGTGCGCACCAGTATAGCTGTGGTCAACTGGGAGATGGAGTGTATTGTGGCCTATTTCACGGCTGAGCAGTCTGTGGACCCCGGTGCATTGAAGGAACATATGGCGGGCTACCTGACAGCCTACATGATGCCATCTGCCATGATGCAGCTGGATGAGATGCCGCTTACGGCAAACGGCAAGATTGATAAAAAGGCACTGCCGGTTCTTGATATCGAGAAGAAGGAACGCGTCATTGATCTGCCGGAGAATGATCTGCAGAGAACACTCTGCGGCATCTTTGAGAAGGCGCTTGAGCTGGATCAGGTGGGTATCAATGAAGACTTCTTTGAACTGGGCGGTACTTCGCTGAAGGCCGCGACTGTGCTGATGTCCGCCATGCAGAATGGACTGGCAATTACCTATCAGGATATTTTCCATACACCGACTGTACGGGGACTCGCAGAAATACTGGAAAAAGCCGAGCAGGAGACCGTGAATCTGGAAAAACGGGAAAACTATCCGCTCAGCAAGACCCAGATGGGCATCTTTGTCGAAAGCATGAGCTTTGAGGGAACAACGGTCTACAATATCCCGATGATGTATAAGCTTGATGAACGTGTGGACATGATGAAGCTGCATACGGCACTGGACACAGTGCTTGCGGCGCATCCGTATCTGTCCATGACGGTCAGCAAAGGTGAAAACGGAGAGGTCATGGCGCACCGCAGTGATGAGGTACTCGTCAAAGTGGAGTGTCTTGACCATCTGCCGGAGCTGGACGAACTGGTACGGCCGTTCAGCCTGACCAATGGGGAACCGCTGTGCCGTGCAGCGCTGATTGACAGCCGGGACGGTAAATATCTGTTCCTGGATACCCATCATATCGTGTCAGACGGCGATTCCCTGCGCATCCTGTTTGACGATCTGCAGACGGCATATGACGGTGGTGAGATTGAAACAGAACAGTACAGCGGATTTGAATTTGCACTGGAAGAAGAGGCAGCAAGGAAATCAGAGCGTTTTGCTGATGCACAGGCGTGGTATGAGAGCAGATGCCGCGGCTGTGAGGGCCAGACACTGCCGCTCCGTGAGGTGAACCTGAGCGGAGACAGCCACATTGCCTCTGGCAGAACCAGTGGGCGTACTAGCGCAGACGCAGTACGTACATACTGTGCAGAACACGGAATGACGATGAATGCCTTCTTTACCACTGCGTTCGCACTTGCCCTGAAGGCGTATACGGGTTCCGAATCAGCTGTTTTTGCAACCATTTACAACGGACGCAATAATGCACGGATGATGCGCAGCATCTCCATGTTTGTTAAGACACTGCCGGTGGTTCTCTATCTGGATCCGGAAAAGAGTGTTGAAGAGACCATCGAGATTTCCAAGAACTGGCTCCTTGGTGCCATGGCCAATGACATCTACAGCTTTGCCGAGATCCATGAGGCTTTGGGAATCGGTGCGGACGTGTTGTTTGCGTACCAGGGTGAAGCAGGAGACGGAGAGAAGATTGGTGGATATCCTGTACAGGAGGTAGATATTTCCCTTTCACAGGCCAAATCCGTCTTTGGTCTGGATATATCAGTTGACGGCGATAAAGTCATCTATGATACGGAATATGACCCGGCCAGGTACGGTGCGTATACGATGGACGGATTTGTCCGTATGCTCGACAGGATCTGCAGTGAGATGCTGATCCGGGAAAAGATAAAGGACATTTGTCTGACGCAGGAGGCGGATGAGCAGGCAATCATTGGCCTGCACGATACAGACTGGCCGGTCGCAGAGCGTCCAGCCTACAGACTTGTGCAGGACAGCGCGGAGCGGTGGCCGGCGAGAACAGCGGTAGTGGCAGTGGACCGCAGCCTGACCTACGCGGAGCTGAATGCGGAGGCCAATGCCATCGGACATGCGCTGGCAGAGCGCGGTGCGAAGCCTGAAACCATCGTTGCAGTGATGGCAGACCGGAACAGCTGGGCGTATGTCATGCGTCAGGGCGTTCTGAAGAGCGGCGGGGCATTTATGCCCATCGATCCGGAGTATCCGGATGAGCGCATCCGCTATATTCTGGAGAATTCGGGTGCGAAGCTGCTGGTTACGACGGAAAGCATTGCGGCGGCGCATGCTGCGCTTCTGGATGAGCTGGGCGTAGATGTGGTCACTGCGGAGGAAGCAGTCAGGACGCACGGCAGGGAAAACCTGAATGTGCAGGTGGACTGGGAGTCCCTGTGCTATGTCATTTACACCTCCGGATCTACCGGAAAGCCGAAGGGTGTAATGCTGACCAATCACAATCTGGTGAACTTTGTGGATGACGATGAGAAAAACCACGAGATTCAGGGATACACGAAGCGCGGTCATGTGAGCCTTGCCATTGCGGCACTGACATTCGACTTTGCCATCATGGAGGAGTTTGTACCGCTGGCCAACGGCCTGACGGTGGTCCTGGCAACGAAGGAGCAGATGATGAATCCGGCAGAGATTTCGGGTCTCATGCTCCGCAACCATGTGGACGTGATGAGCTGCACGCCAAGCTATCTGTCCAACATGCTGGCCATAGACGCGTTTGTCCCTGCGGTACGGCTGCTCAAATCGGTTGACTTCGGTGCTGAAGCATTCCCGGCAGCACTGTTTGGAAAGCTGAAGGCGGTAAATCCGGAACTGTACATCATGAACGGCTACGGACCGACCGAGGCGACAATCAGCTGCACGATGGAAGTTATCAGCAAAGCGGAAGACATCACCATCGGTATCCCCAATGTCAATGTGCATGTGGCAACCATCGACCGTGACGGACGCCTGCAGCCGCTGGGCGCCATGGGCGAGATGGTCATCCTCGGTGACGGCGTAGGCCGCGGGTATGTGGGTCAGGAAGAACTGACGAAGAAGAGCTTTATCAGGCTTCTCGGCAAACCGGCATACCGCAGCGGAGATCTTGTACGTCTCAGGGAGGACGGCAGAATAGAATTCCACGGACGAATTGACAATCAGGTAAAACTGCACGGCCTGCGCATTGAGCTTGGCGAAATAGAAAACGTGATCAATGCCTATCCGGGCGTGCGCACCAGCATAGCTGTGGTCAACTGGGAGATGGAGTGCATTATGGCTTATTTCACGGCAGAGAAGCCGGTGGAACTCAAGGCACTGAAAGAACATATGGCGGGCTACCTGACAGCCTACATGATGCCGTCTGCCATGATGCAGCTGGATGAGATGCCGCTCACGGCAAACGGCAAGATTGACAAAAAGGCGCTGCCTGTGCTGGGCGTAAAAAAGAAAGAGCGTATCATTGATCTGCCGGAGAATGATCTGCAGGAGAAGCTGTGCGGCATCTTTGAAAAGGCACTCGAACTGGAACAGGTGGGCGTCAATGAGAACTTCTTTGATCTCGGCGGAACGTCGCTGAAAGCCGCAACCGTGCTGATGGCTGCCATGCTGGACGGGCTTCCAATTACTTATCAGGATATCTTCAATGCGCCGACGATCAAAGCCCTGGAAAGCGTGATCCGTGAAAAAGAACATACAGAGGAGGAAAAACCTGAGCTTGAAGCATTCTCGGAAAAGAGTGTGCTTTCACATAACCGGAATGAATATGTGGATGAAATCAAGGCAGGACCGCTCGGAGGCGTGCTGCTGACGGGTGCGACAGGATTCCTTGGCATTCATGTGCTGTACGATCTGATTGTACATACAGATGAGAAGGTCTACTGCCTTGTGCGTCCGGGCAGGATGAACGTACGGCAGAAACTGTCAAGTATTCTCTATTATTACTTCGACCAGACCTTTGCGGAGGCGATGCAGCATCGCATCTTCATTGTAGAGGGAGATATCGAAGACAGGGAGTCCCTTGAATCCACACTGAAATATGACTATCATACGGTGATCAACTGTGCGGCGTGTGTGAAACATTTTGCCGATATCGAATTCCTGAAAGGTGTAAACCTGTATGGCGTGCAGAATCTGACGAAGCTGTGCCTTGAGAAAGGCGCCCGGCTCATTCAGATTTCCACGGTTTCTGTTGCAGGTGATGCACTTGGCGGCATTCAGGCCGGACAATTGCTGCGTGAGGATTGTCTGGAGCTCGGACAGGAAGTCCAGTCCAATGCATATGTGTATACCAAGTATCTTGCTGAACAGCATGTGCTGAAAGCCATAGAAAATGACAGACTGGATGCTAAGATTATCCGCGTGGGCAATCTTTCAAGCCGTGTCAGGGATGGCGAATTCCAGATGAACTTTAAGACAAATGCGTTCATGAATACGCTGCGTGCCTATGCTGTGCTTGGATGCTATCCGGACAATGCGATGAGTGACATGGAGGAAGTGTCCTACATCGACGAAACAGCCCGTGCTGTGGTACTGCTGTCCGGAACAGACAGTGCGTTTACCGTGTTCCATGCCTACAATTCCCATTCGGTGGAAATGGGAGACATCATTCACGCAATGAATATCTGCGGTGTTCCTGTAAAGGGTGTGACAGCTGAAGAATACAACACCAGACTGCATGATTGTCTTGGAAGAGATGACATCAACAGTTATCTGTCCACTCTGGTCGGTTATGACATCAATGATGGCCTGATCAGGGAGGAAATTCAGGCAGACAATCACTTTACCACCAATGCACTTTACCGCCTGGGCATGCACTGGACCATTACGGACATGTCAGTGCTTGTGAAAATGATAGATTCACTGAAGGCACTCGGCTTTTTTGACTGTGCATTATGATCTGGTATGAAAACAAATCTGATATGGCCTCGAAACATGATGCAGTGTCAGTTGAAGTACTCTGAGTTATGAGCCGATTTTAGTGATTCCGGGACAGGGATGACGTGAGAGTTCCATGGAGAGATGGAATCCAGTGGAGACCTGGCGTCATCTCCTGAACCGGAATTTACTGGCCTGGATTTCCAGAATAATGAAATAATTATGGAAAGCGTATATCAATAATGAGAAAAATAGAACTGAGTGAGCATTTTACAAAGACAAAAATGTTTCTCTATTCTCTGCCGAGTATCTTTGAAGCATTTGCAACCACCTCCTTTCAGATGGTGGATGGGTATTTTGTATCCAATCTTCTGGGAATCAAACCGTTTGCTGCGGTGGGACTGATATCGCCTGTCTTTTTTGTACTCTATGCGCTTGGATTTATGTTTGGCGAAGGTGCCAGTGCGCTGATTGCCCGGGTAATGGGAGAGGGAGACAGGAAACGGGGCAGCCGGATACTCAGCATGACTACAGTTGCCATGCTGATTACCGGCGCTGTAGTTGGCATTCTGGCTGCTGTGCTGATGCCGGAAATTTCCAGACTTGTTGGTGCAAAGGATGACACCGTTGGGTATTGTATTGAATACGGCCGTATGCTGGTTTTGTTCCTGCCGGCATATCTCGTCAACTCAGCATTTATGTCCCTGTTTATTACTGCAGAAAAGGGCTGGTTAGGCATGCTCATCTCTGCAATCAATGGCAGTTTCAATGCTGTACTTGACTGGCTGTTTATGGGACCAATGAAGATGGGCGTGGAGGGCGCTGCACTGGCCACTTCACTTGCGGCCCTGATTGCGGCTGTCATTTCTGTTATCTATTTCCTGATGCCGAACAGTTCAACCCTGAGATTTACCCGTTTTACAATGAGAGATGTCCGGGATCTTTTCCAGATCTGTACAAATGGAGTATCTTCGATGGTAGACTCCATAGCAGGAAATTTGACACATCTGCTGATGAACATTCAGATGATACGCTTCCTGGGTGAAATCGGCGTGGCAGCTATGGGTGTGTATGATTATGTGTGCGAGTTCTTCCTTGCGGTTTTGTTTGGGATAGCTACAACATCTGTTACGGTTGTAGGATACAAATATGGGGAAAAGAAACGTGAAGAGTTGGACAATATCGTAAAAAACAATACAGTTTTGACCCTGATTTTGGGCGCAGGATTGTGTGTTGTCTTTATTTTGTGCGCGAAACTTGTCTCAAAACTGTATGTTGGATATGATGCCGACACATATGCACTCAGTGTGCATGGAATTCGTATCATGTCATTTTCCTGTGCGGCAATGGGATATAATCTGTTTGTTTCATCATTTTTTTCAGGTATCGGAAACGGTCTGGTTTCGGCGATCATCTCATTGCTGGGATCTCTGCTTTTCCCGCTGCTGACCCTTCTTATCCTTCCTGCTGTCTTTGGAGCAGATGCAGTATGGTATGCGACACCGGTCGCTGTGTTTTTGACTGCAGTTGTCTCTGCACTCTTTATACATTTTGCGTATTTCAAGAATAAAAATGTCTGGAATTCATGAAGGATCTGTTGGCATCAGGTTCCGTAATGACTTGATCGGAAGCGTCGGTTTGACGGATACTGGAAACGGGCCTTGAAAGTCCGGATCCGCTGCCAGTAAGCTGGAATGCAGGCAGGGATCAAACCGGATTATCAGGAATTGTCGTCCAATTTGAGTAACCTTCATAAGGAAAAAGGAGTTTAAAGATGAAGAAAGCTGATGTGTATTTTACTGATTTCAGAACGCAGATTGGTGTCAGTCAGTGTGTTAAGCTTCAGAAGCTGATCCGTGCTGCAGGTATTGGCAAAATTGATTTTGATGGAAGATATGCAGCCATAAAGATGCATTTCGGTGAGCTTGGAAACTGTGCTTACCTGCGTCCGAATTATGTGCGTGCTGTTGCAGATGTAATACGTGAACTGGGCGGGAAACCCTTCCTGACCGACTGTAATACGCTTTATCCGGGCAGCCGGACCAATGCCATTGATCATCTGCAGTGTGCGGAGATAAACGGTTTTAACTCGGTTACGACCGGCTGCCAGACGATAATTGCGGACGGCCTTCGTGGTACAGACGAGGTTGAAGTGCCGGTTCCCAATGGTGAATTCTGTAAAACAGCACTGATCGGACGTGCTTTGATGGATGCTGATGTTCTGATTTCTCTCACGCATTTCAAGGGACATGAGGACACCGGTTTCGGCGGTTCACTGAAGAACATAGGCATGGGCGGCGGCAGCCGTGCGGGGAAAATGCATCAGCATAATGAGGGAACACCTGAAGTCCATCAGGAACTCTGCCGGGGCTGCAGACGGTGCACGAAAGCCTGCGGCAGCGCGGCCATTTCTTATAGCGAAAACAACAAGGCTTATATTGATCCGCAAAAATGCAAAGGCTGCGGCCGCTGCATCGGTTCGTGTAATTTTAATGCGATTGAGAATATCAATGAATCGGCAAATGAGCATCTCTGCTGCAAGATTGCCGAATATACCCATGCAATCTGTTATGACCGTCCCTGCTTCCATATCAGCCTGATCATGGATGTATCTCCCAATTGCGACTGTCACGATGAAAATGATGCGCCAATACTGCCGAATATCGGCATGTTGGCATCCTTTGACCCTGTTGCATTGGATCAGGCCTGTGCTGACCTCTGTCAGAAGGCAACGCCTATCCGCAACAGCCAGCTGGGGGACCATCTGGCCAGACCTGACTGGCACCATCATCATGATCACTTTATGGACAACAATCCAAATGTCAGGTGGAAGGAAGCACTGGCACATGGGGAAAAGATCGGGCTTGGAACGCGTGAATATGAGCTGCATATCATTCACTGATGAAATCTGCCCTGCAGACCGTCAGTGCCTCTGCTAAGTTTGAAACCAAATGACAGTGCCAATATCTAACGGAGAGAGCATCATGAAGAATTTGATGCTAATGCTATTTTTAACTACTTTTTTATCTTAGCACCACCAGATCCAGAAATGAGATGGTTCTGCTTTTGTCTGCCCGTGGAGACATTAAGCATCTTTTTATCAATCATGCCAAGGAGAAAACGAAGGAAAACAAGTCTGCTAATACAGCTACAACCGACGGTGCTACCAACGGGACAGGTATGCCCGTTGCTGACGGCGCTGTCAACGGGACAGGTATGCCCGTTGCTGACGGCGCTGTCAACGGGACAGGTATGCCTGCTGCCGACGGCGCTGCCAACGGGACAGGTATGCCCGTTGCTAACGGCGCTGCCAACGGGACAGGTATGCCCGTTGCTGACGGCGCTGCCAACGGGACACATATGCCTGCTGTCAACGGCGCTACCAACGGGACAGGTATGTCTTCTTCAACCAAAGAAGAATCTGGCGAGACTGGCCAGCCTGATAGTTCCGAGGATTTTGCAGATGTTTTGGATGAGAAAAAACGACAGGCTGCGGTCCAAAATGCCCGGGCAGAATTGCTCCATGATGAGGATGCATCCGAAAGAGCTTCTGATACAGCTGATAGTTCTGGGAAAGGTGCAAAGCATATCAGCAGTGGCTCCCCAGACGGAGACTCGCAGAACAAATCATGCGAATCAAAAGGAGCATCCTCAAAGAAGAAGGCAAAAGCTGCTGAAGAGCCTATACGGAGGAAAGCAAAGAAGCAGCGCAGGCGTCCTAGAAAGGAGGTTACAGAACCGGAGCAAAAAGCTGATGCTTCAGGATATTCAAGGTAAATGTGGACTGGTTGGCTTCCTCCTCCTTCCTTGTCAATGAATTCCGGCGACAAGGAAGGAGAAGAAAGTAAACAAAGAACCTACTATTGAAGATAAATGAAAACACCTTGAATAAGCACATCCCTGCGGCACTTTTCGCCGGAGGGCTAGGCGTTGAGTTGGCCCGTTGCATGTTATACAGATTTCCACAGGAACAACAAATCCTTGTATGACATGTAAAAGGCACCTTTTTGTATTGGCCACAGGAAGGACATTGATACATGGTAAATCCAAGTTTGTCAGTACCACATTTCAACATCTTTTTAACAGCATCAATGATATCTAAAGAGACTCCTTTGATGCTGAAAATCACAGAAGCAAAAATGGCTTGAAACATTACAAATTTAGAACGGTAATGTTTCCAAGATGATTTTTCTTCGGTAGTAAATGCCTTTTCAGAAACATATTCATTGCTATCATCGATAAAAGTTGGTATACTGACTGCAGCCATCTTTTCCACCTTCTTTTTTGTTTTGCAGCTTTAATTATGAAGG
>JAFUHD010000081.1 GCA_017469025.1 Clostridia bacterium
ATAAAATGGTTCCCGTCGTCATCTGCAGCATACGGATTATCCGTCAGATCCAGGACCGCCTCTACTTTGGTTCTTGAAATCGGAAAACAATCCAGTGCAGTATGAAGATCTCCTGAACTTGCAGTCAGCTTTTCAGTATACCCGACGTCCTTCACACCGATCACAACAACCTTCGGTGTCATCCGGTCCAGTGCCAGTCTTGTGACCCAGTATGTTACAGGAAGGGTATTGCCAATTCCCGAAAGATTGTATGATGTTATTCCATAATCCTTCCAAAGCTGCATCGGATAAATGCCGTTTACCGAATGGCTGTCGCCAACGATCAGAACATCATGGTTTTTCGGTTGTTCCAGAAACCCGCCATACCTTACCAGTGTTTCCTTTCGAAGGAAAACGTTTGATAAAGCTGCCATTATCAGAATCAGGATGCAGATAAAGACCATCAGTTTTATGAGACAAAGCAGTGGTTTATTCATGTTCTGTCTCCGCGCTGCTGTAATCACCGACACAAAGCCCATTGGCAGCATCCAGATTTAAACATACAGAATCCAGGCACATTTTTCGCGCATCTCCTTAAGACATAGTCTTGCGGCACTGTAAATCACAAACTACATTTGAGGGTAAATCGCCGTGGGACCGGACATCTCCCTTATCGATAAAATGGCACAGCCGACAGTGCATCTTATCAATAGACAGCTGTTTCTGTCTTCTGCCATCGTTTGTTTCTGCCGCACAGAATCTGATCCTTTGCATCAGGACAGCTCAGCGTTTGAAGCTTTAATGGAAAAAGAGAAGCACTGACACCACTCCTCCAGATAACACTTCCAAGCCTGTAAACTATCTCTTCAAATGATCTTGCTCAAAATATCATTATAAACTATTTTTATTATAAAAAATATTTTTTATATAAATATTGTTAGTAACACACAAATAATGTGCAATTCTTTCTTCTACTCATTTACTGACGATATGCCGCTTAATCGGAATAACAAGCCGTGAAAAAGATTGACCGTTAAAATACACATATCGTAATGAACATCTCTCAGCAGACAATTCAGAGAAAGAATGTGTTCATGCTCAATTTCGATGCATAAAGGTGTTTTCACCTCCTTTCTGTACGCGCGAATACAGGTCATTTTTACCGTATCTGAAAGTCCAGAGCCTGGCAGGAAAAAGAAAAATGTGGTCCACCGATGAAACACCAAATATGCGGGTACAGACGCTCTGTTTTCCAGATGATTTTTCCTGTCACAGCCCTCAAATACTAAAAACTTCCCCAACATGGGCACAATAAACACAGTAAGTATACCCGCAGTTACAAGTAACAAACTGCTCATTGCACGGATCCCATTTTGTTTGCTCCAATGATCCCGCTTGCCACTCCCTGTGCTATCGGATTATGGATTCCAAACAGTCGGCAGACTGCCTGCCCGAACACATTTCCAAGTTTTCTCCATCTCCGGATTGGTAACGTCCTTCGCTGGGCGCTTTTTGTCCCTGCTCATGACAAAAACCGCCGAACCTGACAGGGGAATAGTCCTCAGTCAAATTCGACGGTTGTTAACCACGAATGTGGTATTCAGTTTCACCCCCCTCGCAGCCACAAGATGAAAAAAGGCACAGTTATTCCTTACTCTGATTCACCGAAACCATATAAGTATAAAAGCCAAGGCACGACTCTTCTATTCCGAAGAATCACGCCTCAGCTTTTTTAGCACTGGTATAAATGGGGTTAACCTTTATGCCCTCACATCATGAATTCATCAAATCCGGTATTTCAACTGTTCTCCGCCTCTGGATTGAAAACGGCTGCACAGAAACGCCTGAGGAAGTCTCCAGAATCCTTTTCAACATGTTCCCGTCAGTAAAAAAGCCGGATGAATAAACATCCGGCTTTTTCTGAACTTCTCAGTTCTTCTGAAATCTGCCGATTTCACGTTCCAGGTTTTCATAGAACCGGCCGATATGCAGGCCGTCTACCAGCGAGTGATGTGCCAGCAGGGATACCGGCATGCGTACTCTCCCATCCGCAGACTTCTCATACCTGCCCCATGTTATTCTGGGGTTAGATTCATCTCCGCCTGCAACCGGCTGGATCAGTGACGAATAGTGCACCCATGGAAGGGTAGAAACAAACAGCATACTTTCTACATCTTCCTCTTCGGTAATGCCATTGGTCCGGTATCGCTGTCTGGACTTTTCCGCTTCGTCATAATACATACAAAGATCCATATCATGGTGGAGCGTGCAGTAATAATACGTAGTGTCTTCCAGCATTTCAACATGAGATGTCGGACATTCCGAATATTCTACAATTCCGTCCCCGCGGATCCTCTGCCGCAGTTCCGGCACACCATTGGCGGCAAGGGCAGCCACATGTATGAACGTAATGTAAAAAGACCTTTTCTGAGCGTGGCAATACTCAAGCAGTTCTGTAACATCCACCTCTACTGTTGTTCCAATATATGGATACTGCATTGTTCTGAAATAATCAAAATGAGCTTTCCGAGCATAATACTCCATGTCAATCATCATACAAGACATATTTGTTTCCTTCCGCATCTGCTTGTCGTTTCTTCGTGAATATCCTGTGTTATCAGCGATTAGCCAACGCCAGCCATTCTGCCAAAGCGCATCAGGACGCTGATACTATATCACGGAGGTTTCCCAAAGGAAACATAATGCAGCCCGGATTCATGCCTTCCTGATACAGAAATCACAGCGCTCTGCGCCCTTGCCCAGGGTTCCCGTTCTCTCAAACACCACCCCCGGCAGATTTCCATATATCCGTTCATCATTTTCACAGTAAATCCTGGTCAGTTCCGGACATCCAAGTTCCGTAAAATAACAGCAATAAGGACATGCCGTCACATCCATCCTGTATTCACCCGCTTTCTTCGGATAGAACACGTTCTTAAAGCCGTTGCCAGGTCCAAACATCTTATGCGTCATCGGATCCCATACAGCCAAAAAAAGAGAGGGCATCCCCGGAATATGCATCATGCGTGAAAGCTGTTTTCCCAGCCTGGAGGTCAGAGAAACAGCAGCATTTTCTATGATGCTGTATGCTGACGCATCCCCGACTTTTTCTCTTGCGGCAAGATATACTGCCGCAGCCGGAAAGATGTTTATATCCGTATGCATGTGCACACCCTTTGGAAGATCTGCGTAACGGGACAGAATGTCATCCAGTTTTTCCGTTGCTGCCTGCCAGAGATCATCCGCCTGTTTCTGCGGCATCTGTTTTTCCATTTCCCGCTTAATAAAGCTTTTCTTCTTCATTATCCGCCTGGCGTTTTTCATGACTTTTCCTCCCTCTGAATGTTTTCTGACGCCAGAAGCAGCCCGCCCATCATCCAGAGATTCCCTATGCTGATCCAGCCGGTTGCCAGCGCGTTCGTCAGACTGGTATCGCCAAAGAGACGCATCAGAGCAATCCAGGGAAGCCCGAACAGTACCGAAAAGATCCAGCAGCCCTGCGGCAGCGGCGTAAATCCGTTCCGGAATGCCTTCATCTGAACAATCGCGGTCAGCACGAAAAAGACAAAAAAGATGACTGTTGCCGGAATCAGAAACATGCCCATCCAGCGTATCATTTCCCTTGAAACAGAAACCGCATCATCCGCATAGAAATGCTTTACCAGATAAACCGCCATGCAGCAGGGTACATGCACACCGCAGCCTCCAAACGCAAGACATCCCAGAATTCCGGCGCGATAGGCATGCGCATACTTTGGTGAATACGGCTGAATCATCCTGTATACTGCAAACCAGCAGAGGCACTCGAGCGGTATGCCGATTAGCCCCAGTACAGCGGATGCGAAAATGCGGCCGTCTGATACGGACAAATACCGCGTAAATACAGCAGGCAGTTCGGATACAGCCGGATCTGATACACCCCAGCCCAGCAGCATATCTCCCGCCAGTACCATCAGCGCTGCAAAAATGCCGATTTTCAAAAGATGCCGGATACGCATCCAGTCAGGTGCACTGTCAGTCTTTGTATTCTCATGCCTGTTCACGCTTATGCCCTCTTTCCCATCTTCCCTGTGTACCGTTATGCAGAATCAGCCTGGATTCAATCCGGATACGGCTCTGTCAGAACGTTATCCTGACAATCCGCATATTCACCAGACTGTCGCAGAAATGGATCATGATCTTATAAAACAGACCGACATCATGGTAAATATCCCGGTATCCGCGCATATAGCTTTTCGATGTCACTTGAGAAAAATGCGCATCCCATGTCAGCAGTTCATCCGGATTGTCAAGAGAAAAGAACGCACCGACATCAGTAATACCGGCTTCTTTCAGCCATGTTTTCATCATCAGTCTGGTTCCCCGGCGATTGCAACTGTCAAATACGAGTACTGCACCAGGAAACCGCTCTGCCATTTTTCTGAAAAGCATCTTAACGTCCTCTGTTTTGAAATAATAGAACACGCCGGTCGCAAAAAAGATCACTCCGTTTGCCGGATCAATATGATCCATCCAGGATACATCATTCAGATCTGCCCCTATGTTCTCCTCCCGCTCTGCTGCCGGCAGCAGCTGGTTCCGGACAGCAATAACATCCGGCATATCAACATTGTATCCACGACAGGAACCGTTATCGCATTTACGGACCGTATCATCCAGACCGCAGCCCAGATTCACGACGGAAGCTTTCGGATTGCTCTGCAGATATGCTTTTACCTCACACGCCACATCATACTGCCTCTGTGCCACTTCAAGCGCACCGAAAATGCCGGCAGTGCTCTCCATCTTCTTTCCCTTTTCAGTGAAATCATAGTCCAGCATATTACAGATACGCTCGGCTTCCGGATCCTTGAACAGATTCGGAAAACGGTCCGAGCAGACCTTTCTGCCGTACAATGGTATGATCAGCGTTTCCTGAACACTGTTTTTCTCAATATGGTACTTCTGCATCTTTTTTCCCTTTCTTTGCAGTGGTCTGACTCAAAGAGAGTAAGATATTTTTATTACCAGTTATCCGAAACTAACTTGCATGCATAAAGATGGTGCATTTTGTCATTTAATAGCACCTGATGCCTGTCTTTTGCTACATGATCTGACCTGCCGATACTCTGGATCACGACTGTTCTCCAACAATAGATCTGCATGAATATTCTTCATTTAAAGCACTATTGTTAGCAGGCACTAATCCTATTATAGCCTATAACCTGAAGATTGCAAGCTTTCTGCACTGATAAATTGCTTTCCGTCATACCATTCTTTCAAAACAGATACCAAGGATAAGCAGAAGAATGCATAGCTCAGAGATATGTGTGTGGAGATATAGTGGTGTTTTTATCAGAATTTTAAATTCCATCCATAGAAAATGTGGAGTATCAATGATGATACATGAGCATAATATTGAAATATGTGGAGATCTTCAGTCATTTCGGCATTCTCAGTCGGCATACAAGCGCCGTGTTTCCGCTCAGAATGAGCCTGTAACGCATCCTGATACATCATATCACCCAGATTGTCACAAGCCTGATCAAAGACCAGTGCATTTGTATCCCGGTTTTCACTCCCATCGGATTATAAGGATACATTGAACAAAATCAAAACCCCGGTAAAGAGCAGAAAGCAGCCTTGCCTGACAGGAATGGCAGGCAAGGCATTACCTGTGTTTTCTCATATATTCTATGGTTCTGTACAACGTTTCTCCACTGAAAATGCGTTCAAGATTCCCCTCAAAATCCAGCCCGTAATGACGTTTCAGGGCTTCCAGACCGGCTCTTATCCTGTCATCTTCCATAGACTTGTTGTAGGCCAGGAAATCTTCAAAGCTCAATTGTCTGCCGCTTTCCCCGCCCAGATGATACAGACCGGTTCCAATCAGCCGGACAGGATCATGCTGTACCTGGTCAAGAAGCCTGCATGCTTCCTGCCAGATCACTGCTGCGGAACGTGTTGATGGTATCAGTTTGGAGCGTGTTATGCTTTTCATGTCTGAATAAGTAAGCTTGAGGGAAACGCCTTCTCCATAGAGATTTACACGTCCGGCTCTTCGCTCAACGCTCAACGCCAGAAGGAGCAGCACCTCTTTCAGAAAATCATAGTCTTCTACATCTGACTGAAAAGTCAGCTCCCTGCTGATCGATTTGGCCTCCTCCGGCCTGTACGGCGTCACTTTCCGGTTGTCGTCACCAAAGGCCATGCGTGTAATCCATTCTCCCTGCCTGCCCAGGAGCCTCAGCACATCCTCAGGTCTGTCACGGATATCACGTACCTTGTGAATCCCCGCCCGGTGAAGCTTTTCCGCCGTCTTGGCACCGACTGTATACAGGACACCGACATCCCTGTCAATAATGAGATCCACAAAATCCTGCTTGGTCCGTATTTCGAAATATCCGTCCGGTTTTTTCTCCTCGCTGGCCATCTTTGCAGCCGTCTTCGAATATGCTACACCGACAGAACATGTCAGATGCAGTTCATCCAGTGTACGCTGCTTGATCGTGCGTGCTATCCCACATGCATTGTCCCAGCTTCCTGCCTTTTCTGTAACATCCAGATATGCCTCATCCAGCGCTATGGTTTCAGAAGCTGATGCATATGTGTTCCAGATATTATGCAGCTGATTTGAAACACTGCGGTACTTTTCAAAATCAGGGTGCATAAAAATCCCCTTTGGGCAGAGCCTGTACGCCTCTTTGACGTTCATTGCAGAATGAACACCATACTTTCGTGCCTCATAGCTTGCCGTTGCCACAACCCCGCGTTCCTGCGGCAATGCCCCGATAATCAAAGGCTTCCCGCGCAATGCAGGATTATCACGTATTTCAACAGACGCATAGAAGGCGTCCATATCCACATGAATAATGATCTGTTCCATGCTCTGTTCCTCTTAAACCTTTTGTTTTGATCCGTCTCGCGCGGCATGCCGTCAGGCCCAACAGCTCATCCCCCGAAAAACCAGAGCGTCGTTTTCCAACTGGATATAGACATCAGTCCATTGGGGCCTTCGCACATGATCAGCCGCTTCATTGCTTCAGCACCTTCTTCAGCGCCATGAGGTTCTCATAATTCACTGCTGTTTGGACTCTCTCAAGCAGATTTTTGATTTTAACCTTTGGGCTTATCAGGATACAAAAGTAAGCAGTGTTTATTCCGTAGAATTGAAATAATCAAGATATAGAGTATACTGTAATGGTATTGCTCCGCCATCGATATATCTGGCTAATATTTATGAATCTGGGGCATAACGGTCTTTGAGAAGAATACCGGGAAGATCGGAGATACATTCTGTTCTCCAATCTCCCCGGCATCCATGATAAATGCAAGCTGACAAATACTGCTCTGTGACCATCTGACAAAATAACAATTTGTCAACCATCAAGCGTCTACGCGCCAAAGAAACTAAAACAGAATAAATGAAGGAATATGTAAGCCAAAACAAAGCTGCATATGATTCACAGAAAATGACCGCAAATCAAACAGGGAAGATATCCGGCGGCTGTCATGAAACGACAAATCCGGTTTCTTTTTCCTGCAGAGAGATTTCTTTGATCACCGCCTTTTGAATATGGATATGCGGCTGGCTTTTCAGCCGGATCAGGAGCTGTCTTATCCGGCTCCGTTCCCCCTGCACTTCCATCAGTACACTGCCGTCAGGCATCCATCTGACATACAGATGTTTTGCACCCGGTCTGCATGTTCCTCGGAAAAAGCAATTTTCAGCAATAAAAATGCAGTATACAGCATTGAATCATGGACTTTGCCATGGTACTATCAGTTTGATTTTCAGACAAGGCTGGTGATCGCAATGCATTCCGCTGAGCCGCTGGTTGCACCGGAATCCACATATTACAACCATGTTTCTGGGCAGCTGGCACAGACGTACTTTTTATATCCTGTATGCGCCGGAGATTTTATCTACCAGCCCGGCTACAGCCTGACACGCGCATCCTTTGACAGCTGGCTGCTTGAGGTAATTCTGAGCGGGAGCCTTGAAATACAGGCCGATGGGGCCATATACCAGGCACAGGCCGGCGATACGGTCCTTCTTGACTGCCATCGTCCCCACGGATATCACTCTGACCAGGGATGGCATGCGCTGTGGGTTCACTTTGACGGTGCACCTGCGGCAGGATATGCCAGTCTGATCTTAAGCCAGAGCGGTCCTGTGCTGCACAGCACTGCCTTCACAGACGTCCGTTACGCTTTGCAGTCCATCCATGAGCGCCTTGCAAAGCCGACGTCTGACAGCGATGCCAGACTTGCGCTGCTTCTGACCAAAGCACTGACCAGCCTCGCCTCATCCGCCTCAGCCGCAAATTTCAGGGATGAACAGCGGACAGCGATTGAAGCAGTCATTACACGGATCAATCAGGCGCCTGAACAGGCGCCGTCCATTTCCGAAATGGCCAGAATGGCCTCCATGAGCGAATACTACTTCATCCGGGTATTCCGTCAGATGATCGGCGTCACGCCGCGGCAATACCTGATTGCCGCCCGGATGAACCAGGCCAGATACTTGCTGGCCACAACCAGTCTGACCGTATCTGAAATTGCCCAGCGGGTGGGATATGCCTCTGAGAGCATGTTCTGCCAGACTTTCAAAAAGACACAGCACATTACACCATCTGAATACCGCACTGACAGGGAGGAATTGAAATGAATGCATCCGTCCGCGTGGAAACGGTCCTGATCCCGACTTACGGCATTGGAAAAGCCGACAAAAATCCCATGTTTCTTGAAAAACGGGTCTACCAGGGTTCAAGCGGCAAGGTATATCCGCTGCCTGTCATCGACAAGATCCTGGATGAGAAAGAAGACAGGCCCTATACCGCCGTGTGGCTGGAAAATGAGTATATCCGGGTCATGGTGCTGCCCGAACTGGGCGGCCGTATTCAGCGGGCATATGACAAAACCAACGGCTACGACTTCGTCTATTACAACGAGGTGATCAAACCGGCTCTGGTTGGTCTCACCGGACCGTGGATCAGCGGCGGCATCGAATTCAACTGGCCGCAGCATCACCGTCCCACCACCTTCGCCCCTGTGGACTGGCGTACCGTCGAACATAACGACGGCAGTGTTTCCGTCGAACTGTCCGAAGTTGACCAGATGTACGGCACCAAGGGCAAAATGACCTTTACCCTCTATCCGGACAGGGCATATATCGAGATCAGGGGTCAGCTGTACAACCGGACCAGTCTGCCCCAGACCTTCCTCTGGTGGGCCAATCCGGCCGTCGCTGTAAATGACAATACCCAGAGCGTATTCCCGCCGGATGTATGTGCCGTATATGACCACGGCAAGCGGGATGTCAGCAAGTTCCCCATTGCAACCGATGTGTATTACAAACACGATTACAGCGCCGGTGTGGACATCAGCCGGTATAAAAACATTCCGGTTCCCACCAGCTATATGTGTGCCCACAGCGACTACAACTTTGTGGGCGGCTATGATTACGGCGCAGAGGCAGGCATCCTGCACATTGCCGATCATCACGTATCCCCGGGCAAGAAACAGTGGACCTGGGGCTGCGGCGATTTCGGACAGGCCTGGGACCGCAATCTGACCGACCGGAACGGTCCCTATATTGAGCTGATGACAGGCATGTACTGTGACAACCAACCGGACTTTACCTGGCTGAAGCCCTTTGAGGAGAAAACATTCACCCAGTACTTTATGCCTTACAAAGCAGCCGGATACGTGAAAAACGCGAGCCGCGAATGTGTGCTGAATCTTGATGTGAAGGACGGGCTTGCAGAGGTCGTCGTGTATACAACACAGCCTTTTAAACAGGCACGGGTGACGCTTGGGACAGACAGCGGAATCCTCTATGATAAAACCGCCGATCTGAGTCCCGTCAGCATCCTGAAAGACAGCATTGCTGTTTCCGTTCCGGAGAAAGCGCTTACGCTGACCGTTTATACGGCAGGCGGCAGGAAGCTGCTCAGTTATACGCCCCAGCCCCGGAAAATTGAAGAGATCCCGGATCCCATGCCGCCTGCAAAACTGCCGGAGGAAATACTGACCAATGAAGAGCTCTATCTCACCGGTATCCACCTTGAACAGTACCGCCATGCCACGTATCTTCCGGATCCCTATTATCTGGAAGCGCTGAAACGCGATCCCGGCGACATCCGTGCCAACAATGCCTACGGCATGCTGCTGCTCCGCAGGGGCCGTTTTGCAGAGGCAGAAGGCCATTTCCGCGCCGCCATTGCACGCATGACCAGCCGCAATCCCAATCCCTATGACAGCGAAGCCTATCTGAATCTGGGACTGGTTCTCAGGTACCTGAACCGTGAAGATGAGGCCTATGACGCCTTCTTCAAGGCTGTCTGGACAGCTGCCCAGCAGGAAACCGGCTATTACCATATTGCCTGTATCGACTGCAGACGCGGCGAATATGACCTGGCGCTTGAGCACATTGAACGCAGCCTGGTAAAAAACAGTCACAATCTGAAAGCACGTGCACTCAAAGGCATGATTCTGGATTCACTCGGACGTGATGCGGAGGCCGCCCGCTGGTATGAGGAAAACCTGCAGCTGGATGCCTTTGATTATGTTTCCCGCATCGAAAGCGGCGACCTGTCCGGCGCACTCGCCATGATGGGAACCCGCGCCAGCAGTTATATTGAGTGTGCCATTGACTATGCGGAGGCAGGCTATTTTGCCGATGCAGTATCCATTCTGGATGCCTGCCCTGCCCCCACCCCCATGGTGTGGTACCACATGGCCCTGTATGCCCATCAGAACGGGGATGAAGATACTGCCCGGCAGGCACTGGGCACCGCCGCAGGTGCAGATCCGCTGTACTGTTTCCCGAACCGGCTCGAAGACATTGCCGTCCTGCAGTCCGCCATAATGCATAGTGCAGCGGATGCCAAAGCCCCCTATTATCTCGGCTGTCTGTGGTATGACAGGCGGCAGTACGATGATGCCATTGCCTGCTGGGAGGCATCCATCCGGCTTGATGACACATACCCCACTGCATGGCGCAATCTGAGCCTGGCCTGTTACAACAAGCGAAACGATCCGGAAAAGGCCCTGTACTGTCTCGAGCAGGCATACCATCTGGACGAAACAGATGCCCGTGTCCTGCTTGAGCTTTTCCAGCTTTATGGAAAGCTGAATTACAGCACAGAGCGCCGCTTCTCCTTCCTGGATGCCCACCGGGAAACCGCCTTTAAGCGGGATGACCTGTATATCGAATACTGCACCCTGCTCAATGATCTGGGGCGGTATCAGGAGGCGCTCGATCTGATCATGGCGCACACCTTTCACCCCTGGGAGGGCGGTGAAGGAAAGGTAACCACCCAGTATGCAGCTGCCCTGACACAACTCGGCATCCGGGCACTTTCCGATGGAAACGCTGCGAAAGCTAAAGATCTTTTTGAAAAAGCACTGGTATTTCCGCATAACCTTGGCGAAGGCAAGCTGGAAGGTGCCAAAGACAACAATATTCATTTTTATCTGGGCATGGCAGAAAAAGCCCTTGGACACGAAACGGAAAGCAGGCACCAGCTTGAACTGGCAGCTGCCGGCAGTGAAGAGCCCGCCTCTGCCATGTATTACAATGATCAGCCGGCAGACATGATCCTGTACCAGGGCCTGGCCCATCGTGCACTGGGCCGGGAGGATCTGGCCCGCGGCCGCTTCTACAAACTGATTTCCTACGGTGAAAAGCACTATTACGACAAAGTAAAGATCGACTACTTCGCCGTCTCCCTGCCGGATCTGCAGCTCTTTGACGAAGACCTGTCCGTACGCAACCGTGCCCACTGTGAATACCTGATCGCCCTGGGCAGCTACGGTCTTGGAGATTCTGCCCGTGCAAAGCAGTGCTTTGATGAAGTACTGAAGATCAACTGCAGCTATCAGGGGGCAATCCTGCACAGACAGCTTCTTGAGTGACACAGGTCTGCTCTCAGCCCTGTACCCATTGCAATTATTGTTGGAAAAACCTGCTGATTACAGCCTTTTCCAGAAGACAGAACAGAGGAGAACCAAATGAAATACCTGGATCTTTCCGGTACATGGATCTGCGAAATTCCCGGCCAGTGCGCCCAGATGAACCTGCCGGGCACGCTTGAGGAAAACGGCCTCGGTTATATTGACGATCCCCAAAAACAGTGGAAACGGGAAAACGTGGAAAACATTGGTTTCTGGCATCCGGGAGATCCCATCGTAACCCGTCTTACACGAAACCATCCTTTCGAGGGGATGGCAAGCATTTCCCGCAGGATTGAATGGCATGTACCTGACGGCAAACGCATCTTTGTGGATGTTGAGCGTGCCCGGCAGCTGCAGTTGAAATTCGGCAGCTGTAACGCACCGCTTTACCGTCCAGCCTGTCTCTCAACACCCTGTATCTTTGAGATCACCGGGCTGGTAAACGGCAGCGATATGTTCACATTTCTGTCCGACAACAGCTACCCCGGCTGGCCGCGTACATCCATACTGGAGTCCTCTGCCGCCTCAGATGAAACCCCGACCAACTGGAACGGACTCTTGGGCTATATCCGCATCCGCACTGAGGAAAAAGTATTCCTGTCGGATATCCGCGTTTATCCGCAGGATACCCGCCTGCGGGCAATCGTTGAAATAGACGCTTCCATCCCCTTTCGCAGCCAGCTTCGTTTCAGCTCAGAAGCAATAACGGAAACTGCAGGATTCCCCGTCAGCATGCAGCCCGGAAAAAAGGAATTCAGCTTTGACCTGCCGCTGCGTCCAGATGCGCTTCAATGGGATATCGATGAAGGAAACCTGTATGATCTGACCCTGTCCTCAGAAGGACTCGAAACACGATCGGTCCGCTTCGGCATACGCACCCTCACAGCTGCGGATGGACATCTCTTCCTGAACGGCCGGCGTATTTTCCTGCGCAGCGAAGCAAACTGTGCCGTATTTCCGGAAACAGGCTACTGTCCCATGGACGTGGAGTCGTGGAAAAGCATCCTGCTTAAATACAGGACTTACGGTGTCAACTGCATGCGCTTTCACAGTCATTGTCCGCCGGAAGCGGCCTTTACTGCTGCAGACGAGGTGGGCATGCTGATGCAGCCGGAGCTGTCCCACTGGAATCCAGTCAATGCTTTTGAAAGCGAAGCCTCCAGGCAGTATTACCGTACCGAATGGATGCAGATTCTGCGTCATCTGGCCTGCCATCCCTCATTTGTCATGATGACAATGGGCAATGAACTGCAGGCGGATACAGACGGCCATGCATTCATGGATCTGCTGCTTAAAGAAGCCAAAGCCTATGATTCCACAAGACTGTACGCCAACGGCTCGAATGTACATTACGGAGAATGCGGAGCAGATCCCAGCAGCGATTTCTATACTGCCATGCGTTTCCATGATCTGGATATGAGAGCAACCTTCGACCGTATGTCAGGCTGGCTGAACCATCTGTATCCGGGCAGCTGCACGGATTACAGCAGCACCATGAAAGCAATCCGGAAAGAAACGGACCTGCCTGTCTTCTCCTTTGAGGTTGGCCAGTATGAGATACTGCCGGACTTTGGAGAACTCAGCGACTTTCACGGCATAACCAGTCCTCAAAACTTCATACACATACGGAAACAAGTGCAGGAAAAAGGATTGCAGCATGACTGGCAGCGCATGGTGAAAGCATCCGGCGAAAGCAGCCTGCTTTGCTATCGCGCTGAAGTCGAAGGTGCCATGCGGACGGCAGATTACAGCGGCATTTCGCTGCTGGGTCTTCAGGATTTCCCAGGTCAGGGCACCGCCCTGGTCGGGATGATGAACGCACACCTGAATCCAAAGCCCCATGATTTTGCCAGACCGGACCGCTTTGCCGCATTTTTCCGGGATGCACTCCCGCTGGCACTGCTGCCCAAGTATACTTATACGGCTGGCGAAACACTGACAGTGCCTGTCAGAATGGCAAACTATGGAAAGCATGAGCTTTCCGGAAACCTGGAATGGGAGCTCAAAAGCACGGACCTTCATAAGCACGGAGAGCTGTCCGCCTGCACCGCTCCTGCGGGGCAACTCACAGATATGGGCAATATCTCCCTTTCCCTTGACGACGTCCAGACAGCACAGAAAGCCAGCCTTGTGCTCACCTTCTGCGGGATCAGAAATGAATACCCGGTTTGGATTTATCCTGATGTAAAGCCAGTCTGCCCGGAGAATGTGTATGAATGCCGCGCTTTTGATGAACAGGCACAGGCAATGCTCCGCAGCGGCGGTATTGTCTACCTGGCACCCGACAGCACACCCGAAGCCCTTCCCCATTCCATCCAGGCACAGTTCAGCCCTGATTTCTGGTCCGTATGCACCTTTCCGGAGCAGGAAGGCGGAATGGGACAGCTGATTGACGCTGCTCATCCGGTATTCAGAAACTTCCCCACGGAATCCTACAACAACTGGCAGTGGTGGCCGATGGCAAACCAGCGGGCCATGATCCTCCCTGAAAAGATTGATGCCATCATTACTGAAATGGATTCCTATGCGCTTCTCCGGCCCATGGCTAAGCTGTTTGAATGCCGGTGCGGAAATGGACGGATGATGGTATCCTCACTGAATCTCCACCATCTGCAGCAGTATCCTGAAGCACGCGCACTGCAGGCAGCAATCTATTCCTATCTGGGCTCTGACATGTTTGAACCCGGACAGCATCTGGCGCCGGAATGGATCAGGAATGCTCTTGCCTGACCTGCCACACACGGACGTAAAGAATATCCGGTTATCCACCATTTATCCAAAGACATATGATTTGTGTTTATTTTACTTGCAAAAATGCCAGGCTTGCCGAAAATTTGGTGATAACGATGAATATTGCTAAAAATTTGGTGAAAACCCTTGACAGAGCTGGGGTTCATCGACTATACTTTAGTAAAATAGGTGGTTTATATCCATCTGGCGGTTACAACCTCGAAGGGAGGCGGGACAGAGTTGGGAAAGATGGACGCAAGAACGAAGGCGTACATGAAAAAAAACAGAACGTTTTGCTGCCATGTTCAACTTTCTAATCTACGGAGGAAAACAGGTAATAAAACCAGAGAAACTTACTCCGATTGATTCGACTGAGGTCGCGATCATTGATAGCAATGGAGTGGAAATCCCTGTGCAAAAAGTCAGAGATGCATTGAATGCGTGGGAAGTATTAGAGGATGAACATGCGGTGTATGTGTTACTTGGAGAGGAGTTCCAGTCCGAAGTACACTATGCCGGTCCTGTAAAGGATATGGTTTATGACGGTGTTAACTACGTCGATCAGATAAAACAGCTTAAGAGGAAGTATCGCAGAAAAAATGATGACGCAGAGATTGCTTTTGAACCGGATGGAGTAAAGATTAAACTGACCCATGCGGAGTTTCTTTCAGGGTTAAGAAAAGGCGATAAACTGAAACCGGTTATCACTCTGATGGTTTATTTGGACACAGATGAGTGGGACGGACCAAGGTCTTTACATGAAATGCTCCATTTTCCAGATGAACGGCTAAAGGCTTTTGTACCAGACTACAGGCTGAATCTGATTGTGCCAAGAGAGTTACAGGATGGCGATTTCTCCAAATTTGGTCCAGATCTTGGATTTTTGCTTAAGATCCTAAACCGCGGAGAGATGGGCATCGCTGAAATGCTTGCAGAACTTCAATATCGAAGTGTTGATGGCGAAACTGCACTGTTAGCGAACGATATTGCAAAACTTGGTCTGGAGATTGTAATCGATGAAGGAGGTAAGACGGACATGTGCAAGTCAATGGTAGAACATGATAAGCAGACGAAAGTCATAGAATCTTTTGAAACTGCAAGAGCGATTATGAATGATGAGAAAGAAGTAATCAAGTTCGTTGCGGGCAGACATGCTGTTACACCCGAATATGTTATCAATATCATAAAAGGTCTGACGGCATCAGGCACAGTGACCAGAACGTAAGAATAACGATAGATTGCTACCCTCCAATCCCCATCCCAATGATATAAGGGGTGCTGGTGCGGAGGGTCTTTCTTTGCGTATAGGGGATATTAGTAAACATCTATGAAACACTACAATTTCTACGGCCGGAAACAGCAGATATAAAAGATGATAAAGGGCTCACTCCAAGGGATTATTATGACATTCTCTCGTCTGCCTGGTGTGCCGACACCTGCACTCCGAGGATGAGAAATGATTGGAGTCCTGAGAATAAGACTCTCGGACAGTGCTCCATTACAGCTTTCCTGATACAGGATATTTCAGCCCTGTAACCGTTGTAATTGTTATCCGGGAAATCAGCACAAAGTGCCTGGCCAGATTCTCTTCAAGGGAACATACTAACGGCTTATCCCTGCTTGAGTTTTCTTTCTGATCGTGTGCCTGCGTGCATCCTTGCCGTCAACTTTTTTAGAAAGCGGTATTTCTCCAGGATGCAGCATTAACGGTATTTTACGCCGTGATCTTCAATATACCAAATCCATCATGGAAATCATATTTCCAAACACCGGATACGTCAAGTTCCAGTCAGACATTACACAAAAAAACAGTCGGACCATACAGAATATACTCTGCAAGGTCCGGCCGTTATTCATCATAACGCTGTATTTAAAAGAAGCGTCCGGTTATCTGAATCCTGTTGAGATATTGCCGCATGGGAAAGTTTATTTCTGCACAATGCTCAGCAGTCGGGCATCATTATCAAAAGTTACTTCAAGGACACTGTCATCAAGGCTCATTTCACCTTCCGAAAGCTTGTCCATCAGCGGTTCTGCAGCCAGCTTTGATCCGTCTGCTGCTGTGAACTCAAATGCCGGATTGACTCTGCATTCAAACTGATAGGCATCCTGCATAAGAATGCGTCCTTCTGTTTCCGCATTATAGCCGTTTCCATCCGCTGTCTTACTCAGCTTCAGCGGCTCCTGCCACTCTTCCTCCGGTTTAATGACGACAGTGTCACCGTCTTTCTCAATTTCAACAGCCTTGTAATCCGAATAATTCGCCACGATCACGCTGCCCACGGCAAGCTGCTCCACATCAGCAGCTGCATACACAACCGGCTCGGCAATTCTGAAGGAGAACGTATACGTTTCAATATCGCCGCCCCAGCCATAGCCGTTCAGATATGCATCCATCGTTTTGCCACCCACAAGCTGCACCAGCAGTGCAGACGGTGATGGCTTGACCGTTACAACTGGATCTGCTGTTTCAGCAAACGCTGATACTATCAACATCTGACAAAGTATCAGGCAAAGTACAACCAGTTTTTTCATTTGAATTCCCTCTTTCTGTTTTGTTATTGGCCATTTATTCCTGTGTCCGTAAGCCAATCAGATGCGGCACAGTGCCCAGAGACTGATCCGCAGAAAACAGTTTCTGACAAGGATTCACATCTGGTTTCACAGAATCCGGATCATCCCCATAAACGCCGTATCTGCAGTACGCAGTTCTCACTTTCTCCTGATCGGAGTATACCACACTTGCGGCATTGATGACAAGCATGCCCCACAGCCGCCGCTCTCGTCACCCTTGTCGGGGAGAGCATTTTGGCCGCGCCCGTATACGTCTGAAAACGGAGGCGGATCTGATAATACTGTTGATACGTATAAAAAACGGCTGCATTGTACTTGTCCGGCTTAAAAAGTATTGCTCATAACAGATTTCGTACCTATAATGAGAAACACAGGTACTGTCAGTTATGAGATGCAGATCAATATGGGGTACTGTGCGTCTCAAACCTGTGGAGATAAAAATCTCCCCCTCGCTTTATTATTGTTTTTCGATAACTGACAGACCCGATGATGTGTCTGGTCATTTTAACCGGATAAACACATCAAGCGCCACCTGTCTCAACCCATAACCGCATTATTATGCAGGCAGAGGCATTTTCATATACAAAGATGGCCCTGTACACGCCTGCCAAAATTTGCTGCAGCACCGAAACCGTATTTTTATGGAGGATTCCCATGTCAGCATGCAAAGTTGTTCTGATTGTCTCCCTGCTTCTCCTGTGTATCTGCCTGAACGGCATTGCGGAAACGCAGGTTATGCTGCCGGATGGATACGATTCAGACCGTCTCCGCTATCCTGTACTTTACCTGCTTCCGTCATCTGAAAACGAAACTGCCTCCGGGCTGGCAGACATATTCCGTAAGACAGACGGTCAGAACACCGTACGCATGATATTGGTCTGTCCGGAATTTGGCAGCAATGAAAATCCCCAGGAATCCCTGAATCGCTGCATTGCCGAAACAGATGCGGCATACCGGACCATTCCGGAACCTGCATACCGTTTTCTGGCCGGTGCCGGCGGCGGCGGGTACCTGAGCTATGCACTCGGTCTCATGGAACCGGAGGCCTTTGGCGGCATTGCAAGTATTGCCGGAGATTTTGCCGGTGCGGGACATCCATGGCTGTCTGAATTCGGTTCTGTATATGACCGGATCGAGTCTATTCAAACAGATACACCTGGCGTATTCGAACAGCTTTACACCTATCTGGATGCTCCTGTAGACGATCCGGGAACAGACGTTCCGGGATCCACGGATGATATCGGAAAACGGTTCATCGTTTACCGCATTCCTTCCAGCTTTCACGAATTTACCGTACGGCCGGGGCAGATGAGCGAATCCTTTCTTGCCGAATCTGCCGAAAGGATTCTGAACAGATTTGGCGCCTGCCTGCTTTCCAAAGCTGTCAGCGGCACGGTTTCCCTCAGCCGCAGTGCTGCATTCCCCGGCGAATCTGTCACTGCTGAATGCAGCCTTCTTTGCACAGATGAGATTCTCCGCTATTCAGACGCCCCCTCCGGCGTCCTGATCCTTGCCATTCAGGATCAGGATGGCAGCACCATCAGATCATACAGGCAGCCGGTTGACGCTATTCTCTCCGGCGAGACGGAATGGTCCTGTCCGCTTGACGGTCTGCCTGCACCGGCATCCCTGACGGTTTCTCTGTCTCTTGAAGCATTTTCAGGCTCTTTTCTGCTGGATACAGCGGTTCTCGCCATGAATGTAAAGGATGATGACAATCCAGACCATCTGGCACTGGACGGCGACTGGCACTTCACCTATACCGGCAGCCACGCGCTGGATATGGCTGCACTTACAGAAGCAGAATTTGGGCTCTGGCCAACCGTCCAGCCCGGTCTTGGCAGCTGGACAAAGGGTTACGGAAACATCTCAGATGACAATGTGGATGCCTCCTACGGCGCTGAATACTTCGATTTTTTCATCACTGGAAACGGCTATTATGCACGCACGTTCCAGCTTCCGGACAATTTCCATACGGATGACTGTATCCTGTCCATAGGCTACGTGGATGACCGCTGCGAAGTCTGGCTCAACGGCAGACGTGTCGGTGAAACCGGTATGAAAGACGGACGCTCCAGTGGTGAAACCGCCTGGGCACAGTATTCTGCCTTTACGCTTTCACCGTCTGACCTGAAGAAAGGAAAAAACACGCTTATCGTGCGCTGCTTCAATGACCCGCCTTATGGGGCCGGCGGCTGGTACAACGGACCGACAGCCCTTTACTCTGCGTCCGCTTTCGCCGCTCTTGCAGATGATACAGATGACCCTAGGTTTTTTGAAATCACCTTCCCGTCCAGCTATGCCGCAAAGGCAACGTTGCAGACGCCGCCCGTTTCTGTCTCCTGCCTAATCTACCTGCCCGAAGGGTATGATACGTCCCTCCGGCGTTATCCCACCGTATACATGCTTCACCAGTTCAATTCGGATCATACCAGCTACCGGCGCGATCATGTAAAGGAAATGATGGATGCCGGCATACAAAGCGGCGCTTTTGATGAGATGATCGTTGTCATACCAAATTCCAGCGAAGACAGCTGGTGGCGTGACCATTGGGAAAAAATGGTCACCGAGGAACTTGTGCCATACCTCGACCAGAATTACCGCACCATCCGGGACAGCCGCTGGCGGCTGACGGCAGGCTGCTCCATGGGCGGTCAGGGTGCTTACGGTATTGCTCTTCAAAATCCGGATCTATTTTCCGGTGCCATCTCATTCTTCGGTGCTTTCAGTTATGGTGCTGCCGCCAGTCCAAATGCCATCGTAAGTCATGAATCCGCTGAGTATCTCCGGTATTTTGCTCTTTATTTCATCTGCGGCAATCAGGACAGCTACGGTTTCGGCGTACCAGCCATTCAGCTGCACCAGAGTCTGCTCGAGAAATCGGTTCCGCACCGGTTTTTCATCGAAAACGGTGGACATGACAGTGCCTTTTACACACCGTACTTTGAAGAGGCCTTTGCCTATGTCCGCAGCCAAATGATGCATACCGGTATCCTGCCAAACAACATCATTTCAGGCCGCATCTGCTCCGACGAAACATATACAATCAAAGTGGATGCATCCGATGCCTTGTCCTCCCTGCTTCCTTCCATCCCGGATTCTTCTTATACGAACAACCCTTCCCCGCTTCTTCAGGCAGACATTCTCCTAACGCTTACAGACGATGACACCGTCACCTGCCTCATGGATGAAGCAGTCACGCTTATCCCGGGGTCATCCATCTCTCTGCCGCTGCCCGGGGACCTGTCCCTTTCATCCGGTACACTGACACTGCATGCTGCCCTTTTTGATCAGGTCATCACACTGGATTCCCTTACCATCCGTTGACCCCGAACCTGCAGGATATCATCTGCCATTTCACATTCAAAACAGGACACGCTGAAATGACTTTCCTGCCTCCGCTCTCAGGCTTTCCTCCCCTGCACACTGAGTGAAAGCTTCCGGCATGTTTTCACCCAAAGACTGCCATCCTGTCAGCTGAAACATTGTCAAAAACGACTTCATGATGCGAGGAAATTATGATCCATCTTGAAAAACTATCAGGAAACAACCTCCAGGCAGCCATTGACCTTTCTGTTTCCGAAGACCAGCAGAATTATGTTGCCTCAAATACCCAGAGTATAATGGAGGCTTACCTTGCTCTCTCCCATCACGGGCATGCATTTCCGTTTGTTATCTGCAACGATGATACACCTGTAGGTTTCTGCATGATTGGCTTCGGTGTGGATGACGACTGGACAGATGCACCTTCTGTTGCCGGAGGAAATTACAATCTCTGGCGGCTCATGATTGACAGGCGTTATCAGGGAAAGGGTTTTGGTCGTGCTGCAATGAAGCTTATCCTGGATTTTATCCGGAGCAGACCATGCGGGAACGCCGAATACTGCTGGCTTTCCTATGAACCCCAGAATACGGCAGCAAAAACGCTTTACTCCTCATTCGGTTTCCGTGAAACAGAAGAATGGGATCATGACGAAAAAATAGCAGTGCTCACATTAAACGCCCCCAGGATGCATATACACATTGCAGCTCTGGATGACCGCAATTTCTGGTTCTCTCTTGACAAGCATCTGAATGAAGCATTATTTACTGAAAAAGTCAGACAGAAAACAGGATACATTCTCACTTTGGATGATGAACCTGCCGGTCTGCTGCGTTATTCTCTTTTCTGGGACACTATCCCCTTCTGCAATCTCCTTTATGTGAAGCCGGACAAGCAGCGTAAAGGCTGCGGCCGTGCCCTGATGACCTTCTGGGAACACGAAATGAAATCGAAAGGCTGTGACCTCGTCATGACCTCAACTCAGGCAGATGAACAGGCGCAGCATTTTTACCGCAGGCTTGGATATGCTGACTGTGGAGGGTTCACACTGCCTTTTCCAGAATATCAGCAGCCACTGGAGCTGATTCTGGCAAAAAAACTGTCCTGATCCAGCGGCTTTGTCTTTAAACCGCACAGTTATATTTCAATCAGTCAGGTAACGGTCTCACCGTTATCAGATACTTTCCGTTCTTTTGAACTGTCTCAGGAAACACTCAGGGCAACCTTAAGCAAAGATGCAGGAAGAGTTTCGAAATTCTTTGAGAACGCACAATAAAACATGCTGTGACAAAGCGGTATTGAGCCATGTCATACAGCCGGCTGACCACATATCAAAAGCTGACTTGATCTCCAAATGTTTTTATCGCCGTTGCGGACTGGAAATGATCTGCCGGCTGACAATGTCTGAAAACTGCAGTGCAGATCAGGACAGTCAGCCAAGAAAAGCATGCATTTCAGGCTCCAGCTGTGACGCAGAAACCGCCTTCAGGAGGATACTATGAAGCATTTTTCCGAATCCTTACCCTTTTATAAAGCCAACTTTCACTGCCACACGACAGAATCAGACGGCCATCTGTCTCCCGCTGCCGTTGCGGATTTTTACAAAAATGCCGGATACGATATTCTTGCACTTACAGACCACAGGAAAGTGACACATATCAGCCGTGACGATCTGCTGATGGTTCCCGGAATCGAAATTGACTACCGTCTGACCGGGCAGTGGGTACATATCCTCGGTCTGGGCATGAATGATGAAATCACTGACCGTTGGAACCGGTTCGGCACGCCGCAGGAAGGAATTGATCTGATCAGATCCCTTGGCGGTATTGCTGTACTGGCGCATCCCGCCTGGTCGCTGAATACGCCAGCATTCATGCGAAGCCTTACCGGACTTTCCGGTGTAGAAATCTGGAACTCTGTTTCCACCCTGCCCCTCAACGGCGACCGCGCTGATTCCTCTTCCCTGCTTGATGTAACATGGGCATCGGGTGGTGAACTGCTTCCTGTTTTTGCCAATGATGATTCCCATCAATACGAGACTGAAGCCGGCGTTGCAGCCACAATGGTCCAGGCAGAAGAACTGTCTTTTTCCTCTGTTATGCGTGCCCTCAAAGACGGACATTTCTATGCAACGACCGGTCCGGAAATCCATCAGATTGAAATCAAGAATTACCAGGAATTAATCGTCTCCTGTTCCCCTGCCGAAAGTGTTATCTTTTATTCTGACTGTCCCTGGGCAGAAGGAAGATCCATCATTAAACCCGGCATGACAGAATGCAACTATTTCATTCAGAAAAGCGATCACTTCGTCAGGATTGAAGTACGGGATAAAGCAGGACGGAAAGCCTGGTCAGCACCGATAAAAATCAGATAAACAAAAAGATAGAGCTGACCATTGCAGAAGTCAGCTCTATTGCTCACAGCCCTATATCCCACCCCGCTGATGGGATGAGGATTGAAAGGCATCAATATCGAATGCGATCTTATGCCATCACTGGCGTAGTAGGGGTCATCCCAATTATAGCGGTTTCCTGATCCCTGAAACAGGCGAACTGATTGTCACAAAGCCGACATGGTTCAATTATGAGACTGTCATTCAGACATTTTATAAACAGTGCGCCTATTGAGGAAGGCACCAAGTATTGCATGGTGCTTGATAATGCTCCCTGGCACAAGAAGGCAATCAGGCTTATTTGGACTGAAGAGTGCGCCGAGTATCAGGATATTCGTGATGCAATGACGTATATTACCCTGGCACCCTATTCACCAGATCTTAACCCAATTGAGCAGGTCTGGAGGATCACCCGTAAAGAAATGGCTCATAACCGTTACTTCTCAGTGTGGAAAGTTCTTGAGTCGACTTTGGACGCATACTACTCTAACTTTAGGCAGCCAAACCAGAAGTTAAAGAGTATGCGATTTTAAGTCTTTCCATAGCGGTGATAAGGCAGCATAAACTCACTGACACTTCCCACTTAAAAAAATGGCAAGAATGCCCTAAATAAGCGGGGGTTGAGCCCATTTTGGGGCGTCAAAAAGCAAATAAGGCACAGATTTCCGACAGCATAACGCATCTCACACAAGAATGACCATCATTCTCAAAGAATCGAAATGCAAAACGGGAAATTGGTGTTTTTGAAGGAGTTTCTACTTATTTAAAAGATTTTAATGATCTACAGATTGATTGCTTTCTTCTTCGTCGTTAGACGAAACGGAAAGAGTTATCGTCTTTATTTTTTCAATCGAATGTCGCAGTGACCGGATCTGCTTCTCCTGTTCGGCAAGCTTCTCCTTAAGGATGCGTATCTGCTCATCCCTGTGAGTTAGTAAGGTTTGTAGCCTAACTGTCTCCTGAGAGCTATTCCGTTCATCTGCTCCGGAGTTTTCTTTTAAATTACCACGTTCTGCCTTTTCAATAATCGTGTTTGTTTCAGGATCAAACCGGCCAAGATATGTGCGTGTGTTCCGTGGCTTTCTTGTAACAGGATCTCTGTATGATTCCTGGCGGTAGGCATAAATAGCACCGTTTTTCTTGTTTTTCTTGTAGACGATGTAAGACATATGATTCACCTCCGATAGGTGGATTATACTCTTATCGTGCTGGATGAATCAACTGCAAGTTACGTAACATAACCCCTACATTTTTTGACAAAAACCGGTAAAAATAGTTATTTATTGGTTGCAAGTAGGGTATAATCGTGATATAATACTCAATGTGATTTGAAGTGTATAACGTAATAAACAACAGCTGTTCCGAGCAGTTTTTACGAGGAGAAATTCACATGAGTATTAATGCCGCAATTGACAACAAGTGCGAACAGCAGGAGATCAAAGAAGCCTATCAGACTGCTATGGATGGATTTGAAGAAGCCCCTGTTTTGAACGAGGAAATCCGTCTTCGGGAAAAAGCGAAGGCTGCGCGTAAGCGCTTCTATCAGGCCGTTTCTGCCGAAGAGGGTAGTGAAACGATCAAGTCTTTTATGCAGGCATTTGGAATCGCGATGATTCTTGCTCTATGCGGAATAACGAAAAACTGTGGAATAGGCATTTCGGCATACGAGATGTTTACTTTTCTTGTCAGTCAGGTTTTCTGCCCCTACAGCATCTATCGACGCGAACAGATGCATACGCTTCCAGAAGGGGTCAGCACTTCATCCGTATCACGTTTTCTCAGAAACCCTACGTTCAGATGGGAGACTTTTCTCAGCATACTCAGTGCAAAAGCTGTCGCTTCTATTCTCAAAAATGACAAATCAAACGTAAAGAGAGCTTTTGCTGCCGATGATTCTGACTATGATCGGAAACCTCGTGGTAAATACAAGAATTCAAAAAAGAAGAGCAAAGGAGGTACTCGTTCGCATAATGGTAGTCGCACTGAATTTGCGAGCAAGAAGTTTGACCATGCCAGAAAAGTGCATTCCACTGGCTTTAGAACGCTTACTTTATCGTTACTAAGCTTTTCTGCATCCCCATGGGCTTTTTCCTGCTTGCTTCAACAAAGAAAGAGAAGATTG
>JAFUHD010000082.1 GCA_017469025.1 Clostridia bacterium
CATCTGCCACCATGTATAGATACATTGGTGAATGGGAAAAGGGGTGACACTTTTGTATGACTAGAGGGCACTTTTTGATTTGAAAGACTAATGGGCACTTGGCGTGCCACCCGAGTGCCCGTTACTTTTTCAATTCACCGTATTGCAATATAATTTCAGCATCATTAAAATAAAGGTAGAAGATGGTATCTTCTGTAGTAAAATGGTGTCATGTACAGCCGTTAATGGAAAAGCAATGAATCCATCGTAAAAGGGGGAAGAATGTATGAGCAGAATTGCCTGGTTATTCTTTTTTCTGACCATGATCTGCAGCAGCGCACTGGCAACAATGAATCTGGAAATGAATTGGGTGGAGTTGGACAGCGGACTTACGGTGGATGATGCTGTTCTGAATAGGCCAAAGAGCACGCTGTTCCCCGTTTTCAGCGCGCCGTTTGAGAATGCATACAGGGGTGCAGACGGGAAGGCGGCAGTCAGCTTAAAAGAACCTTTTGTTGCACTTGCTTCGACGCAGGATTTATCATGGCTGTTAATTGAATACCGGGTTTCAGAAAAGAATAACCGGATAGGATGGATCAGAATCTTTGATGATGCTTCGTATGATTATGAACATGTTCGTGACTGGGAACGAAGATGGGATAATGAAGAAGTGGAATTGAGAGAAAAAAGAAATCAGTATCTGTCGGATGTAAGCATTCTGGATGTGGCAGATCTGCTTGAAGTACAGTATAGTGTACCCATGACTGACGATCCGCATGGAGGCAAAAGAGTAATCAGGGAACTGAAAAAAGGTGAAAGAGCAGGCGGATTATTTGTAGATGGTGAATGGATGTACATTATTACAAAAGTGGATGGAAAACGGGCGTGCGGATTTGTTCCCAGGGATTCTGTACAACAGGTACGGTGTGCTACGCTGAAAAACAACGTTCTGACAGTGGAACCAGGCATCGAATTGCTCGGAATGCTGTGTGATACTGTGGACGCTGGTGGAATAGATTATGTAAACGGCGGTCCTGTTCGGGCTGTTGCAGAGTTTGGCATGATTCAGGGCTGTTTTTTAGACGAGTTTAACTGGGATGAACTGAAGTGTGTTGAAAAGATACTTCTTCCGGATACGCTTCGAGTCATTGGCGATGATGCAATATTTTTGAACTCGCTGGAGGAGCTGGTGATTCCGGAAGGGGTTGAGTACATCAGAGGCTTTTCGCCATTTATGAAAACGTACATAAAGCGGCTGGTACTCCCGTCCACGCTAAGGGATTTCAGTTTCTATCTCCGTTTTACCAGTGTCGAAGCTTATGCTTTGGACGAGCGTAATCCATACCTTGAAAGTGTAGATGGCGTCATTTTTACAAAGGACAGAAAAAAACTGCTTTCCTACCCCAATGGCAGAAAAGACCAGCATTATACGGTTCCAAAGGGAACAGAGGAAATCGGCGAACATGCATTTTACATCGGTCCGGATTATGATGAAGAAGATATCGAGCCTGTTCAATTAAGATCGATTTCACTCCCTGTAGGCCTGAAGAAAATCGGTCCTGGAGCGTTTAGAGGATGTGATGAACTGATCAGTTTGACGATTCCGCCGACGGTAACTGAAATCTATGAAAATGCGTTTGGTGAAATGTACAACCTGCAGTATTTGACGATGCCTGATGAACTGCAAAACAGTTTTTATTCCTATTGGAAAAATAAACGCACTGGTTTGTATACCGGGGACAATCTGTAGAAAGAGCTGTGATCATATGACAATCAGAAGAATCGTATTGATTTTGATGCTGTGCTTAATCGGTGTTTTGAACGTCGAGGCTGAAGGGTCCTGGGGACAAATCAATCAGGAATTAACAAGACCGGCTGACTGGAAACAGATTGTCAGCGAAACAGGGAAATTCTCACTCGGCGGAACAATAACAGAAGAAAAGAATTATAATGTCCGTTCATGGGGGACATATCCAAGTCTGGATGGTTCGACAGTATGTGTGCCTATGGCAATGGAGTTTGCAAGACAATGGCTTGGACTTTCTGAAGAAGATTTGGGCGGATTTGTTTCATTTTCTACGACGCCCAATGCATATGACCGGCTGATTAAAGGACAGGCCAATCCGCTTGTCATGATAGCCTCCCAGAATACGGTTTTGGATGATGAACATCCCATTGATATTGTTATTGGTACAGAAGCCAATAAGGATGAAAAAACGGAAGCTGCAGATGCAGGAAAACGATTGGTTTTTATACCGGTTTGTTACGATGCGTTTGTCTTTTTTGTTAATGAAAACAATCCCGTAAGTGGTTTGACGTCAGATCAGATAAGGGACATATATTCGGGAGAGACAGTACCGGTTGCAGGAGAATACTATGAGGTGATGCCTTACATTCAGTCATGGGACCAGGTAGGAGGAGAGTCATACGATATCATTGCGTATCAAAGACCTCATGGAAGCGGAAGCCAGACTGCAATGGAAGAACTGGTCATGAAAGACAGGGAAATCATGACTGCAACTGAAAATATCATGGTTGGAGGAATGGCTGATATCATACAAAGAATTGGCAATTATGATAATGATTACGCTGCTTTAGGCTATTCTTATCTGTATTATATTTCTTCTCTTTATGTAGACGATGGAATAAAAGTATTAGCGATAGACGGCATTGAACCAACAGAGGAGAATATTCGCACACAGAAATATCCGTATACTGTCTCGTATTATGCTGTTTTTGATGAAAATAATGATATTGCCCGTAAATTCGTTGATTGGATGATCAGCGATGAAGGACAGTCGTGTATCAGACTGGCAGGGTATATCGCGCTCAGATAGTTTCTTTTCACGCAGAGCTGACATACAGTCTGAACAATAACGGAAGAAATCAAAGCACTTATCAGAAAATGCGGAATTCATTCGTTTGGCGGAGCATACGCTCCGCTTTTTGTATTTTTGGCGTTTTTAGTTTTCCTGTCCGGCTTTCTGAAACAGTTTGAATGCAAGAAAACGAGCTGTTTCGAGAAAATGACTGCTATTTTGCAGCCGGACAGTGTATGCCTTTGTGATTAAAGCACCCTTGTTTGCGTTACTTCTTCCGCAGCATCACAATCAACAGTGCGATGCCGATAACGAGAATGAGAAAGGAGAAATTTCCCCCATCTCTTCCAGAATGACTTGTATCAATGGCCCGTACTCCTTCCTCCCAAAAATGGGCATGAAAAAAGCACCCCTGGATTTTCTCCAAGATGCTTTCTCTCTTATGCTTTCCCCTCTTGCAGGATGTCCAGCATTTCTCTTGGCGTAACGATGTACGTCCTTACTGGATAATGACGCTTGTTTTCTCTTCAGCTCCAATAAATCCCAATTCTGGAATTATTTTTACTCAGAATATATTATGCGTAAAATTTATTCATAATAATCAAAAATCAAAGGAAATTTTACGCTAATATGTCTTGACACTCTCGAGGAATGCGAGTATAATTTACTTACATTAATCTGGAGGTGTCAGCATGGCAAACAAACCGAATCCTCTCACTCCATATATCGTGAGATCAAGTATAGTAAATGGATATACTTATGCCCATGTACAAAAAATGGTTGAAATAGAGAAGACAGGGACAAAGGAACGCAGGAAGGTAAACATTGGGAAACTGATCGACGGTTATAGATTCGTTCCGAACAAGGAATATCGGCTAATGCCAGTCGTGGAGAAAAGAAAGCTTCAATTTCCTCCAGAATGGGATATTTCAGCTGCACAGAAACTTGAGGGAGGCTTAATAAATCCCCTTCCTGATGAAAATGATGGAAAATCCCCTGATATTAGCACAGAAACCGCAGGTATTCAGAGTGAGAGCGATCTGGAAGAAAGCAAAGGCAGTGAAAACGACAATAAAGAGCAAATTGCTGCAGTTATCAACACCAGTGATGAACATGAGCAGTACGAATCGAGTGGAAATTTGAATCTGCTGGAAAAGGCTGATGTAGACCTGGTCAGCAGTCTTGCGTACAGTTGTAAGATATACGGTGCTGTGTGGCTGCTCGAGCAGATCGGAATAAAAAAAGGCGTTCAGGATGATCTTCTGTCTACCTTTGATAACGATATCGGCATGATGAACGATGTGATGACAATGGCGATCTACACTGTCGCCGAAAATCGAGGTTTCTATCGTCTGGACAGGTGGCAGGATACGCATAAGACGCCTTCGGATCATCGATTTGGATCAGACTATGTGACCAGACTGTCCCAGACGATTACAGAAGATCACAGGATGAGATTCATTAAAGCGAGACTGGAGCGACAACCTGAAGGTGCGAAGGGATCCATTGGCTCTACAAGCAGATCGGGATATGGAAAGTGTCTTGTGGACCTGAGATGGGGGAAGAACAAGGACAGGGATGACCTGCCGTGTTCCCTCGAAGTTTATGTATATTCGCTGACAACACATGAGCCGATCTACTACAAACGTATGTCAGGGAATACAAATGACATGGTGACAATAAGGACCATTCTGACAGAACTGACGGAACTTGGCCTTAAACCGGAAGATATGAGCTTCACAACGGACAGGGGTTACTGCAGTAAGGAGAATATGGGAGCTTTCCACAAGATGGGAGCACCGTTTCTCATGTGCGCAAAAGTTGGACAGTTGCCGGTGATTCAGTGTCTGACTGCTATCCGCTATGATGAGTTCGGGCTGCCAATTAACATGGAATACGACAAAGAAACAAAGCTGTATTACTGCCAGATGGAAGCTGAATCCTTCAAAACTATGCTGGAAAATGGCAATGAGTATGTTGTTGCCGGTGTGAAGGTGAATGCATTTCTGAACCTGCAGGACAGACTTGTTGACGCACACCGTGTCAGGGAAGCGATTCAGCAGGAAAAAAGACGGATCGAAGCGCTTCGTTCTGGAAAAGAAACTATGCCGGAATTCAAACGGCTTCAGTCAAGTCTCAATTATCATAGAGATGTGCTGGATAAACAAAGTGGGGATATCTCCTTTGATGAAAACACCGACGTGATCAAAAAGGCATACGCACAATGCGGTTTCTTTGCCTCCTGCATGTACAAACACGAGATTACAGCCATTGAAGCCTATCATGAATACATATCCAGAGATGAACATGAGAAGAACTTTTTCAATCTCAAGCAGGATGAGAACGCCAATATGCAGGATTGTTCCACGGAAGAAAGCGCCGATGGACGAAGCTTCATCTATTTTGTGGGGTTGATTCTTCTGAATACGCTTAAGCACGTTTGGGGTAAGTCTCTTAAGCCACGCTTCAAATCAGCAAGTGATGTCCTGGATGCAATGGAGCCAATACGATTCTCTGAATTCATCAGTGGGAATACGCATATGACAACATTCACCGGAGAACAGGTTGTCATTTGTGACGCCTGTGGAGTTGAGCCTCCAACAGAATGCCTAACAGCAACATCGAAGGAAGTTTGGAGAAGAGCGCATTCACCCAGCGAGCGCGGGCGAAAGCCTAAGAACGTAATAACCCAATATGAGTAAAAATAATTCCAGAATTAGGACAATAAAACGATACAGGAGACTGCTAAATGGCAGACTCCTTTTTTGTTTTTTGGAGTGATGTATTCACTGGCAACGGTGCTTTGACAGATACCTTCTGTTGACAGTTTGGAAGGTCTGCACAGAATCCAGTGCCTTGTTCTGGATGCTCCTTAAGATATGCCAATCTTTAGTGCTTTGGGCATAAACTGTACATACTAGCTGTAATTCTGCTCATGCACAGACCAATCTAATCGGCAATTAGGACAAATCTTCTTTGATGATTCCATTTGACAGGCTTGCAATAGCTGTATTCTGAATTATATTTTCGTGCGTCCTTGTTATCGGCAGCCACTACAGTTTCATTCAAAATACTGCAGGGCAGTGGATTTCTTAAACTGATGTGTATTCAAAAACAGCTCGGTATGATAAACTTAGAGCGGTCACAAAATGTATCCTGCAGGATTTAATACCGGAAGTTAAACCAATCACCACATTAATCCATTTTGTTATTATGGAATTATGTGGTTTCTGGAACGACTGTTCAAATGTTTTTGCTGATCCAAAAGAAGTCCTGCATGGGATGAGAACCGGGGAAGCTTTGAAGAATCTGCCAGGTATCCTGATAAAAGACAGCATTTGAAGGGAAATACAGTATTTCTTTTTGAAAAAGTACAATGATTTCCTGCAGAGTAAGGTATCTTTCATAAATCCAGGGAAAAGGCTTTGCATCAAAGGATTGCCATTGGAAGGCAGGACAAATCAGTGATTTATCAGGGAGATAAGATACAAGTCGAACAGATCCGGATCGCTCATATATTGTTGGAATGATCATATTGACAGAGGAGGATAATCAGATGCAAAACAGAATGTATCAGGTTTCAACACTGCAGGCACTTGCTTTGGGATACAGCAAAGCTGTGATAAAAGCAGGAGATCTTCTTCAGGAAGGAGATACAGGCCTTGGGACTTTTGAAGATGTCAACGGAGAAATGATTGTCATGGACGGGCAGTGTTACAGAGCCGATCAGGACGGGTGTGTAACAGTTGTTGCACCGGAGACGGGTGTACCTTTTGCTGCTGTGGCAAGACTTAACGGGGAACAGCAGTTTTCGCTGAATAATATGCCGGATATCGCAACTGTGAGGACTGAACTGACCAGGAAGATTGAGGAGAGATTCGGCCTCAACTCTATGCATGTCGTAAAGATTGACGGAACATTTGAAAAGGTGGATGCCAGGTCTGAGGCGCCATACAGGTCTCACCATGTTACATTAAAAGAAGTTCTTGGCCAGAATCAGAAGGCTTTCATATTTGAAAACATCCGTGGTTCTCTGGTAGGCGTTTATTTTCCGGATTATATGGACGGAATCAATATGCCCGGATGGCATCTGCATTTTCTTTCTGAGGACAGAACAAAAGGCGGACATGTCTTTGATGTTTGTATTCAGAGTGGATTGGCCAAAGTGGATAAGATCAGCAATATAGTTATAGAGCTTCCCAAAGATGCAGCGTTCGATACCTATTCTCTCAAACAGGATCTGCAGGAGGAAATCAAGTCTGTAGAGTGAAAGGGCAATGGCTGAAGCGGTATTGCTGACGGTTTCTCAATGGCAGGATGACGAAGTATGTGTTTCAAAAAAACAGAGTTGGTTTCACCTGATCTGTTTCTGTGCCACATTGTTACGGATATGTCTGAAAATGAAGATGGAATCAGCCAAAAAATGACGTTTCATCCGCTGTGATGCTGCTTTGGATATTGTCTGCCCGGCACGTTCTGTCATCAGGACACTCAGACAAAACATCAGGATTTGGCATGAAAGTTCAGCAGTCACCTTCTGTTTGGCCTGTCTTTTCCGGCAAAGGCGGTTTCTCTGCGCAGGGCTGTTCTTGCTGCAACGGGATGACTGGAACATAATGACGGATCCGGATATTTGAAAGAGATGAAACATGAAACAGCTAAAGAACAGGGAACATGAATCATACCAGCAGTACCTGTACAACAAAGCACATGGTTATATTCTGACGCCGGATGCACTCCGGCAGATCTGCAGCGCGAATAATAATGATCCGGAGCAGATAGGAAGGCAGATTCTTGAAGTGATGCACAGACTGGACAGAGAGCGTATCATCCATATGACCAGTGACAGACACGAACACTATGTGATCCGTACGCTCCGTGACGGGGAGACTGCTCTGCTCAAAGACTTTCTGTATGAGGCAATCTTTGTTCCGGAGGGGACAGAGCCGCCGGAACGGAATATTGTAGAGAAACCGGAACTGCGTGTATATACAGATGACTTTGGTATCCGCAGGGGAGACAATTGTCTGGTGGCAGATTTCTGTGGCAAAATTGTTGGCGCAGTCTGGACGAGGATTATGAATGATTATGGCCATATTGACGATGAAACGCCGTCATTCGCCATTTCACTCCATAAGGAATACCGCGGACATGGCATTGGTTCACAGATGATGGTTAAAATGCTTGAACTGCTGAGATGTCAGGGATACAGGCGGGCATCTCTAGCTGTGCAGAAGGCAAACTATGCTCTGAAAATGTATAAGAAAGTCGGATTCAGGGCTTTTGATGAGAACGATCAGGAATACATTATGGTGTGCGACTTGCAGGAATCAGACCGATAACGGTGCCAGCCTGTCAAAACAACAGTCAGCGTAGAGCAGCCTGAATTGCTGTGTACGATAAAACAGTTATGCCTGACAGCAGATATAAGCCTGATATGCCGGACTTGTGTCGGCAGATGCCTCATTGAAAAAAAGCGAGGAATATTTGAAAATGAGATATGAGCAGGAAATCCTTGAGAAGATTATGTACTATGACCGGGAGGAAATAATGTCAAGCTTCCCCTTGTATATCTATCGGACAAAGGAGATGGCCCAGCATTTCATGCTGGTTTGTCAAATCATGACAACTGCAATTGATACGGTGCCGAAAGCACGACTATGGCATTAAAAGGAGGGTGTTAACAGAAAAGCACTTGAAGCTGCCGTTGACTGCGCAGTCAGGTGCCATCCGCGTTTTGGATGCAGGCTGGCGGAAGATGCGAAAGGACCATATCTGGAAACGAATCCCGAAAAACCGGTTGTACCGGAGCTGAGCCCGGATGAAGAATATTTCTACGGCGGTCAATCCAATTATAATTATCCATGGATCGTTGGAATTCATGGCAACGAGATCATCTATACCGGTTTTCACGGGCTTGCGGATGGAATGGGCGCCACGATATTCATGAGGTCAGTTCTGTATTACTATTTCAAAGAGCTTGGCATTGAATGCGATCCCGGAAAAGCCGTCACGCTGGAGAATGTTACCCCTGAATACCTGGAACGTGATGCGGAGTGCACAGTCAGGAAAAATGGGACCAGTGATTCTCCCAGTCTGTATAAACCCGGCACACTTCAGCCGACTGTATTTCCGGATGATCTGCTTGAAGAAAACCCGCAGAACTATCTCGTTCACAATATTGCAATCAGCCTGGCTGATGTCCGAAAGAAGAGTGCTGAATACGACGTATCCCAGTTTACCGTGATCACAACGTACATTGCCCAGGCGCTCTGCGAGGTTTTACCGGGAGAGGACAATGTTGTGCTGATGAATATCATCGCTGATATGAGAGGTGTGCTGAACAGCATCACTACCCACAACTGTGTCATGACAGTTCCTGTTACATTCTCTCAGCATGATCTCATGAATAAATCAGACAGGCTGGTTTGTACGATGTTCCGTTCCAGGCTGGATATTGGTTTCAACCGTGAGGAAGCACTGCACCGCTGTTTCAATTCTGCCATGATGGAGCAGAAGATTGGCGGAAGCAAGGAATATCTGGCCGGTGCTTCAGCGCAGATAACAAAACGCTTTGGACTCAATGTTCTGGTAGCTTCTGTTGCCTATACACATCTGACGCATACCGGCTTTTCAGATGATGAGTTTAAACTGCTGGATGATGTTTATATCGGATATGCAGGGCTTAAAAAGAAAAGCAGACAGGCAATCAATGCGCTGTGTGCCGTGACAACAGACAAGGTTATCAACCTGATGATAATGGACGGAACAAAGAATGAGCAGATTATCAGGGCACTTGAAAGGCGTCTGACTGAGAATCAGATTGCCTTTGAAGACAAACTGCTGGAAAGGTACAAGGGCATTATCTTCGACAGGAGCTGATACTGTGCTTTTCCTAACAAACTGGTTATAATCCCGGCTTTTCCCAGTACTGCAGCCTGTACGTCAGAGCAGCCGCTTCAGTTTATAAGCTTATGGGGCCAGCAAGGCTCAGAAAATGAAGGATACGCTGCAGGCGATGATGAAGAAGAGGGGAGCTGGCGGAAGCCGGCTTCCTTTTTGCGTTTTTGGGAGGACTATGTGAGGTCCTTGTGAGCCCTGATAACCCAGGCGCCTTGTGATTACATCATGAAAAAACCGGGAGGGTTATACACATTTGGCTTTCAGAAGGTGACAGGATGGTCACCAGGCAGACCAGTCTCGCAAACAGCATTGATGCATCAGCGGATAAGGCAAGGCTTGATGAAGTGGCTAAGAAGCTGGTAATACATAAGAGTATTCTTGCTGAGAATCTTAAAGAGTGTGTGGCAGAGTTTAGGGACAATGACCTACCATTCATTGAGAACCAGTGCATAGTTGACGATTTACACATGGATGAAGGTTCTGTTGACCGGGACACTGGGGATGCAGATTCCAGCAATGCTGGCTTTGATACCGAGGACAGCTCTCATAAAGAGGGATTGGTGCGTTATGACTTTGTGTTTGACGCATGTGTCCCAACGACTGGCGAGGTTATTCGACTGATTATCAATGTGGAAAACAGAGTTAACATGAATCAGGGATAATTACTTATGCCTCGGGGAATTTATTCCCTGGCTCGTCTGATCTCCAGATAAAAAAGTACTGTGTTTTTCAATTCAGATTATGGGAAGATCAGAAAGGTTTACTCTATCTGGATTGCCTTGATCCGTGCAAAAGAGAACAGAAATTCGGTTGTCGAGTATGGATTTACGCAGCAGAAAGTTATCGGGCGGGTGAATGAACCCGGCAAGAACTACGACAAAATGAAGGCAATAATCATCAAACTCAACGATGAAGGGATGGATAACAGGACGGATATCATCCGCCTGCTGAGTACGCTGCTTTCAACAACGGAATCCGTTGAAAAACGTAAGGAAATATTGGAAAATGACTTCCATATTTCTATGACTGAGGAAATAGAGGAGGGATTGCAAGATATGTGCAATTACAGTGCAGCGGTTCAAAATTATGGCGAGAGAATTGGTGAGCTGAGAGGGGCGGAGAAAGCCATTCTTGAAGCTATCAAAAACCTGAAAGAGACAATGAAATGGTCCACAAAGCAGGCAATGGATGCCATGAAACTTTCCTCTGAAGCGCAGGAAAAATATGAGAAGCTGGTGTAAAAATAGAACTTTACATTGTTGATTGAAACAGAAATGGATAAATTGACAATCGCCGGACAATTCAATGGTTCCGTTTCATATGTGGACAAGCTTTGGTGCAGACATAGAATTTAAGACTGATACTTCCGACAAGATGATACGGCCTTTCAGGACAAAACATCCCATAGCGCTGATATTTTCCCTGACGAAACAGAAAAGGTGTGGCTGCTTTGCGATTTGGAAAACAAACAGTTAATGGTCTTTGACGAATTCAACATTCGTCCTGTGAATGAGTCTGAGATAAAGCTTATCGACTGGGACAGAACCTTTTTTCTGACCAGGAATTATCTCTTCTGAGCGGTTCATAACCTGTCGCAAGGATAACATCGCCTCCAGCCTGCCCGGAGGGATGGAAATCAAGACATAAGAGAAGTGAGTCCATTGGCGCTGAACCTTAGGGGTGGGCGCTTTTTGAATTGACCGAGATGTAATGACCATGATAGAATCAATTTTAGGCTGAATTACAGTCTTAATTTGTAAATTCGTCAGTAATGAGATCATATCCAGATTCTGTCTCTCTGGACTTAAAAGCGAGTAGGGATAAACTGCAGGATGGAACAAAGCGCTGGCAAGAGGATTTGTGGAGGAGATAAATGATTTGCTTTTTTACAAGCAGGATGGATGCACCTGATACAGGGAAACTGAATTCTGCCAATCGTTTTATTGATGAGATGTGGCGATGCTTTCCGGATTCATGCCGGGCACTTGATATTTGTTCCAATCCCCACGACTGGAACAAAATGGATTATTATGCATCCCTCACGAAGAACATGCTCGAAGATGCAGGATTTGCTTTTGAACGGTTTCATACCTTGGACAGCAGAAATGAGGGGCTTGCTGCAGCACTTGTGCAGGAATCGAATCTCTTGATTCTTTCTGGTGGTCATGTGCCGACACAGAATCACTTTTTCAATAAGATTGGCCTTCGTGATCTACTGAAAAACTACGAAGGAATTGTCATAGGCATTAGTGCAGGCAGCATGAATAGTGCTGATGTAGTGTATGCTCATCCGGAGGCTGAAGGGGAAGCAACTGACCCTGCATATCAGAGGTTTTTGACCGGGCTTAACCTGACAAAAACCTGTCTGCTTCCTCATTATCAGGAAAACAAGGATGATGTATTGGATGGATTGAGAATCTATGAGGATATCGCATGTCCTGACAGCATCGGAAAGACCTTTTATGCTGTTCCAGACGGTAGTTATCTGTTTGTTGATGCGAATAAGAAAGAAGAATTGCGCGGAGAAGCATACACGGTGAGAGATGGTTTTATTCGGCAAATATCCTCTCACGGTGAAGCCATTTCTCTTTAGAAATATGAAACTCATTAGGATATGGCCCAGCACTACGTGCAGGTTTGTCAAATTATGATAATTGCGATTGATACAGTGCCGAAAGCAAGGCTATGTTGTTAATGGATATGGCCCAGCACTACGTGCTGGTTTGTCACATCATGACAACTGCGATTGATACGGTGCCGAAAGCACGACTATGTCCTTAAAGGTGCATAGGTTTCTTAAAGAACTCATGAAACGGAGGAAATGAATGATATGGAAAAACGTAAAATTGGGAATCTGGAAGTATCGGCGGTAGGAATGGGGTGCATGGGGTTCTCCCATGGCTATGGACAGATACCGGAGCGCCACTACAGCATCGAAGCAATCCATGCTGCATATGATGCTGGCTGTACATTCTACGATACCGCTGAAACTTATGGTAATGTACTTTATTATGAAGGACATAATGAAGAGATTGTCGGCGAAGCTGTTGAACCTTTCAGAGACAAGATTGTTATTGCAACCAAGTTTCATATTCATGATGTAGAACTGGTGACAGGTTATGATCTGTATAAACTGATCAAAAGCCATCTGATCAAGTCCATTCAGCGGCTTAGAACAGATTATGTTGATTTGTATTACCTGCACAGAGTCAATGAAAATGTAATGATAGAAGATGTTGCCGAAGTGATGGGCAGACTCATCAATGAGGGCCTGATCAAAGGCTGGGGCCTGTCACAGGTCGGTGTCAGCGCATTGGAAAAAGTCCAGGTTATCACGCCATTGACAGCTGTTCAGAATCTCTACAATATTCTGGAAAGAGACTGCGAAAAAGAAGTATTCCCATTCTGTCTGAAACACAACATTGGAGTGGTGCCGTTCTCTCCGATTGCCTCTGGTTTCCTTTCCGGAAAGATCAAGGTAGATACGGCTTTTGAAAAGACAGACGATGTACGTAATTTCGTGCCGCAGCTTTCCAAAGAAAATATCGTGGGTAATCAACCGATTCTGGATATTCTGAATCGTTATTCGGCAGAAAAGAATGCCACTCCGGCACAGATTTCCATTGCATGGATGCTGAAAAAATATCCGAATGTTGTTCCGATCCCCGGCTCCAAGAACAAAGACAGAATTTTGGAGAATTTAGGCGGTGCAGATGTCGAATTGAGCGATGTGGAATTTACCACGCTCCAGACAGCCCTCGATGCCTGTCAGGTCTATGGGCACAGAGGCATTGAAGAATCACAGCACAAAACCTTCTCCAGGAACTGGCAAAAGTAAAGATTTGAACGATATCATTTTATTGCTTTTTCTGACTGGATTTCTGAACAGACATGCAATGACATGTCTGTTCAGAAATTGGAGTGTGGTATGGGCACAGCCCGATTGAATCAGGGTCATACTGCTTTACTGATGATGGCAGGAAAGGATCTTTGACGGCTGGCATTGGTTCTGCCATGATGGAAAAGTGGACCGGGATGCAGTACAATCAATCTGAGTAGCATGATTTGCATTTCAGGTTTATGGGACCAGATTAATTGGCTCGGATTATTCGGATGGCAGAGATGCGAATGAGCAGTTAAGTGGCAGGCGGCTGGTTGTGGATTGATATGACTGCATTCTTTGCGAAAGGAGGTGAATTTGTACTGCAAAATCTGTACGATTGAAGAGGAGTTGGTTTTCCTATGTGCGGGATGCCTCTCAAAAACTTTGGCATAAGTAAAACTGCCAGCTTTGATACAACTTCATGATTTCAGAAAGCGGAACAGGAATTATACAGAATGCAGCCGAATTGTCCTGACGTTAAGTATCTGTCAGATATGGGACAGAAAAAATGATGGTGCAAGACCAGAAAAGTTGCCCTTAAACGAGTGTGGAAAAAGGCTTTCAGAAGCATTTTTGGCACTTTCACTTTAAGGGAGTAGAGGATGGTATTCAGAAAGATACCTGGTATCATGAAAAATCGTACTTGTGCAGAACATTAATCGGTCGTACAATTAAACCGGTTCATAAAAATGACTGTAATCAGCAAAGAACCAAAGAGGTGATCATCGTTTGGAAAAACAAACTACTTTGGAGGAACGCTTCGGTAAATGTCCTTACGCTACGGCGCAAAGCCTGATTTCCGGAAAATGGGCGGTGCTGATTCTGCTGTATCTGGAGGAGGGACCGGTCCGGTTCAATGAATTGCTGCGAAAGATGCCCAAAATGACCCATGCAACACTGTCCGTCCAGCTGAAAACACTGGAGGAAAACGGTCTGGTCAAACGGGTACAGTATGAGGCTATTCCGCCCAGGGTGGAGTATTCCCTGACGGAGATCGGCCGCAAGTTTCACCCTGTCATTGCTGCCATGCAAACCTGGGGAAAAGAATACATTGCGCAAATGAAGGGAGAAAAAAACGCGTGAATTTGACGGGGATTGTTTACAGACCGCCTTATGAAGCAGATTCGCTGCTCTTGCAGGTGACAAAAGGATGCAGCCACAACAAATGTACATTCTGTTCCATGTATCCGGCTGTACCTTTCGCTGTGTGTCCCATGGAGCAGGTGGAAGCGGACATCGACGAATATGCGCGATACCGTCCGGACGCAAAGCGGGTATTTTTAGAGCATGGTGATGCCTTTGTGCTGTCTGCCGACCGGCTGATGAAGATTGCCGGTATCATACATCGGAAGCTGACCAAAGTGGAAACTATTGCAATGTATGCTTCCATTCAGAACATCAAACACAAGACCGATGAAGAACTGCGTCAGCTCCGTGCATGCGGTATCCATGGCCTGGATATTGGCGTAGAGAGCGGTCTTGATGAGGCACTGACCTACATGAACAAAGGTCATACGGCTTTGGAAGCACAGGAACAGCTTCTGCGATTGACCGAGGCCGGTATGGATTACAGCTTCAATGCCATTCTGGGCTGCGGCGGAGCAGAGCGCTGGATGGAAAATGCCGATGCAACAGCCCGGCTGATCAATGCGGTGCAGCCGCATCTCCTGTTCATTGGCAGTCTTCATGCTGAGCCGGGCTGCAGGCTGTATCAGGATATGAAAACCGGCATTTTTAAGGAGTGCACCATCGGTCAGCTGCTGGATGAGCAGGAACGGCTGATTCGTCAGCTTGATTTGGATGACACCTACTATTTCGGCTCTCATCCGTCCAACATTGTGCCCATGCAGGGATATTTACCGGATCAAAAGCAGGACATGATAGAAGCTGTCCGGGTCATACGGGAACATCTCCACGCGCATCTGGATGAGTATCCGACGCGAGGCGGAGAAGGCTCTATATTAAACCGTTAAATTTGAAGAAAATGGCCCGGCCCGGCACTTCGTGCTGGTTTGTCAAATAATGACATTTGTGATTGATATGGTGCCGAAAGTACGACATGTAATAAAAAAGGAGGATAAAACCATGTCAGAAACCCTGAACACCCTGAAAGCGCGCCGCAGCTGCCGCGCCTACAAGCCCGAACACATTGAGGCAGAAAAGCTGAATGCCATCCTGGAAGCGGGTACCTATGCCGCCACCGGCATGGGCAAACAGTCTCCCATCATCCTGGTCGTCAAAGATCCCGAAGTACGTGCAAAGCTGACCAAACTCAACGCTGCTGCGATGGGCATGGATATTGACCCCTTCTATGGTGCCCCGGAGCTGGTGGTGGTACTTGCCAACAAAGAGATTCCTACCTACGTTTATGACGGCAGTCTGGTGCTGGGTAACATGATGAACGCTGCTGCCGATTTGGGGGTGGCCAGCTGCTGGATTCACCGCGCCAAGGAGGAATTCGAGAGCGAGGAAGGGAAGGCCATTCTCAGGCAGCTTGGTATCGAGGGAGAATACGAAGGTATTGGCAATCTTATCCTGGGTTATGCCGCCAAACCCGCTGGCAATACCGCACCGAGAAAAGCAAATTACATCTATACGGTGTAATACGCAGAATATAAAACCGGCTTCCATACAGAAGCCGGTTTTTTTGCATTGTCGGCCTCATATTTAACGAAAGGCTGTCAAACACAGAAATCCTGGTCATTTCACATTTGCGCAGATTTTTCGCATACAATGTATTCACACAACAGATTCCATATTATACTGTAAGATAAACCGGCATGCCGGTAAACGCAAGCGGGCTTAGCTCTGTTTTGATTTGCCAATCTGGAATCCCCCCTGTACATGAGATACAAAACTTAATAGAATAAATAAGATAACAAAGTAATGGGAAATGTCCCAAGGAACGATGAGATGGGAGATTCCCAAATGGGTATCGGGTTCATTCGGCAAAGCTGCTGCGCATAGACCAAAACAGAAAAGAAGATGGTCAAGCACTTCGGGCTGGTTTGTCAAATAATGGCAACTGCGATTGATACGGTACCGAAAGTCAACAATGTTATTAAGGAGAGGAGAGGAGACATGAAGGCAGATCAGATCATCAAAAACGCGAAGATTTTCACCTCGGACAAGGATCAGCCGATGGCATGCGCCCTTGCGGTGAAGGACGGAAAGTTCGTCTACGTGGGCGACGAGGCCGGACTTTCGGCATATGAGGGACCCGTCACCGACCTGGACGGCAAATTCATCATGCCCGGCATCATCGACAGTCACGTTCATGTAACCTGGCCCATCGGCTTTGAGTATGCAACGATCGACGGGATCATTGAGTGCAGCGGAAAGCAGGAAGCTCTGGATAACATGGCGGACTATATCCGGAAAAACCCCGGTCTGGA
>JAFUHD010000083.1 GCA_017469025.1 Clostridia bacterium
GTTCATTCATTCAAGATCCGATTTCCGAAACTATTGCCGGCGTATCCTTTGTTTCCGGTACGGTTGAGGGTAAAGAAGTAGTCACCGCCGTTTGCGGCGTCGGTAAAGTCGCCGCTGCCCTGTGCACACAGGCCATGATTTCCGTGTATCATCCGGATGTCATTATCAACACTGGCGTTGCCGGTACACTCTCAAATGATCTTTCCATCGGATCCATCGCCGTTTCGACCGCTGTAATCCAGCACGATGTCGATACCAGTGCACTCGGAGACCCGATCGGATACCTTTCTGAAATCAAACGCATCGAGATCCCGGCTGACCGTAACGTTTCCGAGCATCTCATTGCATGCGCCAAGGTACTGGGCATCCGTACAGTTGGCGGTATCATCGCATCCGGTGACCAGTTTATCGGTTCCGAAGAAAAGAAAGCCTTTATTCAGGAACACTTCAATGCGATCGCCTGCGAAATGGAAGGCGGTGCAGTTGGTCAGGTCTGTTATCAGAACCGTGTCCCCTTCTGCATCATGCGTGCCATTTCCGATTCTGCTGACGGTTCCTCCAAGATGGACTATCATGCGTTCATCGAAATGGCTGCCACACAGTCCGTACGTCTGCTGTATGCCTACATCCGCGCGTAAAAGAATGTAACGTGACCGCACTTTTCCGCATGTACACTTCCCATGCCTGGAAACCTGCGGGTTTCGTTATGTTTTTTTCCATTGACCTCTTGCGCAGAACTATTCTTTGTGCTAGAATAGCGACTGCTGAAATTCGATTATTCCTGAGGAGGTGAATTCCTTTGCCAAATATTAAGTCTGCTATTAAGCGCGTCAGCGTCACCGAGCACAAAACACTTCGTAATCGCATGGTAAAATCTCAGACGAGAACCGCCATCAAGAAGTTTGACGCCGCTATTGCGTCCAATACCGCGAATGCTGAGATGCTGAGTGCCGCCTCTTCGGCCGTTGATAAAGCAGCTTCTAAGGGTGTCATTTCTAAGAATGCCGCCGATCGTGAAAAAGCTCGCATGGCTCGTGAACTGGCGAAAGCCTGATTTTACATGCTCTAACCCGTCTGATACAGATGGGTTTTCTTTTTTTTTATTCCGACTATTTAAAAAGGCGGGGCCGCAATGCGGTTCCCGCCTTTTTTGTTCTCTTGCGCTTCTATGAAAACATCTGCTCAAGCTCTTCATACTTGTCGTGTGTAATCAGCGCATCCTGTTTTGTACCCAGCAGATGCACGACATATGTCCACCTGCCATAGGGCGTAATGGTATCTATGGCATCCAGATTGATAATGTAGGATTTATGGCAGCGGAAAAAATGTGTCGGATCCAGACGTGCTTCTATCTCCCCCAGTGAATCGCTGGTTTCAAAGCGCCTGCCTTCTGTTGCATACAGAACCGTTGCACGGTTTTCACGCTGGATGAGCAGAATATCCTTCTCACTTACAAAGTTGACTCCATCCTTATGCCGCAGCATAATTCTGCCTGTCTGTGTCCTCTGTCCGCGCTGTGGTACCTGTTTACGGTCCATCTCACGTGACTCACCCTTAACCTGCAGAATCCGCTGAAGTGTGTGTCTGACCCTGTCAAGTTTAAAAGGCTTTACCAGATAGTCAAATGCATAAACCTCAAATGCCTGTGCCATATAATCATCATGTGCAGTTGCAAAAATCAGACTGGTTCTGGGTTCCATATCCTGAATCAGTTTTGCACACTCCAGACCTGTCAGCCCGGGCATTTCTACATCCAGAAAGCAAACATCCGGATGCAGCATTTCAAACTGACGAATCAGTTCAGGACCATTGTCTGCCTCTCCACAGACCTCAAACCCGTCTTCGCGCTCAACAATTTTAGAAAGAATCATGCGCATTCCGGGCTCATCATCTGCAATAAAGACTCGAATTTTATCCGCCATAAACTGCCTTTCTGTGGCGATGCATGCGTCTTTCCTCACGTCTCTGGGAAGGACGCTTCAGTACCTCTCCCATGATCACTGCCTGAGCCGCCTGCCTCAGGAATTCCTGCCTGGCGTCATCGTTCTGGACCCCGCTGCCAATATAATCAATATGGCCTGTCATGGATTCAGAATTCCCAACATGACATGGGTCTTCTCCCTCACCCGCGGCTGCCATCGTTGCTTCATCACTGTTCTGATAACGCATCTGAGGCGGACGCTGGCTGAGCATTTCCTCATGACACGGGTCCTCTCCCTCGCCTGCACCTTCAAAACCAATATCCGGCTTTTTTTCTGCCGGGGGCTGCGCAGCCTCTGCCTTGACTACAGCCTTCCGCTTTTCCGGTCCGACGGAGGCTTGTGCAGGTTTTTTGCCGGTCTTGGGCAGGTTTTGAACAGACTTGCCTTTGGCTTTGGTATTCTTCCCCTTGACCATGGTATATACCAGGCTGAACAATATGACTGCTACTACACCAATGATATCAAATCCATCCATACCTTGCCTCCTCTCCCATTTCTTTGGTTCCCGGACATTTGTCTGATGCCGTTTTCATTACTTCTTGGCATCCTTATGCGCAGTCTCGGCATTCATTCCGGCAATTGCCTCACGCATATCAGTATCAGCAATGGTATTCTTCATCTCGTAATAGTCAAGAACGCCCAGTTTGCCTTCGCGAAGCGCGGCTGCCATGGCACGCGGCACCTCTGCCTCTGCTTCAATAACTTTGGCTCGCTGTTCCTGTGCCTCAGCCTTCATCTCCTGCTCTCTGGCAACAGCCATTGCACGGCGTTCCTCAGCTTTTGCCTGCGCAATGCGGCGGTCTGCCTCAGCCTGATCCATCTGGAGCTGAGCGCCTATATTTCTGCCGACATCCACATCCGCGATATCAATGGAAAGAATTTCGAATGCGGTTCCCGCATCCAGTCCTTTGCTCAGTACGGTACGGCTGATCAGGTCAGGATTTTCAAGAACAGCTTTATGTGTTTCTGCAGAACCGACAGTTGTAACAATACCTTCACCAACACGAGCAACAACGGTTTCCTCACCGGCACCACCGACCAGCCGTTCAATATTTGCACGGACAGTAACGCGGGCCTTTGCGCGATGCTCAATACCGTCCTTTGCAATTGCGGCAACGGTCGGCGTTTCAATGACCTTGGGATTAACGCTCATCTGAACAGCCTGAAGCACATCACGACCAGCAAGGTCAATTGCACAGGCTTCCGGGAAATCCAGACTGATATTTGCACCGCGTGCCGTAATCAGTGCAGTCACTACACGGTCAAGGTTACCGCCTGCCAGATAGTGCGCTTCCATGCGGCCAATGTCCAGCTTGAGTCCTGCTTTTTCGGCCTTGATCAGCGGAACAACAATCTTGTTCGGTGCTACACGGCGGATTCTCATACCAATCAGTGTTACTACAGAAACATGAACACCGGATGCCATCGCGGAAATCCAGAGTCCGACCGGAATAAAGTGGAAAAATACAAGCAGTGCAACCAGTATAATTACAATTATAACAATTCCCTGTACCATTTTAATCCTCCTAAATCTTATCAGGCTTTTTTAACAACAACCCGGTTTCCCTTCACCAGTGTTACGGTAATCGGGTCATTGGCTTCAACAAACTCTCCACCTGCCACGACGTCAATGCGTTTCCCATCAATTTGTCCGATTCCTGCAGGCCTGAGTGCCGTAATTGCAGTGCCGGTTTTGCCAACCAGGCTGCTCAGCTCATCGCTCGTCCCCGGCGTTTCCTCCTGGGCTTTCAGAAAGAATGGTGAATTTTTGAGTTTCCCTTTGGTCGCCGAGCGCAGGATGATAACGATCGCAACCGCCAGCAGTGCTACAACAACAACCAGTACTGCGATTGCGGTACCAAATGTGTAAGCACGTGCGGTAAGCCATGTTCCGACGCACAGCAGTGCAATGCCGGAAATGCCGGGCAAACCAAAGCCGGGAATAAATACCTCAAGAACAATCAGCCCCGCACCACCTAAAAAACTGAGCACAAGGGGCAGAATGTTGACTATAAATGAACCCATGTTCCTCCCTCCTTTAATGACATAGTCGTGCTTTCGGCACCGTATCAATTGCAGTTGTCATGATTTGACAAACCAGCATGAGATGCTGGGCCATCTCCTTAAAGACAAAGTTACGCCTTTGGCATCGTATCCATAGCAGATACCATTATCTGACAAACCAGCGCTCGCGCTGGGCCATCCTTAAAGACAAAGTTACGCCTTCGGCATCGTATTCATAGCAGATACCATTCTCTGACAAACCAGCGCTCGCGCTGAGATCTGTCACTTATCTGCAAGGTTCTTGTTGTAAGACCATCACTGCCGGATTTCAAATGAACGTATCAGCACACACCATTGTGTATCATTTCAGACA
>JAFUHD010000011.1 GCA_017469025.1 Clostridia bacterium
TTTACCACTCGCCAAGAGTATACAATATGATGACACTGAGTGTCAATATATTTCTTTATCCTGATTCAAGCGTACATATTTATCAACAAACACTCTCAGTTTTTTATATAAAACAAGAGATATTTTAAAAATATATCTTGAGATGTAGAGTGTTAAATAGAGCGAGCTTGAGTGTTAATTAAAAGGGAAATTAGCAGATAGTCATTCTTAGTAAAAATCATCTTAAAAGTCACATAAAAAAGCAGCCGGAATGGAGTCCCATTCCGGCTGTTTGCTGTTTTTTAACGATCATTCTGAGCCTCTGTTTTGAATGGAAGGATGTTGCTTTTTTCCCATCAACAGATGTTTAGATTCCAAATGCATTGAAAAGAAATAAAACACAAAAAATGAAGGTTGTGCAGAGCATATGGGATATGGTAAGATACAGATTACTGTTTTATCCTCTGGCGAATAAAGCGGTATGGACAGTATGTTTCAAATCAGAAGATTTGCACATGACTGTTTATCAACTGGAGAATAATATGATACTGGAGGGCACCCGTTGTGTGGAATTATGACTTTGTCCTTCCCAGCGCACTTGTACTGCTGATTTTTCTGATTTATTATTTTTCACGTCCGCTTTTGCCGATCCGGATGAACAGAACTTTTCTGTGGATACTTGTAGCAGATATCCTTACGATAGTGACGGATTTCCTGTCCAGCTACATGGATGAGCACTATACAGAATATGCCATTGCGGATATACGCTCAATGAACATGGCATTTTTTATCTGTTTCCTTGCGCGCATCTATTTCTTTTATCTGTTTACAGTGGATGCAATGAAACTGTACCGGAAAATGAAGCGGCTGGAAAGAATCGGCGCCACTTCGGTGGCAATTGTATCCATTGCTGTGACCATCAGCAGTCTGTTTAGCAGGGCAGTTTTCTGGATAGATGAAGCGGGATATCACAGAGGGCCACTGTATAATATTCTGTATGTATGCTTCTTCTTTTATATTGGGCTTTCATTTCTGCTTATCCTGATCCGCCGCAAAAATATTCCGTCAAGTGATTGTATAGCATTGGCAGGATACCAGATGGTGCTGTTTGTCGGGAATATTGTCCGTATCATGATCCCGCAATATCTTGTCATGAATACGTTCTGCCTTCTGGCAATAGTGATTATCTATCTTTCTTTTGAGAATCCTGATCTGTATCTCTCAGAACGTGGATATGCGTTTAATCTGAAGGCATTGCGTGATGTTCTGAATGAGTACAGCGGGAAACAGCTGTTCCGCATTCTTGGCGTGGTTCTGTGCAATTACAATGACGAACGCACGATGTATGGCGGTGCCCAGATGGATCAGGGAATAGGCCTGATCAGCAGGTATATCAAGGAAAAGTATCCAAAGCGCATTGTGTTCTATATCCGGAGCGGATGCTTCATCATTCTTGGAAATTCGGAAATGAACTGCCTGTCGATGCGGCGCGACCTGATCGCAAGGTTTCAGAAACCGTGGGAAGCAGATGAGACGGATCTGTATCTGACACCGTCCTTTATACAGACGCAGCTGTCAGACTGCAAAGTCCCTGAGGACAGGCTTGTCAATGCACTTGTCACTTCGCTTGACGATGCCGGAAAGAATATGCTCATCCAGACACCGGAGGATGAACTGCCTTCCATCCAGCAGGTATATGAACAGATGGAAGTTAAGATTGTTCTTGAACAGGCCCTCGAACAGAACCGTGTTGAGATCTTTCTCCAGCCCCTGTATGACTGCGGCTCACAAAGGATCGTTGCAGCTGAAGTCCTTGCCAGGATCCGTGATGCAGACGGCAGGCTGATACCACCCGGGTGTTTCATACCGGTTGCGGAGAAGAATGGACATATCAACGAAATGGGCGAGCAGGTGTTCAGAAAAGCATGCGCATTCATAAGGGATCACGATATGGAAGCGCTTGGTCTTGCCTGGCTGAACGTCAATCTTTCACCTATTCAGTGCATGCGCAGCGATTTGTCGCGGCGCTTTACTGAAATTGTGAATGAGTACGGAATACCTGTAAAGTATATTCATCTGGAGATCACAGAGCAGTCCATGGTAGATTATGCTGTCAGCCGGAAACAGATCATGGAGCTTAAGGCTGCCGGTTTTCAGTTTGCACTGGATGACTATGGCAGCGGGTACTCAAACCTGACACGTGTCAAGGAATATCCGTTCTCCAACATCAAACTGGATATGCAGGTTGTCTGGGATTATTTCAAGGAACGGGATTTCCTGATTCCGCATCTTATTGTCGCGTTTAGGCAGATGAATTTTACCATTACGGCAGAGGGAATAGAGACAGAGGACATGGCCAGGCTTATGAAGGAAACTGGCTGTGACTATCTGCAGGGTTATTACTTTTCGAAACCGCTTCCTGTGGATGAATTTACCGTCTTTTGCAGGAAGCAGGCCTAGTTTCTGCAGAGAATCTTGTAGCCCGGGCGTTTGTTGTTATCCCACACAAAGTGATCCTGACAGATATCCCTTTACGATTCAGAATATTGAAGAGCAAATGGTTTTCTTGAGAAAACATAGTTTGTTGAATGCTTCTTTTTGATGATTACTATATGAAAATTTGGCGAACCAATCCAATATAATTGTCAGATTGACGATTGTTTGCTCATGAAAAAAATTAAAGTGGAAGAATCACATGGACCTGACAAAAGCTGTGTGCAGGTATGAACTTTATGTAAGGGGCATAAGAAAAGGTTGTTAACCGGTGAGGTCTTGAACACTGTGTTCTCATGAGAACCGTTATACACATTAATTTTCACTGTTTTGGTACTAACTAGTACCAAAACAGTTAGATAATTCGTCGAGATATTTATTGAACCACTGGACCATCGATGTTTTTCTGGCTTCTTGCGTGGACTGCCATCCTATTATTTAAACCGCGTTTCGTTCCTTTAGGAACATTTTTAGCTGCCTTTTCAAGCTCATAATGGATACAAGAAGTGATAAACCCAATAGTAAGCCTGGATTGAACATGCTTGGCAACACGAACGCGAACCTTCCCAAAGACTAAATGTGTCTTCCCTTTTTCGGCATTTGCGGAGTGCGACATTTAACGAAGCCGATAGGGTGAACCGTTTGACCATGCAGATATCGGGTCTGTTTGCTTTTGAGAAATATTGTCCTTTATTCGTTTCCCGGGTTTTCGATCACGACACATCTCTGAGTATAAAACAAGGCCTCAGGACATATGCCCTGAGGCCATTTCGATTATAAGGTGGCCCAGCACCTTGTGCTGGTTTGCCAAATAATGACAACTGCGATTGATGCGGTGCCGAAAGCCAACAATGTCATTAATGGAGATTAACTGCATCAGTGTTACTTGATGTACATCATGATGGTATCAATCAGATCCTGTTCAAGCCAGAGTACCTGTCCGCGGTCCATGAGGCCGAAGCTTTCAAGTCCGCCGTCAAAATTGGCATTATCCCAGATGGTACAGGCAAGACCGCGCTCATAGGCACGTGCTGTATAGTAGGCAGTGAAGTCGAGGCGGTCTCTGGGATTGCCCTTGTCGATACAGCCGAACTCGCCGATGATTACCGGGATTCCTTTTTTGATATAGGTATCATAAAGTGCATTGAAAGCATCATCTATGATGTTTGTCTGCTTGCTGTCGTAGATATCAAAGTAATCTGTACCTGTATCATACATGGCAAAATCGTATGGGATATACGCATGTACGGAAACCATCATGCGGTCCGTTGCTGAATCTTCAGGCAGGACGAAATTGTTCAGTACAGCGGTATAGGGGGATGCAGCGTAGGCGGGGACCATGAGAAAACGGGTGGCATTCTGTCCACCGGAAGCGCGGACGGTATTCACGAACAGCTGGTTCAGACGGTTGATGCAGTCTGTTGCCTCAACACAGGAGGGATCTTCATAGCTGTATTCCCATTCTACGTCGGTGCCGACCAGACGCGGCTCATTCAGGCCTTCGAAAATCAGATGCTGGTCATATGACTCAAAAGCTTCACAAATCTGCTTCCAGACAGAAACAAGATAAGTGCTGGACTGCTCGAAGTGTGCTTCATCAGGATAAATAAAATCAAGGGAATTGTCGTGATGTACATTTAATATGACATTAAGTCCGGCACGCAGAGACCAGTCTACCACTTCTTTGACCCGCTGCATCCAGTCGGGATTGATGGTGTACTGATCATCCAGAACATGATTGTGCCAGGAGACTGGAATCCGGATGGTTTTAAATCCGGAATACTTGACATAGCGTATTGCCTGCTCTGTAATCGGGAAACCGCTCCACAACGAATCAAGAACCATGTCATTGACACCTGGTTCGATGGTGCCTGTTTCATCATAACAGTCAAGTGCATTTCCGAGATTCCATCCCGGGGACATGGACAGGCTGAACCGTATGGATTCATTTGAGGGAACGTACCATGGATTTACTTCAATGACAGGAAGGGTAATAATGGAGACAATGTCAGAGGCAGTGCCTGCAGCAGGAAAAAGGAACATAAAAAGGCAGAGAATAAGAGATAAAAGATGCATGTAGGGACTCCTTAAAGCAATGGTTGTACTCTGTTCACAATAAGATAATGCTATTTTACAACAGATTAATGAAAAAGTAAAAAGGAAAATATTTTGGCTGTTCAAAAGACTTTTTTGAAATCTTCCTCATCAGGATTGTTTTACCCGATTCTATTATAATTTATTTGAAAATTGTATGTGTTAGATGGTCGAAAGCTTAAATACGCTTTCGAAGAAACGTGACAAATTGGAAACAAGTTCATGAGACAGGACAATAAATGGCTGGAGTGGGAGAAAAAAGGATGATATTTGGTTGAATTAGCGATTAGTGTTGATGTATAATGTACACTGATGTATGACACAGTTTATATGACTGTTAGATTCAATACAGATGCAGTTGGAGGAAAAAATGCAGTATCAGGGGATGCAGAGAGACCTAAATAAAAAGTGGGCAGGGCAAACCCTTTATAATTCTGTTGTTGCGGATGAGTTCAGGAATGATTTCTGGGCTTTTGCTATTACAGAGGCAAAGAGCTATTGCAGAGACGAAATACAGTGCCAGCAGCTTGTGCAGAGGATGACAGAGGAGTTCAAGAGGGAATATGCTCAAAAACCGCTGCCAAAGGATGTTTATTCCGAGGTTATAGTCCGGCTTGGCCTGATTTATGGAAGAGGCAGTGGAAGCAGTGACGCTGCACGTAACTCATTTGGAGGAGAGCGGGAAAGGTTTTCCGGATCATCTGCATCTGGCGCATATACATATTCGAACAGAACAACTGGTACATACGGAACGCAGGACAGGAACAATACATATGGCAGCCGTCCCGCCGGGTATGATCCGATGGGGTCATCCGGAAACGGAAGAACCTGGGGGGCAAATCCATATCCAGGATATAGTAGTTACGGGCAGACAGTACAGACAGACAGGTCTGGATACGGAGTCCCCCAGTCCAATTATACGGATTATCGTTCTGCATATGGAAGACCGTCTGGCCAGAATTCATACCGGGGATCAGATCCTGTATGGGGGCGTGGTGAAAGGGTTCCGCCTTATTCAGGCGGGCAGCCGTTTGCGTCAAACCCGGTACCGCCGGCTCCAGGGTATTCATCGTATTCCGGACGGGAACCTTTCGTTTCGGGATATGGACCGGTGTCAGAACCGAAGCCGCCAGTGTCTGCGCAGTCGGTTAATACTGAACCGACAAAGGCTGTGCCAGGACCGGTGAATCAGGAAGTGCCTGAGAAGAAGCCGGATGAAGCAGAGAAGCCTAAGGAGACGTTTAAAGCGGAAACTGCAGCAGAAAAGCCTGTTGCAACTGGATCGACGGTCGTTCCCGCAACGGCCAGTCAGGCGCAGCCATATGTGGTTTATGGACAACAGGTCCCGGTTCAGACCGGAGCGCCCGTCAGCCAGACGGTCATGCCGGTGACCATGCCCTACGGGCAGATCCCGGTACAGACCATTCCGGTTCAGCCGATTATGCAGATTCCGGTTCAGCCTGTGATTCAGGCTTCCGTTCAGGCCTCCGCACCTGCTCAGGCGCCTGCTCCAAAGCCTGCTGTCAATACTGCAGGTGTACAGGATCTGCTTGGTATCAATGATGCGGATTCGCCTGAAGCGCAGGCAATGATTGCTCAGGCGGCTCAGCTGATTCAGGCATATAAGGCTGTAACGAAGGGCACTTCCGAGGATGATGAGGAAGAGCTTGAAGCGCAGGCCGAAACGCCGGAATCAGAGGAAGCGGATCCGTCGAAGGCATCCAGCTGGCGGCCGCCGAAGCTTGCGCTGCCAAAGATTCAGAAACCCAAACAGAAGGAAAAGGAAAAGCCGGCAAAAGCAGCCCCTGCAAAGGCCAAATCGGAACCGAAGGCAAAGCCGGCCAGTGCACCTGCCAAAAAAGAACAGGAACCAGAAGAGGGAAAGTCGTCCACTTTCTCGATTATCAATACTGTTCTGGTTGTACTTACCATTGCGTCGGTTTCCTTCCTGATCTGGGAGACCGGCCTGATTCAGCGGTTCCTGTAATATAAAAGCGTTTTTCGGGGGAGGAAAAAGAGCGTGGTTCGAAGCCGAGTCAGCCGCTCCGTTCCTCCCTCTTTTTGTTTTGCAGTGTAATTTCGTGGAAAGGAGATGGCCCAGCACCTAGTGCTGGTTTGTCAAATCATGACAACTGCAATTGATACGGTGCCGAAAGCACGATTATGTCATTAAAGGAGATGGCCCAGCACTAGGTGCTGGTTTGTCAAACAATGATAACTGCGATTGATACGGTGCCGAAAGCACGACTATGTCATTAAAGGAGATGGCACAGCACTTCGTGCTGGTTTGTCAAATCATGACAACTGCGATTGATACGGTGCCGAAAGCACGACTATGTCATTAAAGGAGAAAGCGGCAGTGAAAAGGATGCTGAAACGGATTTGGCGTTCCCCGGTGACCACGGTCATACTGGGTATACTCTTTGTGCTTTCTTTCTCATCCGCGGTATTTTATCACGTGAAAATTCATTCAGCTGATGTGGCAGTTATCGAACCTGCAGATGTCTTTGTACCCATTGCGCAGGAAGAGACGAATAGCGTTTTTACAGATGAAACAGTTCAGGCAGTGCAGGTTTCTGCCGTTGACCAGCGGCTCTGGGCGGAACAGGCCGTCCGTCTTCTTCAGGATAATGTTGGCCAGATGTCAGCCATTTATACAAGAGTGTATACCTCAAAGCCCGTGACGGCGGTGACGTTTGAAGGCGTAGGTTCCATGGATGAGGCTGAGCGGGTTATTTCTGTTCTCAGAGCGCATGCCGGAACCGGTACATTCTTTTTTACGCAGGCGCAGATACAGAGCGAAGTATCCTTCCTGACCAGAATTATTCAGATGGGACAGCAGGTTGGTATTCTGGTGGACTTTGATCAGGCGGACTCAGGGAGTCTGATGTGTGATCTGCTTGAGATCCGTGATTTCCTGCAGACGATGTATGCCTATGCGGGTATTATTCCGATTCGTCCGGTGCTTGGCGCACCATCCGAGGCACTGTGTGAATGTGCAAGTGCACTTGGCTGGCCGGTCGTACTTGAAACCATTCAGGCAACACCCGAGGAAGTCTGGCGCCAGGGAAATCCGGAAATAATTGCCGGACTTGTCTTTCCGGCCAATGCCCTGACGCTTCAACGCGGCGGTATTGCCAATTTTCAGCTAGGTGCATTTACGCGGGATGAAGTGCTTGGAGATTATCTCAGATATTTGATAGAGTCCCGCAATGCCAGTCAGGTGACGCTTGTGACGGATATTATTGCGGATCCTGCCCAGCAGTATATCTATCCGTTACCCGACAGTCTGATTTCGATGGAGGTGAGGGAGGCAATTGCGCCCGGACAGACGACCTATGCAAATGTATTGCAGCGGATAACCAACGGCTATATTGGACTTGACGGTCAGAACAAGGAATCCCTGATGCCGGGCTTTACCTATCTGGAACGGGATGCGCTCAACAAGACGGGAATGGTGCGCAATGAAAATGATCAGGTTTTCCTGACATTCGAAGGATGGGGCAGTGATGTCGCCGTTCAGAATATTCTGGGTGTACTGGAAAAGCACAATGCGCATGCTACATTTTTTATAAAGACCGAGGACGTACCGGCCAATCCGAATCTGGTCCGTGCAATTGCTGCAGGCGGACATGACATCGGTACGCGGACCCATACGGACAAGCCTGTCGGTGTTGGACTTGACAGTGACACACGGGTTGTGGAAATCAATGAAACTGAAGCAGATGAACTGCGGCAGGATATTGTTACAAGCTATAATACGCTGATGCATATCTGCGGCGATATGACGAGTGACTCCGGCAAACCCTCCCTGACAGCATATTTCAGGCCGCCCGGGCTGCTTATCAGCCGAAGGGGACTTGAGGTGGTATTTGACCTTGGTTTCAAATACTGTATCCTTGGTTCCTACGACTGCGAGGACGACAAGGCAAAGAGCGTTTCAGATCTGGCCAATGCCATGCGTCAGCATACACAAAGCGGTTCTGTTCTGATCCTGCGTATGTCGGATGACTGTCCATATACAGCGGAGGCCTTGGACAGCTACCTTACAAGGATTGAAATGGACAAGCATTACCGGTTTGTTGGACTTTCCATGGCGCTCAGATAATATCCGCATCAGCAGAGATAGACATGCAGACTTGAAACGACCATTTTGCAATTCAGGGAACCGGCGCTTTGCGCCGGTTTGTTAAAAAAGCAGACAAAACATTGTACGGGAAGCATGAGCGGGCTGTATCAAAGGAGAAAAACGATGAAAATACTGAACTTTGGTTCTCTGAATCTCGATTATGTGTACAGAATGCATCACTTTATCCGGCCTGGCGAGACGGCTGCAGCAATTGAGCGGACGCTTGTGTGCGGCGGAAAGGGACTGAATCAGAGTATTGCCATTGCAAGGAGCGGTGCAGTTCTGTATCATGCCGGCAACATTGGTGCAGAAGACGGGACCCCGCTTCGGGAACTTCTTTTGTCTGCCGGTGTCAATGTGGATTATCTGCGTGAGCGTGATATGCCAGGAGGACATACGGTTATTCAGGTCAATGATGACGGGGAAAACGCCATAATCCTCTATCCGGGCGCCAATGCCTGTACGGATGTGGAACAGATCCGTGAAACGCTGTCACATTTTGATAAAGGCGATCTGCTGGTGCTGCAAAATGAGATTTCATGCATTCCGGAGCTCATCCGTATTGCTTCTGAAAAAGGCATGAAGATCGCTATGAACCCTTCTCCTGTCGACGGAACCGGGAAATATCCGCTTAACCTGCTTCATTATCTGTTTGTCAATGAAGCGGAGGCAGCGTACCTTGCAGGCACATCTGACAACCCGGAGAATGTATTGCGGGGAAAGCTTCCTGATACCAGCCTGATCATTACCTGTGGGGCAAAAGGCGCGCTTTATGTTGGCCAGGATGGTACGAGAATCTGGCAGCCTTCTGTTCCTGTTCAGGCGGTCGATACGACAGCAGCAGGCGATACATTTATGGGATACTTCCTTGGGCGGCTTATCATGGGAGAACCTGTTCAAACATGTCTGCAGGCTGCGTCATATGCTGCGGCGCTTTCCGTCATGCGTCCCGGTGCAGCACCATCTATTCCGGTATTTGACGAGGTGGTCTGTTTCATGAACAGTTCCTCAAAGGCATAACTGAAAAGACCGAATCAGGCCGTGCAAAAAGGACCGCTGTATAACAGCAGATACAGTGAATACAGTGCCGTAAACAGAAGCTGCGTTGTTATGGAGCAGACACATCCATCGCGCAGGTTTGCTTTGAACGGACAATTGCAGCGGTTGCAGGGCTGAGAGGAATACTATGTTATTACAGGAGAAAGTCATGGACATAAGATTGATAGTGACAGATCTGGATGGAACGCTGCTGATGCCGGATGGTACGGTTTCTGAGCGGACCAGACGTGCCCTGCTTGCTTGTGAGAAGCGGGGGATTCCGGTTGTTTTTGCCAGTGGACGGACATTTGAAAGCCTTAGCGGTCTGGCAAGAACACTCGGATTAAACAGTCCAATCATCTCCGCGAATGGAGCACGGGTAGATCTGTCTCCGTCAGGTCCGGCAATTCTTGAGGATTATCTTCCTGAACAGCTGGCAGATGAGGTGCTGAAGATTCTGATTGCATCTGAGATGTATGTTGAGTGCTACAGCGGAAATGCGATTTATTTTCTTCATCCTGAGAAATCCCCTTTTCCGGGTTGGCCGGGATCGAGGGAAAGCGTAACTATTGAAGGAATCCGTCAGCGGTTCGTTGTCGGTGAGGATGCAATGATTCGCGAAGCCGGACACAGAGCATATAAGTTTGCGGTATGCAGCAGAAATGCAGCTGCGCTCGACAGGGTAAGGCAACAGCTGCTTCCACTGAATGCGGCTCTTAACAGTGCATTTCCGTTCAACATAGAGATCATGGAAAAGGGAAGGGGAAAGGGACGCGCATTGAAGGTGCTTACGGAGCATCTTGGGCTTTCGAAAGATCAGGTTATGGCCTTCGGAGACGGAAGCAACGATCTTGAAATGCTGCAGGAAGCCGGTGTCAGCGTGGCCATGGAGAATGGCTTTGATGAGCTGAAGCGCTGTGTCAGCCTGATTGCACCGGATAATGCGCATGAGGGCGAAGCATACATCATTGAACAGATGGTGCTCGGCAACGTCTGAGCTGGTATTTTGTCCAAATGGAGGAAAAGATGAAAACCATAAAGGTAGTTGCGGCGATCATAAGGAATAAGGACAGAATTTTTGCCACGCAGCGGGGATATGGTGCGTATAAAGATGGATGGGAGTTTCCCGGCGGCAAAGTTGAGCCGGGAGAAAGTGCAGAGGCTGCATTGAAGCGGGAGATTCAGGAAGAACTGGATACCGTCATAGAGGTTGGAGACTATCTGATGACAGTTGAATATGACTATCCTGAGTTTCACCTGAGTATGGCCTGTTACTGGGCATCTGTGGAAAAAGGGAATCTTGTTCTAAAAGAGCATGAGGCTGCCAGATGGCTGAATCATGATGAACTGGACAGCGTCGACTGGCTTCCGGCAGACAGACTGATAATAGAAAAGCTTAAAAATGCATAAAGCCGTGAAGGCGTACGGCTGCTACGGAAAACAGAAGGTTTTGTCCGGAATAACTGAATGTGGAAAAGTTCAGCGCCGTTTTGGGACGGCGCTGTTATTATGTCTTACCTGAAACTTCCACTGTGGAGATGAAGAATATAACGAAGCATAGTCTTTAAAGCGACCATATCTGAACGGCATAAATAATGCTGGTTGCAGATATCCCGCTTCGGATGGGAAGAAAGAGCCGGCAGATACAGGATCTGCCGGGATTGAATTACGGTTTGCAGATGCTGTCGATCCATTCGAGAACCTCACCGGAATAGTCCGCTTCGCTGTGAGGTTTATCCCAGACGAGAGCGTAATCAACAGGAAATCCGGCATTTGCAAGGCGTATGGCAAGCAGCATGGAAACGGAGAAAGCGGTGTCCGCGTCGGAGGCACCAACACGGATACGGAAGTGGCGCGCCATTCTGCTGTTTTCGTTTGTTCCTATGAAATTCATTGGATTGAGTAGATATACACGCCTGGAAAGCATGTTGTCACCGGAACAGGAATAAGCATCTGCATATCGTCCGGCTTCAGACGGAAAACTTGTTTCAAGCGAACGAATGGCTTCACCGATTGACGGATTGAAATGAACAAAGTCCTGTTCATGAGTGCCGAATTCCTGGTTTTCACCGCTGTCGCAGGAGAGTTTGTCAAAAGAAGTGCAGGGCTTCATCCGGCGGCGGTGATGCAGAATGTATGAGTCCAGACTGGCGATGACAGCATTCCTGCCATCCCATGTGAGCCATGGCTTTGCATTGCCTGCCATTTCTGTCATTTCCGGCATATGATCTGGTACGGGGAAGCCTTTGGGCGGCCGGAGCATCATTTCACCAAGTCCCATAGGACGTTCAGGTTTATCCGGAATATCGATTTCCTGTCCGGCGTGATGAGCAACATCGTGCCGGGGTGCAGGTGCCGGATAGGTATAGTGTCCGGTAAGATAATCTTCTACAGAGAAGTGCTCATGCAGGGCTCCACTTTGAAGCATCGACAGATATTTGGTGGCGGACTGATTCAGGCAATCCATCAGATAGTCATGGAAAGTGCCCTGACGGCGGCTTTCGAGAGTCAGGGGAATTCCGGTTTCCGGATGATGCAGATTCAAACTGTTTATATACTGGATATACTGACCGGAGAGCGCTGAGGACAGGGCTTCCTTGAACGGTGTCATTGTTTCAGCCGGTCCGGCAGGGGAATCTTCGCAGGTTTTATCAGCACCGAAACACCATTCATATGCTGCGTCTGCGTGTTCAAGATCAATGATGGGACAGTAAATCTGGGAAGCATATACCGCATCGCTTTCATCCATAAAAGCACCTGCTGCTTCGAGATACGGGATATAGTTCGGATTATCCCCTGTGACGCCGAGAAGGGTGCTCATGGCACCGCCGGCACTCCAGCCTACTGAGATGATTTTGTCGAAATCCCCCGGCAGTGCAGCTTTATTGTGTCTCAGAAAACGGATCGCAGTTTTGAGGTCGATCAGGGTAATGGGGGACTTTCCAACCATATGACCATTTGCATCTCTTGAATCTCTGCCACGGCAGCCACAGGTAATATAGATCAGTCCGTGGTTAAGGTACTGTTCTGCATAACATCGTGGTCCACCGAGCCATGTGTGCGGCATCTGCATATAGCCGGCGGCGTTGTTTTCGAAAACGACCGGAACCTGCCTGCTGTCTTCTGTTGGTATGCCATCGGGGGTCATACATCCTTCGGGGGCAAAGATGGACAGGCGCTGGAAGGCAGGAACATTCGCTCTGGATGAGTAAAGAACGTCCTCGAGACACCAGCATTTATAATGATCATCAAAGAACCAGCTGTCCCTGCATTCTGCCAGGTCCATGGATGTATTTATAACCGGAATGATGTTGTTCATTTTCTCCCTCTTTCAGTGTTCAATGTTGCAATTTGCTGCTTTTCCTGACTATCCGTCGTATTATGCCGGTACGTCAAATGATACAGGTATTATATCGACGAAGCCGGAATGTGACAAACCGTAAACAGAAACGATTATTGCAGAATGTGAAATAATACCGTGGAAATGCGGTTTGCATGAGACAGAGATGCCCGTTAAAATGGTTGTGACAGAAATGGATCAGAAAATGATCCGGCGCATTGCGTCAGTATCTCAGACAAAAAGCCGGAGCAATTGGCCGTGGCGAAAGCCAAACAGTCTGCAACATTGAAATGGACCTGTACACAGTACAGGTTTGTAAAACAACAGGCATATAAAAATAGGTGCTGAAAGCCCGGAATATGACCATAAAGGGGGAACATGAAGATGCCAAATCCGCGTATGAAGCCGCCGGATATGGGCCTGACAGAGCAGGAAGCCGCATATATGCCGGTCGTGGAGCGGTTCAAACCATTTACGCTGACAATGGGAGAGCATGTGCTAAAGTACAACCTTTTTATTCCGGAAACGACAGAGCAGGCATTGCCTCTGGTTGTATTTATGCATGATATGGGGACAGTGTCAGAACAGACGGACAGGACGCTGAAACAGGGAATTGGTGCACTGGTCTGGGCAGACCCTGAGGAGCAGAAAAAGCGGCCGTGTTTTGTACTGGCACCTCAGTATGAGGAAAAATCTGCCCATGATGATTATACGGTTGGCTGGTCTGCAGAGGCTACCGTTGAACTGATCCGGGAGATATGCCGGAGATACCCGGTTGACATGAACCGCATCTATGGAACCGGCCAGTCGATGGGAACCATGATGCTGTGTGAACTGCTGATCCGCCATCCGCATTTCTTTGCAGGATGCTTTCTGACAGCAGGCCAGTGGGATCCGGAACGTATGGCGGCAGTGAAGGATGAACATCTGTGGATTATGGTCTCTGAGCATGACGGACGGGCGTTTCCGATCATGGGACAGTGTATGGAAAGCATAGAGGCAGCCGGCGGGCATGTGGCGCGCGGGCATGTGGATGCCAAAGCAGATGAAAAGACAAAAGCAGCATTCTGTCAGGCGGTTCTCAAACAGAAAGCGGACATTCAGTTTACATGGCTTGATAAAGACAGTGTTCTTGTAGAAAATGCGCCGGACTTTCCGGCTGTACACCATATGTGTACCTGGAAATGGGCGTATCTGTTTGAACCGGTTCGTGAGTGGTTGTTTGGACAGAGGCTGGCATAAAAATCACAGGGACTGGGCATTTCGTGCGTACGAAGGTATTTTCTTTCTTTACCTGCATATCAAATTCGCAGAATAAAAAAGTGCAGATTATTAGTATCTGCACTACTTGAAGCTCCGATACAGAGGATAAAAAGCCGCCAAAGCTGCGGCTTTATTTTCGCCTAATCGCGGGTTTCAGCGGTATGTGCCAATGTACTACAATAACGAATGGAAACCATCTCCAAGAACAGCATACTGAAAATCGGAAAAGATCGCTTTTTTTCAGCTTTAAAAATCATAGATTCTTATTGTCTTACTGCGTTTTCGAGGAATGAATTGCGACGGACGGTATGATTATTGTCAGCGGCTCATGGGTATTGCACCAAGGGAGCCTGTTCGAAAAATAATTTCGCTTGCGGACTTTTCGGACAGTTGTCACAAAATGCTTACCCCCAGAAGTTCAGAAATTGCAAGTTCAGTACAAGCCGTGCTGATTTTTCGAACAACCTCAAGGGGGTGCATCTGTCGATGAAGGCTTTATACTGGCCGGGAATATCTGCCCAATACGAAGGTGAAACCGAAACGATAATATCGCCTGTGCAAATTCATCTACCAGTGCTTCCACATCGTCATGCCGAATGCATTCAGCAGTTTATGGCAACTTCTGCAGTCTTTGCAAAATGCAAAATGATAATCATCAGTGCATACAGCTTTTATTTTATACCATAAACATTAACCTTTCTGAAACCAGCCTCACGATTTCAGATGTTGCTCCGTTTTGAACAGGACTGCAGTTTATGATCAGTGCGTTCATTCTTCTTCTCCTATGGCAAGATAAATTCAAAGTTATGTCTTTTCTGTCAAATCCCGAGCAGCCATGTGTCATGGCACAATCAATGCTCATGCCTGATCCAGTGGGGAGGAGATGGATACATGATGCTGCTCCTTCAGTGCGTTTACCGAACAGAAATCATAAAAAATGGCGAAGTGTAGGGTTACAACGCTTAAGTATGCTGAATACCGGATATTGACACTCTTTTCAAAAAGGTCTATACTTTCCTAAATTATTTAGGGAGGTAATACACTATGGCTCGACCTACAAAA
>JAFUHD010000084.1 GCA_017469025.1 Clostridia bacterium
AAGAATTCTGCGAGCAAGAGTCGCAGAAAAACCCTCTCCTATGCCGCCGCCATACAGCAGCCACGTCAGCACAGAGCCTAATCCCCCGCCAATCAGCGCCATGCACAGGATCGCGCCAAGCAGATTCGGAAATTTACTGAAGCAGTCTTTGTCAGAAAGCCAGGCGGAACATATGGCAATCAGGACACTCGTCATGCTGTAATAAATGGTAATATAATTCGAAATGCCGTTAATGATATTACTGAAAAAGCCGACAATGATACCAGGGATTGGCCCGCCGATCACGGATGCGAGCATGATACCGACACAGTCAAGATACAGGGGCAGTTGAAGCCTGCCGGCGATCTGAACGCCAATAATGTTAATTGCGATACAGATCACGCATAGCAGCAGAATTGATGTTTTGTTTTTCTCTTTGGCTTGCCACATTTTCAACCCTCCAACCTGCAGCATCCGAATCGTCCATCCCGGGTTCAGTGGTCTCTGCCTTTTCCTGTAATTCCGGTTCAGCGGACCATTCTGTATGCCGCAAACTGACGGGACAAAGGCCCGTCTTCGTACAGTTTACCACAGGACAGATACTCCGTAAACACAATCAATGCCGGGGCATGGCTATACCTGACAATCGCCGGTCCTCTCAGTCAAAAACAGAATTCTGAGCGATCAGTCGTTCAAGCGTTTCAAACAGTATATCCGGCTGTACCGGCTTGCTCAGATGCGCATTCAGACCGGCCTGCATGCTGCGCTGGACATCCTCATCAAAAGCATTTGCGGTCAGCGCTATGATGGGAATAGTTCCGGCATCCGGTCTGTCCATGGACCGAATCACCCTGGTCGCCTCAAGTCCGTCCATTTCAGGCATGCGCATATCCATGAGAATGGCCGAATAATAGTTTTCCGGGTGTTTTTCAAACATTTCAACGGCTATTTTCCCGTTAACCGCCAGATCTGCCTGCATCTGCCGCATCTGCAGCACCATCATCATGATTTCCGCATTGACCTGAACATCCTCTGCCAGCAGGATATGCCGTCCCGCCAGCTCCGGCTTTTGGGCTTTCTTCCTGTCCCGGATGCCTTTTCGTTCAATTGCCGTTCTGAATTCTTCAATCACCGTTCCGGCAAAAACCGGTTTTGAGATAAAGCTGTCCACACCGGCCCTGACAGCCTCTTCGAATACGTCATCCCACTTGTAGGCCGTCAGGATAATAATGGCTGATTCGTTCCCTGCAATTGTGCGGATCTGTCTGGTGGTTTCCACACCGTCCATATCCGGCATCTTCCAGTCCACCAGGATCAGATCATAAGGCTCCATACGCGCATGACGCAGACGCACCATTTCAATGGCCGCCGTACCGGAAACGGCAACTTCGGCAGAAATGCCCGCTTTTCCCAGCACGAGCTTTGCATGCTCACAGGCGACAGGATCATCATCCACGATGAGCACCGTCATATCCTGCGGACGTATCTCTCCTTTATCTTCACCGTCTGTCCGTTCCGAATCCAGCAGTGTAACGTAAACGGTAAATGTGCTCCCTTTCCCCTTCTCACTGTCCACCTGAATGCTGCCATTCATCATTTCAACGATATTCTTAGTAATCGCCATTCCCAGCCCAGAAGAGCCGTACCGGTTGGTGGCGGATGAATCCTCCTGGCTGAACGTATCAAAGATATGGGGCAGGTAATCCCTGCTCATGCCGATACCGGTATCCGAAATGACAAAACACAGGGTGGACAGGCCATCAAACTGGGCAGTCCTTTTCACATCCAGAGAAACCGTTCCGCCCTCAGGCGTAAACTTGACTGCGTTTCCCAGGATGTTGATCAGCACCTGGCGCAGTTTCATATTGTCGCCAATGTAATAATCATCCAGCTGGCCTTCTATATGACACTGGTAATCAAGTCCCTTGTCGCTGCACTGACCGCTGAACATGGTGTTAATGGCCTCAAGCAGCTTCGGGAAGGAAAACTCTTCCTTTTTGAGGATCATTCGTCCCGACTCAATCCGTGACATGTCCAGAATGTCATTGATCAGTCCCAGCAGATGCTCCGCAGAGGAACCAATTTTCTGCAGATACTCTCTGGTCTTTTGAGGCGTATCCGGATCATTCAGGGCGATATTGTCAAGGCCGATAATGGCATTCATGGGTGTCCGGATTTCATGGCTCATGTTTGACAGGAATGTCGTTTTGGCCCGGCTGGCCTCCTCTGCCGCTTTGAGGGCATCGCTAAGCGCCTGCTGCTGTTCCATGGCCTGCCGCATCTCAGTATCAATTACCGTCAGTCCCAGCCCGATCGCGTGCACCCTGTGATCTATGCGGTCTGCCGCATGCCGCACGCCGGCTACACGGATCATCTCATAATATTCTTTCCCCATGCGCTGCGCCAGGTAGCGGTAAGCCAGAATAGGCTCATGTTCAAGCCCTTTTCTGATATTGTCCGGTTCGATAAATGCCAAGAAACCGTCCCTGTAATCCTCAGCAACCGAATGCGCTGCGTACCATCTGAAGCGCTCCTGATACGGGAAATGCACGCCCTCCGGCGTCTGCTCCGGATCTTCAGGGTCCGCACGGTAGCACACTGCGTCATCATGATCCAGATCCACATGATAGACAATGCGGTAATCAGATGCCATAGCCGTGATCATGCTGTCCTGCTGACTTCTGTGCTTTTCCTCCGACAGAAGCTTTTCCTGCAGGGTCAGGCGCTGCTCGAGCGCCTCCTGCTTGATGCGGTTTTCCGTTTCGGCAGTCTCTTTTTCCAGTGCCAGCCGGGATGCCTTTCTGGTCTGGGCAATCATATACGCAGACATCCCCAGCAGCACCGCAATCGTCAGCAGTGACTGAATGACGCTTCGTACAATGATCCCGTTTGAAATGGTACTGATCTTTTCACTGATGACGCTTTCCCGTATCAGATAGGTCAGCAGCCAGTTTGTCCCGCTGACCGGGACATAGGCAAGTGTTTCCAGTATGCCGTTATATGTAAACGAAACCTCTCCGCGTTTTCCCTCTTCAAAGTCCCTGACCACTGTCTCATACGAATACCCCTTTTCAAATACGGCATGCGACATGGCCTCCAGCAGATTGTCCTCCACCGCCAGACCGCCGAGTACCGTATTGCTGAGCGCGATGCCCTCGCTGGTATAAATATTGCAGAAGGTCGCCCCGCCCTCCTGTGCCTTCATGGAAACACCGGACAGCATTTCTGCCATGTCAATCTCCATGAAGCAGGCGACCAGTTCAGCCCCATTAAATGGTATATGATCTACAGGCACCGCAATGATGACTTTCTTGTCATCACTGTGCAGGTTCAGAATCGAAATATCCGGTCCCGTCATGTTCTGGTAGTCAAACTTGTATTCGTCTATGTTTGTCTGCGTGCCGCGGGAGGTATAAATCAGCCCGCTGGTATCCACAAAGGCAAATTTATCAAGGCTGTACAATTGCCGGATTCTGGCCTGATAAGCTTCCAAATGGGTGATGTCGCTCAGGTCCGTTTCATCCATAAGGGCAATCGCGATCTGAATCACGTCAATCTTATTGAAAAGATTTCCTTCAACAACCTGCTCACGCCTGTCTGCCAGTTCATCCAGATAAAGAAGACTTACAGAACGGACAGCCTCCTCCGTATCCTGTCTGGCACTCTGTCCCATCCAGATTGTGCCAAGTACTAGGATCAGCATCACAATGACACCACCACCAGCAGCAATAACCAATGTGCTGCTTTTTTTCGTCTTCATTCGTTTTCCTCCTGTTTCGGGCAGGCACGTTTGAGTGTTCTCCGGCATTACAGCCGTCCGGCGCTGACAAAAAGGTCGGATTTAACCATCTCCGGCTGTTTCCACATGAATGACCCGTTTTCTCAAAAACAGGGATTCATCCGTTTCTTGTTTACCTTTTCATTGTTTCCTTAAAATGATTATACGCGATCCGGCTTTTTTTATCAATATCAGACTAATTCCTGCCAGCGGACTGCATTCATCTGCAGTCCGCTAAGAAAGACAAACAGGCTGATGGTATTTCATCAGCCTGAAAAATCTGGATTTGCAAAAAGAGTCACCGGGAGATCCGCGCTGCTTACCGGCCAAGTTTTTCCTTCATTTTGAGAATCCGGATTACACTTTCATCCACCCGTGACTCCGGTATGGTTCCATCCTGAACAGCAGCAACCATGCCGTCAAAAGCTTCCTGATAGTCATATGGCAGCAGAATCATGTCTGCACCGGCCAGAAAGCAGCGGATACTTGCCTCAGCCGATGTATATTTTTCTTTAATGGCTCCCATTTCGAGCGCATCCGTAACGATCAGTCCATCGTATCCCAGTTCGCCACGCAGTTTTTCAGTCAGAATCACAGGTGACAGCGTACTGGGCTCCTCCGTTCCGGTCACATTTGGCGCAGCAATATGCGCCGTCATAATCATTTCACATCCAAAAGCAATACCGGCCATAAACGGAATCATCTCACAATTTTTCAGTGTTTCCCAGTCCTTGCGTGTTTCAGCATAACCGGTATGTGTATCCCTATCCGTATCCCCGTGTCCCGGAAAGTGTTTCATGCATCCCAATACGCCTGCATCGTGTAGTCCCCTGATGTACTGAATAACCATGTCTGCGGCAGTCACCGGGTTGTTTCCGAATGCACGGTCCCCGATGACCGGATTGTCCGGATTTGTATTGACATCCGCTACCGGCGCATAATCAACATCAAATCCAAATGCTTTGATATATGTGCCAATGGCATACGCCGCATCATAAGCCTTCTGCGGATTGAGAGATTCAGCAATTACACCCATGGGTTCAATCTTCGGCACGTCAAATCCATATGGATGATTTCCAATCCTTGCCACACTGCCGCCCTCCTCGTCAATTGAAAGAAAAGGCCGGATCGCTCCAAGCGCATGCAGTTCCTCCGTAAATGCCCGCAGTTGTTCCGGATCCGTAATATTCGTCCCGAACAGGCAGAAACCGCCGCATGGATATTCCTCATACATGCTGCGCATGCTTTCCGTCAGACAGACTGCTCCGGCTTCATCCGTACCGAGCAGCTGCTCACTCATCTTTTGTCCGTCCAGTGCATCCGGGCGGATAACAAATAGCTGTCCGATTTTCTCACGCAGCGTCATTTTCGACAGCTCTGCCTGAAACGCATTTTTCTCCGCAAATGCCGTAACACTTGCAAGTGTTAATAAGGTAACAAGAGAAACAGCGACTGCCTGCTGAATATTCATATGCCAACCTCACATTCTTTTGAATCCACATGCAAAAGCATACCCAATCACTTTCTCAATTGCAAGCAGAAATCCTGTCAGGACCCGGAAAATCCTGTCGCCAAAAATAATTCCATTTTGTCTATTGACAAGATAGACTTTTACTTGTAGAATAGCCACATCAACCAGAAAGGTGTGATCCTGATGATGCAAAGCCGGAACACAATGTGTTATATGTGTATGTCCCCGGCCTGCGTTCATGCCCAAATTGCCTCATAAACCTCTGAACCGTTTATAAAAGCAAGGGCTGTTCGCACCTGCTTTTACTGTTTGCGGTGCAAAATCATGCGTCTGCAGGTGAAGGCAGTGGCCGGAACATGCAGACGCTTTCTTTTTTCAATTTTCAGACTTCACCCTGTTTTACAAAGAAAGAAGGCAGTATTATGAAATCCATCAAGACATTCTCCCTGATTATCGCACTCGCTTTGACACTGGTTTTTTCCCTTTCCGCACTCGCAGAAGCGCCTGAGGCAACGGCAATTGACAAAGCTGCATTTGACGCCCTGATTGCATCCGGTCCTGTTGCCGATGCAGATGCTATTGCTGCCAGCCAGTGGGCTGCTGCTGTCAAGGAAGCTGGAATCCTTCGCATCGGCGGCACCCGTACCTCTTTTCTCTTCAGTCAGCTGGATGAAACCGACAACGGCATCCGCGGTTTTGACGCCGGTCTTTACCAGCTTCTTGCCCGCTACATTCTGGGCGATAAAACCAAATATGACCTGACACAGGTTACCTCCTCCACCCGTGAATCCGTCCTCACCAGCGGACAGGTGGATGCCGTATTTGCCACCTATTCCATCACACCGTCCCGTCAGGAAATCATCTCCTTCGCAGGTCCCTACTACACCTCTCAGCAGGCTGTCCTCATAAAAGCCGGAAATGTGGAGATCACCGGTATCGACGCCCTGGCAGACAAGATTGTTGCCACCCAGTCCGGTTCCACCGGCCCCAGCATCCTTGCTGAATACGCACCGGATGCCATTGTTCAGGAATTTGAGGATGATATTCAGGCCCGTACAGCAGTTGAGCAGGGCCGTGCAGATGCTTATGTCACCGACTATACCCTGATTCTCAACTCCATCGTCAAGAATCCTGGTGCCTATGCTGTTGCAGGCGATGTATTCGGCCCTATTGACCCCTATGGCATCGGCCTGCCGAAGGATTCCGATGGCGTCGCCTTCGTCAACACCTTCCTCAAGACCATTGAGGAGGATGGAACCTGGGCAAAGCTCTGGCAGATCAGCCTTGGCGACCGCACCGGAATCAGTACCGCTCCTGAGGCACCGGCAATCGCTGAATAAAATGCCGTTCCCCGAAGGGCCTCAAGTCTCCCAGGCTTGAGGCCCTGTTTTGAATTTTTTCTTGTCCGCTTTAAATCGGACCGGATAATACACCACATTCAGGCTGTCTGCAGCCTTTGACCCGTCAGTTATCTCTCCATGCGGTGCAGCACACCATCATGCTGAGATAACTGGCAGGACACCAAAACCGCTGAAGGAAGGAAACTGCAATGAGCATTTCTGCATTGCTCTCCCAGTATGGAGACCGGTATCTGACGGCCCTTTTCACGACATGGAAGCTGACAGCGCTTTCTTTTCTGGGTGCTTTTCTCATCGGTATTCTGATCACCGTCATTCGTGTATGTCCAATAAAGCCTCTGCGCATATCCGGCGATTTTTATGTCCAGATTTTCAGAAATATACCGGGTGCCTGCCTGCTCATTCTTCTGGTTTATGCGCTGCCCTACCTGAAACTCACCTTTCCATACGACACGTGTGTCCTTATTGCCACAACACTGATTCCATCCGCCTTCTGCTCAGAACACCTGATGAGCGGAATGAATACCATCTCCCCCGGCCAGATTGAAGCCGCACGCGCACTCGGGCTGACCTTTCCCCAGATGATCCGGCGGATTATCATACCACAGGCGCTCCGCTCCTCTGTCCTGCCAATGACCAACCTGCTGGTCGCTACGATGCTGACCACCTCACTGGCCTCACAGGTTCCCATGCGTCCCATGGAACTGACTGGACTTGTTTCCTACATTAACACGCACGCAACCGGCGGTGTCACCGCCTTTGCCATCTCCGCGGCACTCTACTGTGCCACTGCGCTCGTAATCGGCCTGATTGGCAGTCTGATTGACAGAAAGGTGAGGATCCTCAGATGACAACGCCATCCATCCGTGATCTGCTGTACGAGCCGCCGGGACCGGGAAGCCGCCGCCGTATCCGGATTTTTACGGGAATTGCCCTGCTGCTCCTTCTGATGCTCCTGTTCCTGATTCTCCGGCAGTTCGCCCTGACGGGCCAGTTTGCACCACGTTACTGGTCCTTCTTCACCCGCATCACCACCTGGCGTTTTCTGGGCGTCGGTCTGCTGACGACACTTGAATCGGCTCTGACGGGCTCTGCCATCGCATTCCTTCTCGGTTTCCTGCTGATGCGCGGAAAACTGCGCCGGAATCCCTTGTTGAACAGCATCTCTGCCGTTCTCACACAGTTTACCCGCGGTGTCCCGACGCTTCTGTTTATTTACTTCTTTTTCCTCGTTGTCCCCCAGTCCGGCATAAAACTGAGCGCATTCTGGAAAATTACCCTGCCATGTGCGGTTTCGGCCTGCGGCGTGGTCGCAGAAGCCCTTCGTTCCGGCGTTAATGCTGTTCCGAAAGGCCAGACCGAGGCTGCGCTTTCACTAGGTCTTACCGAAACACGTCTTTTCTACAAGGTTGTCTTTCCGCAGGCCATCCGCTTTGTCATCCCTTCCCTTCTCGCTGAACTGGTGATCGTACTGAAAGATACCACTTTTGCCTACATTGTCACCTGTGCGGACCTGATGCAGAATGCCAAAGTGCTCATTTCCAATTATGACGCAATGCTCTCGGTCTATCTGGTCGTCACAGTGATTTATATTCTCATCAACTTCCTGCTCAACAAGCTTTCAGACCGTCTTGCAGCCCGGATGCATCAGCCGCCGGCAGACAAGAACCAGACCAAAGCCCCGCACCCGTCTGATAAGTACTGATCCATGCAGATTTTACGGTGCCGTAAGCACAAACTGTCTTCAAAAGATATGGCCCAGCACTTCGTGCTGGTTTGTCAAATAACGACAACTGCTTTGATCCGGCGCCATAAGCACAACCTGTCCTCAAAGGATATGGCCCAGCACTTCGTGCTGGTTTGTCAAATAGGGACAACTGCTTTGATCCGGCGCCGAAAGCACAACCTGTTTTAAAGGAGATGGCCCAGCATTTCATGCTGGTTTGTCAAATCATGACAACTGTAATTGATACGGTGCCGAAAGCACGACTATGTCATTAAAGGAGTACCGCATGAACACTGAACCTCCGGTCATCGAACTTCGCAATGTCAACAAGCGTTTCGGGCAGCTGCATGTACTGCAGGATATCTCACTGACCGTCCACAAAGGCGAGGTCATTGTCATCATCGGTCCGTCCGGTTCCGGAAAATCCACGCTGTGCCGTACCATTAACCGGCTTGAAACCATTGACAGCGGCGATATCTTCATTGACGGCGAACGCCTGCCTGAGGAAGGGCGCAAACTGGCGGCACTCCGTTCCAAGGTCGGCATGGTCTTCCAGTCCTTCAACCTGTTTGCGCATATGTCCATACTCGACAATATGACGCTTGCTCCGGTTGACGTCCTTCATATCAGCCGGAAGGCTGCACGTGAGGAAGCCATGCGGCTGCTTGAACGCGTTGGTGTTGCCGATCAGGCCGGAAAAGTGCCTGCGCAGCTCTCCGGCGGACAGCAGCAGCGTGCAGCCATAGCACGTGCACTGGCCATGCACCCGGAGGCAATCCTCTTTGATGAGCCGACCAGCGCACTGGATCCTGAAATGATTGGTGAAGTTCTGAATGTCATGACCGAACTGGCCAGAGACGGCATGACCATGCTGATCGTCACCCATGAGATGAATTTTGCCAGAAAAGTGGCTGACCGCATCATCTTTATGGATGGCGGTACCATTATCGAGGAAAATACACCTGAAGCATTCTTCACAAATCCGCAGACCGAACGTGCCCGGAATTTTCTAAGTGTGCTGGGCAGCCACTGAATGACCTGCCTTTTCCGTTCAGCCATCCTACGAAAGCCAAAGTCCTCAAGACAGCAAAACCGCCGCTTTGTAAAGCGGCGGTTTATTTGTCTTTATTACGATTTGATGTTGTCGACGGTTTCTGTCGTTCCGCCGCCCAAGTCATCCTCTGCACGGAAGTAACCCCGGTCTACCAGTCTCGGGAAGGCATCTACAACATCCGGCGTCAGCTGGGTGCCTGACACTTCCTTAATAATGGAAACAACTTTCTCAAAGTTCATCCGGTTACGATACGGACGGTTCGAATACATGGCGTCGAAGCAGTCAGCAACCGCAATAATCTGGGCAACGCGCGGAATCTCATCTCCCTTAAGGTGGTTCGGATATCCTTTCCCATCCGGGCGTTCATGGTGCGCCTGGGCACCGATAGCCAGTTCAGGCATAATGCTGATGTTCTTCAGCGTTTCATATCCCTTGACCGTATGGGACTTGATGGTTTGAAATTCTTCATCCGTCAGTCTGCCCGGCTTATTCAGCACTTCCTGCGGAATGCCGACCTTGCCGATATCGTGCAGCAGCGCGATCTGGTAATACTTCTCCACCGTTTCTTCATCGTATCCGAGTTCCTCAGACAGCAGTCTGGTAAACTGTGCCACACGGGAGGAATGTCCGTTTGTATATTGGTCCTTCATATCAATGACTTTCGCAAAGGCTTCCGTAATCTCCTTGACGAGCGTCATGGTTTCCCGATGTTTCTTTTCCATGGCACGGGTCTTCTTGCGGACATAAAGCCGGACGCTCTCCTCCAGTATAAACCCTATCAGAACCGTACAGACAATATAGAACCAGGTTTGTTCGTAAAAGGCTTTTTCTTTGTTGATTGTGACAGTGACAATCTTGTTTCCACGGCCCATGTTATCCTTAAGCTGCATCACATAATGATAGGTGCCGCCCCTCAGATTCGTATAGTCGACAGGAACCATATCGCTGCGGACAACTGTCGTGCTGCTCCGTTCAAAGCCTTCCAGCTGATAGCTCACCTGAGGATTGTTCAGAGAATAGTTAAATACGAAACTCGGGACAGTCAGCTTCTGGGTTTCCGACGGAATCGTAAAAACGCCTGATGCATCCGGATATATATCATTTCCGTCTGCTTCCACATAAGGCACAGCCACCTTCAGCTCGTTGACATCCTCGAAAGGCTCCTCGATGTTGACCTTGCATACACCCGTACTGCCCGCAATATACAGAACACCATCATCC
>JAFUHD010000085.1 GCA_017469025.1 Clostridia bacterium
AGGAATAGGGATAATGACGGTGTTTAGAATGATTGTTCTTGATCGTAATAATTCTTTCCATATCCCGTTTCATTAATTGAAAACTGGTTCACATATCGCATACTTGGCTACTGTTTTGTCGCGTAAGCGATTTCGTTCAAAAAATCTGTGATAGAATAGCAATGCTTTTGTTAAAAAAGAGTTTTGAAAATGCGGGCAGAAAAAGCGTTGCCTAAAGTGAAAGGTGAAAGAGAGTGAAGTCTATGAATAAACGCATTGATAAGGAATTTATTAAAATTGTTAGGCTTCCGCAATTGTTAGTTGCATTAATGCTAAGTTTCACAGTGTTTGTCTTTGCACCGGTTAATGCTTATCAGTTGAACAGGATGAACTTTGATTTTACAAGCAATCTGTTTTTGATATATCTGGCGATTCCATTTACAGCGGCTGCTGTTGTTTTATTGGGAATCATGACAATTTCAATGCTGGCGGGCAGAAAGGCTTATATTGTCACAGTGTCTGCTTTATTTGGTATTGGTGTCGCTTTTTATATTCAGGGTAATTTTCTTTGTCTGAGCAACTCTGTTTTGATGGGCGGTGAACCGGAGTGGACGACACTGATGCGGCCGGCATTAATTAATCTGGCAGTCTGGTTCCTTATTACTGTTGTCAGTATTGTTTTTGCAATTACAAAAGCAAGAATTTTTCTAAAAACGGCATTGTACGCATCAGCTCTTCTTATAGTGATGGAAGGCGGAAGCCTGGCTGTTACAGGTTTTTTGTCTCAAAGAATTCCAGAAACATCCCAAAGAGCATATTCAACTGTAAAAGATGAATTTACCGTTTCAGAGAATGGCGATATCATAGTGTTTCTTCTGGATGCATTTGATACACGTTATATGCAGATGGCTATGGATGCTTATCCGGAGTGGATGGGAAGCTTTTCGGATTTTACTTATTATCCAAATACTTCGTCTACGTATCAAAGAACGGAACCATCCTATATAAACATGTTAACCAGAACACGCTATTATAACCAGGAGCCGTTTTATACATGGGTAGATATCGCACTGCAGGATGAACCATTTTTTACTGTCCTCAGGGAGAATGGTTATACTTTGGATTTTTATGCTGTACCGGATAACCTTTTTCCCCTGCAGATGGCAGATGTGGCAGAAAATGTAAAAAAACCTGAGGTACAGATTACACATCCATATTCATTTGTATACACGCTTGAAAGAATGGCACTGTATAAATTCGGTCCCCTGGTCCTACAACCTTTTATGTATGGCGATTATGCGGTTCTGTTACAGAGAGATTATGAACTGACTGAGATGAAATCCACCTGGTTTGAGGCTGATGCTCTAGAGAGAATGAGAAAACATGGCGGTTATTCTTTGAACGGAGACAGTAAATATTTTAAATTCTATCATTTTCAGGGAGCACATAGTCCTGGAAATCTTGACCGATATGGGAATACAATCGACGACAGTTCAGGAACGCTGGACGAGCAGGCATTGGGAAGTTTGAATATTGTTGGACAGTATTTACAGGCATTAAAAGATTGCGGCGCATATGATTCGTCAATGATTGTGATTATGGGAGACCATGGACGCCAGGATAGTGTTTATGAAGGGAATAATACGGTTTGCAATCCGATATTTCTTACAAAATACCCTGGGCAGCGGTCTGTTACGGGAGAGATAACGGTTAATGAAGTGTCTCAGGTTTCATTGGAAGACCTGGCAGCAACCTGTATGGATGGTGCCGGACTGGCGTATGATGCTGATATCTTTGGCAAGCCCGCAAGGGACTGGGATGGAACCGAGAGAGAGAGAATTTTCTATGCTTATCGGCATTCATTTACAACAATGAATGGAGATACCTATTTGGAAGGCATGCAGGAATATAAGGTCCCACAGGATGCACGCGATTTACATCTTTATGAGTTGACTGGAAAGACGATTCCGGATAAACAATGGATTGAGGGATATTAAATGGAATGGTTTTCGAATCTGATGCTTCGGCTTATACTCTGGTGCTATGAAATATGTGGAAGCTTTGGATTGGCTATTATACTGTTTACTTTTATCAGCAAGCTGATGCTATTGCCGGCTTCTATCTGGACATACTTAAACTCCATTGTAATGCTTCGCATTCAGCCAGATGTGAATTTTCTCAAAGTAAAGTATTATGGACAACAGGATATTATCGCGGAAGAAGAGGCTAAGCTGTTTAAGAAAGAAGGATATCATCCTTTTGTTACGATTATCCCCACACTTCTGCAATTCCTACTGCTGGCAGGTGTAGCAAATGCCATTCGGAAATGCATAGATTCAGGTATGTGCAACACCATGCAGCAGGGGATTGATTTGGCGGGAATTCCCATGAAGATGGGGCTGAGCGGAATTGTTTTTCCTGTAATATCCGGTTTTGCGGCATTGTGCTTATGTCTTGTTCAAAATCACAGCAATGTACTGCAGGCGGAACAGTCGAAGTTCAATCAGTATGGAATGATGATTTTTTCCGTGGGTCTTTCTTTATATCTAGGATGGGTTGTTCCGTTGGGAACGGTATTGTACTGGGTTTGCAGCAATCTGATGGCGATTGTACAGCTGTATCTTATGAATGCGATCGTTCGACCAAAGAGAATGATTGATTATGAAAAGCTGGAAGAGAGCCGGAAACAGTTAAAAGCTTTTCAGGAAGTTGGAAAAGAAAAGAATAAAGCGCTTCATGCAGCAACAAAGCGAAAAGAAAGGGCGGATTACAAGCGCTTTTTCTCGACGACCAATAAGCATCTTGTGTTTTATTCGGAGAATAACGGTTTCTATAAGTATTATAGGGGAACGATAGAAGCTTTGCTGAGAAAAACAAAACTGACCATTCATTATATTACCAGTGATCCCAACGATCAGATTTTTGAAGCAGCTAAAGTTAACCCACGGATTGTGCCGTATTATATAGGCGAAAACAAACTGATATCCCTTATGATGCGGATGGATGCGGATGTTGTATGTATGACAATGCCTGATCTGGATAATTACCATATTAAACGCAGCTATGTAAGAAATGATATAGAATATATCTATATTCCGCATGCTATGGGCAGTTATAATCTGACAACCAGAAAAGGGTCGACAGATCACTTTGATACGTTCTTTTGTTCCGGACCTCATCAGAAAATAGAAGCGGAGGAAAGCGAACGTATCTTTGATACTAAGAAAAAGAATAATCTTGAGATTGGATATCCGCTTCTTGATGACATGATCTCAGAATATCGCCCAACTGAACCACATGAAAAGAAACGGATACTTGTTGCACCTTCGTGGCAGACAGATAATATCATCGATTCCTGCCTCGAGCCACTGCTGGATCAATTGACCAGGCTGGATTGTGATGTCACGGTAAGACCACATCCGCAACATGTTCGCCACAAAGGTGAGTGGCTGAAAAAACTGTCTGAAAAATATGCAGAGAAAGGGATTCAGTTTCAACTGGATTTTACATCACATGATTCTGTGATGGCAGCTGATATTGTAATCACGGACTGGTCTGCCATCGGATTTGAATATTCATTTACATCACTGCACCCAACGGTCTTTATCAATACGCCGATGAAAATCATGAACCCTGAATATGAAAAGATTCCGGTTATCCCCATCAATATTACCTTGCGGGAAGAAATCGGGCATAGTGTTAATCCGGATGCATTAGACAGAATTGTTCCAATGATCAATGAAATGTTGAACAATATGGAACTTTGGAAGAGAAAAATAGAAGAAATACGTGGAAAAACGATGTATAATCTGGGGACAAGCGGTGAAGCTGGAGCAGACTACATTATCAAGTCGATTCAATCCCAAATAAACAAGCGGAAAGCGGAAAGGAATGTTTAGATGAATAAAGGAATTATGGTATTAGTACTGTATTGTGCTTTTGTGATGGCAATGGTTCCCGGGGATGCGTGCGCATATATTGATCCTTCTGCGACAACATTTTTGCTTCAGGCAATCATTGGTGCAGGTGTTGCAATTGCTGCCGGCGTATCAATATATTGGCGTAAGGCAAAGAAGAAAGTAAATAAAATGATTGGGAAAGATGAAAACAGTGGGAAAAATGCGGAAAGTGATGATATTTTATAATTGATAATAAAATGGAGGTCTCAGAGATTTCTGAGATCTCTATTGTTTTTCAATCCCAAATGACATGGATTGTGGAAGGATGCTTAATCCTTCCACTGACCTTATTATTTAAGGTAATATACCCGTTTTCGAAAATATCCGGCATATTTTGCCTCATGAACTGCGGCATTGCTTTGACCCGCAGGTAAATCTGTTTTGAAGTGTTTTGAATACGAGTATAAACCAATCACTCACCATGAACTGGCTGGAAACAGGTGAAATGGGAAATGAGAAATTTATCAGATACAGATACGGTTATATTGAAGAAAAAGACAGAGAGAATAAAGGCTGGGTTTGCTTTATCTGCTGCTGAAAAAATAAAACGGTCAAAACGCAATTCTGATGATGTACAGATGTATTTTGAGCAGATTCTGAAGGCACATCATGCTGTTGGTGCTTCTATGGTGCTGGTTCATGCAGATGGCGGACAGGAAGTTTTTTGCTATGGAAAGGCCAGATGCCATCCGAAAGTAATTGTTGACAGGCAGACCTGTTTCCGTATTGCTTCAGTGACAAAACTGGTTTCAACCTTTGGGATACTGGCCTTGGCAGAGGATGGGCTATTGTCACTGGATGAAGATATAAGCGGCCTGCTTGGCTTTCGGGTGTGTAATCCCCATTTTCCAGGTCAAAAAGTGACGCTCAGAATGCTTCTGACACATACATCCGGAATAAGAAATGTGGAATTGGTTTCAAAAACACCAAAGCCGCTGGAAGAAAGATTAAAGGACCCGGAAATATGGTGTGAAACATTTCCCGGAGAGAACTTTTTGTACTCTAATCTTGCCGCTGGACTGGCAGGAACAGTGGCGGAGCATGCAGGAGGCTGTGATTTTAATACATTGATGCAGAAACGAGTGTTTGGACCGCTTGGTGTATGTGCGGCATATGGCGCACATTTAATGCCTGGGGACAGAATGATAGCCGATGGATATTCGGTGCATTGGCCGTTGCCTCCAATAAAGAAATACGATGCAATATATCAGTCAGGACAGAAAGATATGGAGCAATACGGTCTGAATGCAGTGACCACCGTTGGAAGGCTGATAACAGATCCGGATGGAATGGCAGCATTTATTCATCTCCTGGGGGCCAGAGAAGATACGGGTATTTTGAAATTGGAGTCCATTAAGGAAATGCGAACCTGTCAGGATGGAATCTCAGGGGTAATACATGCCGGACGCGGACTGAATGTTTCGTTTCTTCATGGAATCATACCTGGACATGATCTGGTGGGACATCAGGGCGTGGCGTATGGGATGTGTTCGGAACTGTTTGTGGATCCTTCAAACGGTTCGGGCATTGGAATCATGATCAATGGTGTGCAGTTGGATCATAATGTGCTGCAAGGTGTAGGCGTCGAACTGTTGACACTGGGATGCCTGGCATTGGAACACTAATAATTTACAATTATTTTGGCAAAAATGTATTGATAATTTACAGGATATGTTGTTGATAAAACGATATATAAACATTTTGTGTGTGATATGGTGGAGGTTTGGTTTGATATTATGGTAAAAAATTGGACAAGTTGTTGATTGACAGAAAGTGAAGGGTAATGTATCATATCCGCGGTTTTAACGCCTTGTGAAGACGTGATAAATATAGGATATTTTGGAGGGAGTACATCATGTTAATAGGCGCGCTGGAAGCAGGCGGAACAAAAATGGTATGTTCTATTGGCACGCCACAGGGGAATGTTCTGCAACGGGCTAGTTTTCATACACTGACGCCGGAGGACACTATTCCACAAATTGCTGATTTCTTTGAAAAATTTGAAATCAGTGCATTGGGCGTAGGCTCCTTTGGACCGCTCGATTTGAATCCGCGCTCTTCGACATATGGACATATTACATCATCTCCTAAAAAAGCCTGGCGGGATTTTCCAATTATTACACGCCTTAAAGAGGCTGTAGGCGTACCGGTAGCTATTGATACCGATGTGAATGCAGCGGCGCTGGCGGAACATATGATGGGAGCCGGAAAAGGCTATAAGAGTCTGGTTTATGTGACCGTCGGAACTGGGATCGGGGGAGGACTTATCGTAAATGGAGAGATAGTTCATGGCCTGATCCATCCTGAAGTTGGGCATATGATTTTGACACCGACGGCGATGGATTCAATGCCTGATGGGATCTGCATATTCCATAAGCATTGTCTGGAGGGACTTGCCAGCGGTCCTGCAATAGAGAAACGCTGGGGGCTTTCTCCGACACTCATGATGGAGGATCATCCGGCATGGGACCTGGAGGCTATGTATCTTGCGCAGATGTGTGCCAATCTCATCCTTATCCTTTCTCCGGAAGTGATTGTTCTGGGCGGGGGTGTAATGCAGCAGGAGCATCTTTTCCCAAAGATCCGGAAATATACGCATGAACTGCTCGGTGGTTATGTAGCTTCTGAACGGCTTGACGAAGAACATATGGAAAAATATATAGTACCGCCTGCATTGGGAAATAATTCCGGAGTGATAGGAGCATTGCTGCTTGGAGCACGTATGATTTATAATCAGCGCAGACGGGGAATGCAATAATGTGACAAAGACCGAAGCATATGCTTCGGTCTTTTGTTAATCTGTCAGTTGTTTTCCACAGGTATGCGATAAATCTGCCGGTTATCAAGTCCCCAGATTTTTTCGCTGAAATTTCCGGGCAGTGTATGTGCAATGGCTTCCTGCATTTCGTTCATTCGCGCATCCAGTGTATCAATCAGATGTAAAAATTCAGCTTCCGCAATCATTGGCTGCTTTGGGCTGCCATATTCTGCAATGCCATGATGTGAAAGAACCATATGCTGGAGAAGAAGGATTTTTTCCGATGAAACAGATAGTGCTTTTCCTGCTTCTTCAATATGAATGACACCGCGGACAATGTGCCCAATAAGCTTTCCATCCAGGGAATAATCTGATACAACGCCATTGGAATCAGCGTCCATTTCATCCAGCTTTCCAAGGTCGTGCACGATTACGCCGGCTATCAGCAGACTGGCATTCAGCTGCGGATAAATGGGCAGTAATGCTTTTGTTGCCCGAAGCATGGTTACGGTATGATGGAGCAGACCGGAACGCTCTGCATGATGCATTTGTTTGGCAGCCGGAAATGTCAGAAGTTTGTCGCCGCATCTTTCAAGTAATGCACAAGTCAATAAGGAAAAATCCTGATCTTCAATTGCTTCAGCAGCGGCTTTTATTTCAGCAAGCATTTCTTTCGGATTCTCAGGTGCGGACGGAACAAGGACTGACCAATCAACAGCGTCCTGATTACGTATCAGATCTACACGTTCCAGACGAAGCTGCATCCGCCCGTTGTATTCGTTGCCCATTGCGCGAATATGAACAACAGAGCCGACTGCCGGTGGAAGGATGGATGCATCCCACATTTTTGCATTCATGGTACCGGTACAGTCGGAGACATTCATGTCAATGTATTTTTTTCCAGCCTGAGACACCCGAATTTCGGCACTGCGTACCAGAACGATGCCTTCGAATCGGGCTGCATTGGTAAGTTCAGCAAGAGAAATAGTATTTGTATATTCTGCCATTTTTGAACCTCACATTCAGAATAACAATATTATCGCGGATTTATTTCCAAATTTCAAGAGAAACGCTGAAAAAGGCATTCAGTTCTGGTTCTGAGAACAGAGAAAATCAGTTTGGAATGGACAAAACAAGTCAGATGCACGCCAGTGTATCAGTGTAATATCAGGCAATGTTCATATGAAAACAGAGGAGAAAAAGAATGCAGAAAATTGAGATGTACGGAGAAATACCTTATGTGGGAAAGCCGGTTTCACGGATTTTCTTTGGAACGGCGATTGCACCATTTCTGGCGGGCGAGGACAGGGATGATTTGCTGGATCAGGTCCTGAAGTCCGGAATCAATGGATTCGATATGGCACAAAATTATCAGCAGGCAGAAAAAGTAATAGGCAGATGGATGGAGAGGAGGGGGTGCCGGGGAAAACTGGTCCTTCTTTCAAAGTGTGGTCACCCGGACTCAAGTGGGATAAAACGTATAAATGAAGCGGAAATCCGCAAAGATTTTGCAGAATCTTCATCTTCCCTGCAAACGGATTACATCGATATTTACCTGCTGCACAGAGATGATCCCAGCGTTCCTGCCGGGACAATTGTTGAAACAATGAATGCACTGCATGCAGAGGGAAAGATTGGTGCATTTGGCGGATCAAACTGGACGCATAAGCGAGTGGAAGAAGCAAATGAGTATGCGTATGCTCATGGATTGATCCCATTCAGCGTTTCAAGTCCCAATTTCGGGCTGGCGGAACAGATTTCAGACCTGTGGGGCGGCGGTTGTGTGAGCATATCCGGACCGCAGAATACTGATGCCAGAGAATGGTACATTCGAACGCAGATGCCGGTTATTGCCTATTCAAGTCTTGGACGGGGATTATTTTCAGGACGTGTCAGCAGCTTGAATCCGAAATCTGTTACAGATGGAATGGACAGTTATGCGGTTAAAGGATATGCGAGCCCGAAGAATCTGGAGAGACTAAGACGCTGTGAAATCCTGGCAGCGCAGAAAGGCGTCACGGTATCCCAATTGGCATTGCGATGGATTTTCAATCAGAAAATAAATACCTTTGCTGTTGTTGGCACACAAAATCAATCGAGAATTCGTGAAAATCTGGAATCATTTCGGATAGATTTAAGTCAGACCGAGGCAGAATATCTGAATCTTGAACCGGAAGAACCCATATAAGAGTCGCTTGAAGATAAGTCCAGTGTCCAAAAGATAGTATTGACTAACTATACCCTCTGCGAATACAATAATGATACAGAGTCTCAAAAAAGAAAGGGAGTGCAGTATTTGCCAAGAATGAGGGAGGCTGTTACCCCGCTCATGAATCGAGTACTGCAAGTACTTTCTTCAGAAAAGGTGCATTTGACTGCGGAGGAGATTCTGGATCAACTTGATGATGTCGGCCGGGCAACGGTATATCGTGCACTTGACCGCCTTTGTGAGGAAGGCATCATCAACCGTCTGTCGCTGGAAAGCGGTACATCGGTCTATGAATATGTGAGAAAGCCGCATATGCATTTTGTCTGCAGAAAATGTGGAAAACTTTATGATATTCCGGTACCGATGACAGATATTCTTGAACATACGGCAGCGGGAAGCGGTCACACAGTTCAAAAAATTGATGTGACAGCATATGGGATTTGCACAGCCTGCCAACAGGCAGCACAAAACGAATATGGAGGATATTAAAATGGCTAAGTGGGTTTGCGGTATTTGCGGTTATGTTTATGAAGGCGATGAGCTTCCGGCGGATTTCAAATGCCCGGTCTGCAAGGCTCCGGCATCCAAATTCACCAAGCAGGAAGGTGAAATGGTGTGGGCAGCTGAGCATATTGTAGGAATTGCAAAGGATGTTCCGGAAGAGATCAAGCAGGGACTCCGCGAGAACTTTAACGGTGAGTGCTCTGAGGTTGGCATGTATCTCGCAATGAGCCGTGTGGCTTTCCGCGAGGGATATCCCGAAATTGGTCTTTACTGGGAGAAAGCCGCTTATGAAGAGGCCGAGCATGCAGCAAAGTTTGCCGAGATGCTGGGCGAGGTCCTTACGGATTCTACCAAGAAGAATCTTCAGATGCGCGTAGATGCAGAGAATGGTGCAACCGCTGGCAAGACTGAACTCGCCAAGAAGGCGAAGGCGCTGAATCTGGATGCCATTCATGATACCGTACATGAAATGGCAAGGGACGAAGCCCGTCATGGCAAAGCGTTCAAGGGTCTTCTCGATCGTTATTTCAAATAAGAAATCTTACATTTTGACTGTCTCGAATCGAGACAGTCTTTTTGTATAGACGTTCTTTTAAGGCTGCTTTATGACCGGTTTAGAGATAAATCAACATTTCCGGCTGTTTTCGATGGGGATTCAATAATGCGAAAAGGGAAAGGGATGCCATGAGGAAAAGCGGAAGAACAGTTTGCAATGATCTGCCATCTTCAGAGCTTGATCTGATGCTTTCGTGCTCACATACAAAGCGCTGCCTGCTGAATGCAGGTATAAGTACGCTTACACAGTTGATGGCTTTATCGAAGAATGATCTTTTACAAATTCGGGGAATTGGTCAGGTTATTGCAGATGATATTGTTAAAACACGGGCAGAGTACTGCAACTCTATGATGCAGGACTGATGTGAAAAAGCCTGCCGGATGGTATTTTTTGTCTTTGATGGATTTGCATTCAATACAGTATAATCTACGGTGGAAGCAGATTTTCCATCCTTGACATACATGTTCAGGGTACTAAATCACAAACAGTTAAGTAAACGTGCAGACTATGGCTGACAGATCAACAAAAGGTTAAGGACTTTTCAGGAAATATGAGGATGTACATTCTTGATTTTCCTGATTTTTTGAACGTTAAAAAAACATCTTGCGTATTTAATGTGTTTCAGATACAATGAAGTAAATCAATTCTGGAATAAAGAATTGAAAAAATAGGAGGTTGTTGTTAATGGATAAGTATGAATGCCCGTGTGGCTATGTGTATGATCCTGCTGTGGGTGATCCGGACAATGGTGTTGCCCCCGGAACTGCATGGGAAGACGTTCCTGAAGATTGGGTATGCCCGACATGTGGTCTCGGTAAGGATATGTTTACAAAGGTTGAATAATAAATTGTGGCTTCCCATATGGGAAGCCATTTTTCATTTGGTAAAGCGTGCAACAGAGTATCTTTTATTCGTTGAGACGCTGAAAGAGTTACAGCCATTTCAGGGCGTATTCGATAAATTCACTGAAAATGGAATTCGCCCAAGCAAACCATGGACGGGAATATGTGTTTGGGTCATCGGCATGGATGCCTTCGTGCATCTGAAAAGTTCCCGCATCAGTGTCCTGCAGCGTATGGACCAGAGAACGGACTTCATCGGGATCATTTGATGTGAGTCCCTGAATGCAGAGAGAGATCGGCCACACGAATGGTTTCGGAGTATGAGGACTGCCAATCCCCTTAAGCGCTGTCCCCTCGTAGTAATACGGATTTTCAGGGCTCAGAAGCATTTTGCGGGTATTCAGATAGACGGGATCATCTGCTGAAAGACATCCGAGGTACGGCAGGCTGAGAAGGCTCGGGACATTGGCATCATCCATCAGGATGAAGTTGCCGAATCCGTCAACTTCATAGGCATAGACTTCACCGAATTTCGGATGACGTACTATGGCATGCTGCCGCAGTCCATTTTCGATCTGCTCTTTGAGCATCCTTGCGTGTGAGGCAAGTGCAGCATCCGCAAGTGGGCCTTCTGCGATTTCACACAGATGACCAAGCTCGCAGGCGGCAAAGAAGTTGGATGGAACCAGATATCCGTAGCGGCAGGCGTCATCACTGGGGCGGAAACCGCTCCAGGTCATTCCGGTATAGGCAACAGGAGTTCCTTTGCCGCCGCAGGGAAGCGTATCGGTTGGTGGACACTGGGTACGCTCATAGAAGTAAGCAGAGCGTTCTGCATGGTGCTGTTCTGTTTCGAAAACTTTCAGGATGGTTTGTGCTGCCTGGACAAAACCGGCATCAAAGATCCCGGAATCACCGGTCTTTTTCCAGAAACGGTAGGCAAGCCGGACAGGATAGCAGAGGGAGTCGATCTCATACTTGTTTTCCCAGATCCAAGGCTTTTGCGCAGGTGTCCAACTGGTGTGATCGTCCCGATAGTGCTGACCGTTGGCCTCACGGTTGAATGCATTTGCATACGGATCCAGACATATGTATTGAAACTGACGGCGAAGCAGGCCTGATATAGCTTCTTTGATCTCTGGTATGGAATCGGCGTGCTTTAGATAGTGGTAAACCTGGGCAGAGGAGTCCCGAAGCCACATGGCCGGAATGTCGCCCGTAATCAGAAAAACAGTTCCATCAGACTGTTCAAGTGTGGTTTCCCATGTGCTTGCGTAGCACTTCCGATACATTTCAGCCAGCTTGGCATGACCTTTTTCAATGAGACTTTCGTAAACAGGGAGGCTCATATGATTCATGAGTTCCATAGTTTAATTCCTTTCTCAAGTTGTTTGGCAGGCTGTACTAAAAACAGCCTGTGTCGAGGTATTATATCGCGACAGGCAAAGACGCGTAAAGGGCATGCGATGAAAAAGGCTCAGGAAGTTTCCTGGATAAAAAAACGGCCCCCGAGGGAGCCGTGATTCAATCAGCAGGTCAAAAGGCGAACGCGCTTCATGCCATCGATAGCTGAAACTTTTTCGATCAGTGAAGCAGCATCACTTTCCGGAAGATCATCAATGTCGAGCACGGAAACAGCCATGTTTCCGCGGGAACGGTTGACAAGATCGGAAATGTTAAGAGAGAAGCCGGAAACAGCCGTCGTGATGGAACTCAGAACATTTGGAATGTTGCTGTGGATGCATACAAGACGGGGTTTGGAGAGCGGTGCAAGGTCAACAGCAGGCAGGTTGACACTGTTACGGATGATACCGGATTCGAGATAATCCCTCGTCTGGGCAGCAGCCATGACAGCACAGTTTTCTTCGCTTTCCGGTGTGGAAGCACCGAGATGGGGCAGACAAATGACGCCCTCGGTTTTAAGAAGCGTTTCGCTTCCGAAATCGGTCACATAACAGGCAACGCGCTCGTCTCCCAGCGCGGTAATGAGAGAGGCCTCATCAACCAGTCCGCCACGGGCGAAGTTCATGATGCGTACACCCTTCTTGCACAGGGAGAAGGCACGGCTGCCAATCATACCGCGGGTCTTGTCATTCAGCGGGACATGAACGGTGAGAAAATCGCTTTCAGAGAAGAGCGCATCGAGAGAATTCTCATGCCGTACTTTTCTCGACAGCTTCCACGCATGTTCGACAGAGATCATTGGGTCGTAGCCAATGACGTTCATGCCGAGTGCAACTGCTGCATTGGAGACAAGCACACCGATGGCACCGAGACCGATTACACCCAGCGTTTTTCCACGGAGTTCAGGACCAACAAACTGGCTCTTGCCTTTTTCAACAACCTTTTCGAGATTGTCTCCCTGGCCGATCTGTGTTTTTTCCCAGGCAATGCCGCCGATAATGTTCCGGCAGGAAAGGAGCATGGCTGCAATTACCAGCTCACAGACAGCGTTTGCATTGGCACCCGGTGTATTGAATACGCAGATACCGGCTTCACTGCAGACGTCAATGGGAATGTTATTGGTACCAGCACCGGCACGTGCTATGCACTGAACACTGTCAGGAATGGTCATGTCATGCATGGATGCAGAACGGACAAGGATAGCATCCGGTGAGTCAAAGCTGTCGGATACATGGTAATTATCGCGCAGCTCGGAATAGATGGCCGGCGAAATTGAATTCAATGTTTTAATATTATATTCCATAATTCCTCCATGGCCATCATGCATTGGCAAGTTCAAATGCTTTCATGAAATCTATAAGTGCTTTGACGCCTTCAATCGGCATTGCATTGTAGATGCTGGCACGCATGCCGCCGACGATACGATGACCTTTGACATTGACAAGCCCTTTTGCACCGGCTTCTTTGCAGAATTTGGCATCCATATCCGGATCACCGGTTACAAAAGTGACATTCATACGGCTGCGGTCTTCGCGTACTGCAGTTCCCTTGAAGAGTTTGCTGTTGTCAATGAAGTCATACAGAAGATTGGCTTTCTCAATGTTGATCTTTTCCAGCGCAGCAACGCCGCCCTGGGCTTTGATCCACTTGAAAACAAGACCGGCAACGTAGATGCCGAAGCAGTTCGGCGTATTCAGCATGCTGTCTTTGTCAGCCATTTCCTTAAAGTTCATGACCTTGGGCGTGATGGGCATGGCATTCCCAAGCAGATCTTCACGTACGATGACGATGACGACACCTGCGGGAGCAACGTTTTTCTGTGCGCCGGCATAGATCAGACCGAACTTGGAGACATCATAGACTTCACTCAGAATATTGGAGGACATGTCTGCAACCAGCGGAATATTGCCGGTTTCCGGAAGCTTCGACCAACGGGTACCATAAATTGTATTATTCGTGGTAATATGAACATAGTTCGCGTCCGGACTCAGTGTATATGCCGGAATATGAGTGTAATTATCATCGCGGGATGAACCTGCCACGATAACTTCACCGTATTTTTTGGCTTCAACCAGTGCGTTGTGGGCAAAATTGCCGCTGTCTACATAATCAGCCTTGCCGCCGCGCATCAGGTTCATGGCCACAGCCGCAAACATGGCGGTCGCACCACCCTGAAGGAACAGAACTTTATATCCCTCGGGGATGCCCATAACCTCCTTGAAGTTGGCAACAGCAGCTTCAAAAATGTCCAGATACATTTTTGAACGATGGCTCATTTCCATGACGGACATGCCGGTAGTGCCATAGCAGAGAAGGTCACGCTGAACCTCTTCCAGCACAGGAAGCGGCAGCATGGACGGGCCGGGTGCGAAGTTAAAAACGCGTTCCATTACATTCACCTCAATAGTCGTTAAGCATCTGTCCTGTATCAGGACGTTTTGAAAACGGATGTATCTTATCATGAATTTGTCTAAAAGGCAAGAAAATGAAAGTGATTGATGTTGAAACTGCAGAATTAGTGAAGTTTAACCTTGAACAGGATCATTTTTTGCAATATAATTTCCGAACTACGCTTAAGTGGAGGAGAAAAATGCTGACAGATATTGAAATTGCCCAGGCATGTACCCCAAAGCCTATAGAGACCATAGCCAAAGCGGCTGGCATTCCCATGGATGCTGTTGAACCATATGGCAGAACAAAAGCGAAGATTGCTTATCAGCAGCTGGCTGACAGGCCGATGGATGGACGCCTCGTTTTGGTCACAGCCATTAATCCGACACCGGCTGGTGAAGGAAAGACGACGGTTTCGATTGGTCTGGCGGATGCACTGCGCCAGGAAGGAATCAATGCCGGTCTGGCACTGAGAGAACCTTCACTTGGACCGGTCTTTGGACTGAAAGGCGGTGCGACCGGAGGCGGATATGCGCAGGTATTGCCAATGGAGGAGATCAACCTGCATTTTACAGGGGATATGCATGCCATTACTGCTGCAAATAATCTGATTTGTGCCATGGTGGATAACAGTATCCAGCAAGGGAATCCCTGTGGTATTGATCCGAGAAGGGTTACGATAAAACGATGCATGGACATGAATGACCGGCAGCTTAGAAATCTGGTCATCGGTCTTGGCGGAAAAGCGAACGGAACACCTCGTGAGGATGGTTTTGACATCACTACGGCAAGCGAGATGATGGCGGTACTGTGTCTTGCGGATTCAATCAGTGATCTCAAGGCACGCATTGGCAGAATGGTTGTTGGACGTACATACCGGGATGAACTGGTAAGGGTATCGGATATTGGTGCCCAGGGCGCTGCTGCCGCACTCCTGGCTGAGGCAATACGGCCCAATCTTGTACAGACGCTGGAAGGAACACCGGCACTGATTCATGGCGGACCATTTGCCAATATTGCGCATGGATGCAATTCCGTCATTGCTACAAAAACGGCACTGCGGCTGTTTGATGTGACAGTCACTGAGGCAGGCTTCGGTGCAGATCTCGGGGCGGAAAAATTTGTGGATATCAAGTGCCGTGCCAGCGGACTCAGGCCAAATGCTGTCGTAGTGGTTGCGACAGTACGGGCACTTAAATATCATGGCGGTGTGCCAAAGGGTGAACTTCAGCATGAGGATCTGACGGCTCTGAGAGAAGGACTTTCAAACCTCAAACAGCATTTGTCTAATGTGACGAAGGTCTGGGGACTTCCGGCAGTTGTTGCGGTTAACCGCTTTGAAAGCGACACAGAGGCAGAACTGGAGCTGGTACGGAGCGCAGCAGCAGAGATGGGAGCCCAGTCGGTGCTTTGTGAGGTTTGGGGCAAAGGCGGTGCTGGCGGAAGAGAACTGGCAAGAGCTGTTCTCAAGGCTATGGATGCCGGAGATCCGGATAAATTCACGCTGACCTATTCGGATGATCTGAGCCTTGAAGACAAGATAAAGGCTGTTGCCGAACGGATTTATCATGCGGATTCGGTGAAATTTGCACCGGCTGCTTCGAAAGAGCTGGCAGCGCTTACCGCACAGGGCTTTGGTCGTTGCCCGGTCTGCATTGCAAAGACGCAGTATTCTTTCTCGGATGATCCGTCCAAACTGGGAGCACCGGCACATTTTGAACTGAATGTCCGTCAGGTGCGTGTGAGTGCTGGTGCAGGCTTTGTTGTGGCACTTTGTGGTGAAATCATGACAATGCCGGGTCTGCCCAAGGTTCCGGCAGCCATGAATATTGATGTGGATGAAACGGGAAAGATTTCAGGATTGTTCTGATAAGCCTTTTGATTCCGGATATCAGGTGACCATCTGATGCGGGCAGATAGTACGCAATGTGACAGGAAGCGTGTCAAATGAAAAATCTGTGCCTTGACAAGGTACGGAAAAGCCATTACAATTGTCACAATTTCTGAAACGCAATGAAAGGGAAAAGACGCACAGGCATTCATAAAGAGAGCTGACGGATGGTGAAAGCCAGCAGTGCGGTGCGGGATAGCTCACCCTGGAGCGGTCTGTGTGAAAGCACAGAACGGAAGCCACGTTAAGGCATTGAGGATCCGGAAGTTTCCGGATTGAATCAGGGTGGTATCGTGTGGTCAATACTTCGCCCCTGCGTATGCAGGGGCGATTTTTTTGAAAAGGGAGGAAACACCATGGGGATGACAATGACCCAGAAAATTCTGGCCAGGGCGGCTGGCGTTGAATCCTGCAGGGCAGGCGAATTGCTGATGTGCAAGCTGAACCTGGTGCTGGGCAATGATATTACAGCACCGGTTGCCATTAATGAATTTGAGCGTATGGGCGCGACAAAGGTTTTTGATCCCGCCAAAATTGCTTTGATTCCGGACCACTTTGTACCGAACAAGGACATCAAGTCGGCCACGATGGCCAAGCAGATGCGTGATTTTGCCAGAGCCCAGAAGATAGTTCATTATTACGAAGTCGGCCGTGTAGGGATTGAGCATGCACTGCTTCCTGAAAAAGGTCTTGTTGCGCCGGGTGAGGTTATCATTGGCGCGGACAGTCATACCTGTACATATGGTGCTGTTGGTGCTTTCTCCACAGGTGTTGGCTCCACGGACATGGCAGTTGGCATGGCAACCGGTGAATGCTGGTTTAAAGTACCAGAGGCGATTCGCGTGAACCTCACAGGAAAGATGAAGCCCTGGGTCAGCGGTAAAGATGTAATTCTGCATCTGATCGGTGAAATTGGTGTTGACGGTGCATTGTATCAGTCACTTGAATTCTGCGGGGAAGGCGTTAAGTCCATCAGCATGGATGGCCGTCTGACAATTGCGAACATGGCAATTGAAGCCGGTGCCAAGAACGGTATTTTCCCGGTGGATGAAATCTGCCAGGCGTATCTCAAGGACCGTGTGGACCGTGAGTGGACTGCTTTTGAAGCTGACCCGGATGCCATATACGCCCGCGAAGTGACGATCAATCTGGATGATCTTGAACTGACGGTTTCTCTGCCCCACCTGCCTGAAAATACGAAACTTGCCCGTGAATGCGCTGATCTTGCAATTGATCAGGCAGTGATCGGCAGCTGTACGAATGGCCGTGTTGAGGATATGCGGATGGCGGCAAAGGTGCTGCGCGGCCATAAGGTAAATGATCATGTACGCTGCATTGTGATTCCGGGAACGCAGCAGGTAGTCAAGGACTGCCTTGCAGAGGGGCTGGTGGACGTCTTTATTGATGCCGGCGCAATCTTTACAATGCCTACCTGCGGCCCGTGCCTTGGCGGTTTCTGCGGCGTGCTGGCAGAAGGAGAGCGGGCTGTATCCACGACAAACAGGAACTTTGTTGGCCGTATGGGACATAAGAAGAGTGAAGTGATTCTGGCGAGCCCGGCTGTGGCGGCAGCATCTGCTATTCTGGGCCGGATCGCAACACCTGAGGAGGTAATGGCATGAAAGTTGCATCAACCGTTATAAAGTATGGCGATCATGTGGATACAGATGTCATCATTCCTGCACGCTATCTGAATACATCTGATCCGGCAGAACTTGCATCGCACTGTATGGAAGATCTGGACAGCGCTTTTAAGGCAAAGGCAGAAACAGCAAAGGTGATTGTTGCCGGGCGCAACTTTGGATGCGGTTCCTCACGCGAACATGCACCTATTGCCATAAAGGCAAGCGGGATTGAGCTGGTTATTGCAGACAGCTTTGCACGTATTTTTTATCGGAATGCGATCGATATCGGTCTGCCGATTGTAGAGTGCCCGGCAGCAGCGGCTGCGATCCGTGACGGTGACCGAATTGAAGCGGATCTGGATAAAGGCGTCATTGTGGATACAACGACAGGTGAAACTTTTGAGGCAGCGCCGTTCCCGGCTTTCATTGAGGAAATCATTGCTGCAGGCGGCATTGAAGGCTTTGTGCGCACTAAAATCAATGGAAAGAAGGCGTAAATATGGAAGCCAGGATTGTAACGCTTCCCGGTGATTATATTGGACCGGAAATAACGCGTGAGGCAGTGAAGGTGCTCATGCGCGTGGCAGAAAAGTTCGGACATTCCTTTACATTTAAGGAATATGCGCTTGGCGGTGCATCTATTGATGCATATGGTGTTCCGCTGACAGAGGAGACGCTTGCAGCCTGCAATTCAGCAGATGCTGTTCTGATGGGCAGTGTCGGCGGCCCGAAATGGGATAAGGTACCTGCAGACAAACGTCCTGAAAAGGGACTTCTGGCACTCAGAAAAGGCATGCAGGTATATGCAAATCTGCGTCCATGCCGGATTCATCCGCAGCTGGCAGAAGCCTGTCCGCTTCGTCCTGATATCATCAGTGAGCCGATTGATATCATGATTCTCCGGGAACTGACGGGCGACATTTACTTTGGCAGGCGGAGCCGTTCTGAAGACAGGACGAGAGCGACAGATGAGATGGCCTATTCGGTAGCAGAGGTTGAACGGCTGGCACGTATCGGCTTTGAAATGGCGAAAAAGCGCCGCGGCAGGCTCTGCTCTGTTGACAAGGCAAATGTGCTTGAATGCTCAAGACTCTGGCGCGAAACCGTGCAGCGTCTCAGTGCGGAATATCCTGAGGTGGATGTCAGTTATATGTATGTTGATAATGCTGCCATGCAGCTGATTCTTCATCCCGGCCAGTTTGATGTGATGATCACTGGCAACCTGTTTGGCGATATTCTTTCTGATGAGAGCGCGGCGATTGCGGGCAGTCTTGGCATGATGCCGTCTGCCAGCCTTGGCGACGGGACACGTGGACTTTACGAGCCGATTCATGGCTCTGCACCGGATATTGCAGGACGTGATATTGCCAATCCGCTTGGAACCATTCTTTCCGGAGCACTGCTTCTCAGACACAGTCTTGGACTTAATGAGGAAGCCGTGGCTGTTGAAACAGCAGTTTCCAGAGTGCTGGATGATGGTTTCCGCACGCCGGATATTTATTCGGAGGGATGCAGGAAAGTCGGCTGCACGGAGATGGGCACTCTGGTGACGGAAAGGATATAATATGCACGGATCTTATATTCCGAAGGGGTATGAACCCCATCTGACACTGTATCAGACACAGGCGGCAATCAGCCTTATAAAGCGGATTTTTCAGGATTCCCTTTCTACTGAACTGAATCTGAAGCGTGTATCTGCACCACTGTTTGTTGATCCTGAATCCGGACTTAACGACAATCTGAATGGCGTAGAGCGGCCGGTTGGATTTGATATTCCTGGTGCGGGAAAGGCAGGGGAGGTTGTTCATTCCCTCGCCAAATGGAAGCGCATGGCACTGTACCGGTATGATATTCATCCCGGGAAAGGCATATATACCGATATGAATGCAATCCGGCGGGATGAAGAGCTGGATAATCTGCATTCCATATATGTGGACCAGTGGGACTGGGAAAAAGTAATTACTGCAGAAACCCGCAATGAACATCTGCTGCACCAGACGGTGAGGAGCATTGTTGGAAGTATCTGCGATACCCAGCTGACCGTTCGTGGCAAATATCCGCAGCTTCTGAGTGTGCCGCTTCTGAACCGTGATGTGACATTTATCACTGCACAGGAACTTGAGGATCTTTATCCGGAACTGACGGCCAAGGAACGGGAAAACCGGTTTGCCAGAGAGCATGGGACGATCTTTATCCAGGGCATTGGTGGAAAGCTGCGTTCCGGCAAACCGCATGACGGACGGGCCCCGGACTATGATGACTGGGACCTGAATGGAGATATCCTTTTCTGGTATCCTGTTCTTGACTGCGCACTGGAAATATCATCCATGGGTATCCGGGTCTCGCCAGAATCACTGGACCGTCAGCTGACGCTGGCTGGCTGTGATGAACGCCGGGAACTGCCGTTCCATAAGATGCTTCTGGCAGACAAACTGCCGCTGACTATGGGTGGAGGTATCGGACAGTCGAGACTTTGTATGCTGCTGCTTGGAAAAGCGCACATTGGAGAAGTTCAGTCTTCTATCTGGGATGAAACGACCATTAAGGCCTTTGAGGCAGCGGATATAACACTTCTGTAACAAATACGTAAAGGCACGCCAATGGCGTGCCTTTTTTGCTGATATGACCTGTCAGAATTCGATTGCTGTAACAGTAATGCCCATCATACCAGGGACCGGGATTGAGAAACCACCGTGATTGAGCAGATATATCTGACCTGAATCAGAGCGGAACTGTGTAGCACCGAATACCTCATCCTGGGGCAGGAACACATCTACGGGATGGGAACTGCGGTTAATACAGGTCAGCATACAGGCGGGATCTGCAGGTGTGTTGAAAGCATCCAGCCCGTTCATGTTATACCGAAGGACACACAATACATCCTCACAGGGAGCGAAGTAATAACAGAATCCGGTTTTGAGTACCTGGCTTTCCTTGCGCATCTGAATGACATTTTTGTAATATTCAATCAGATAGGTGTCTTCTTTGCCCCATGGGTATGTACGGCGGCAGTATGGATCAGCTGCACCATCCAGACCTGTTTCATCTGCGTAATAAATGCAGGGAATGCCGGGCACACTCATCATAAAGCGCAGCATGAGATGCTCTCTCAGCATGCCGAGCATGCGTTCCTCCTGAGACAGCTGCAGACGGGCACGATCGCTTCTTGGAATGTCATTTCCATCCCGCCCGGCCAGTACATTGATGATTCTTGGCCGGTCGTGACTGCCCATAAGATTCATCAGGGAGTACAGGAAAGGATTCGGATAATTCTGGGCAAGACAGGAAAGATCATGTGCGACTGAGACGGCACCCTGAACGCCAAGCAGGAAACGGATAAGTGCATCACGAATGGGATAATTCATAACGCTGTCGAGCGTATCGCCGGTCACATAGCTGCGCATTTCATTATAAGCGACTTTGTGGCTGGCATCCTCCCAGACTTCACCCATAATAACGGCATCCGGTTTGGTCTTTTTGACTTCGGTACGCAGTTCACGCAGGAACTGCATGGGCAGCTCGTCTGCTACATCCAGACGCCAGCCGGAAGCACCTGCTTTGAGCCAGTGCTTGACGACAGCATCCTTTCCATTCAGAATATAGCGCCGATAGTCCTCGTCCATTTCATTGACATTCGGCAGGGTTTTGAATCCCCACCAGCAGTCATAATCATCCGGCCAGTGATGGAACGTGAACCATTTCAGATAAGGAGACTTTGGATCGCGGGTAGCACCGATCTTTTCTCCATGGGTACCGCGACGGTTAAAGTAGACGCTGTCATCACCAACATGGGAAAATACGCCGTCCAGTATGATTCGGATGCCCAGTTTCATTGCATCTGAACAGAGCTTTTTAAAAGCTGTTTCATCACCGAACATCGGATCGATGTGCATGTAATCGCTGGTATCATATTTGTGATTGCTGCGGGCATGGAAAATCGGATTCAGATAAAGAACGGTAACGCCCAGATCATAAAGATATGGAAGCTTCTGACGGATGCCTTCAAGGTTGCCGCCAAAGAAATCATTTGCCAGATTGTCGGAGTTTTCACTGATCTGCAGATACGGCAACTCATACCAGTCTTTATGGACGATAACACCCTGGTCTTCTTTGGTGGAAAGAAGTGCATCGGTGCCTTTACCGTGGAAGAACCGGTCCGTCATGATCTGGTACATGATACCTTCACGCATCCAGACAGGCGTCTTGAAATCGGCGCTGTAGACAGAAATCTGAAAGCCTTCTTCACTGCCCAGAACGCCAATGCCGCAGCCGGTGCCGTCTGCAGGGGCACCATAAACAGCGCGGCTGTGATCTTCGTCAAACATTTCAAAGCGGTACCAGACAAGTCCTGGAACCTGAGGCGTGGAAATCATGACCTCGAATATCTGTCTGCCCTGATGGGTTCCAAGTGAACGCATAGGGTAACGGTGTTCGGCACCGTCCCAAATACGGAGATCAATACGGCTGGGAATGTGCTCGTTTCCAACACTGAGACGCAGACGGACCTGCGCGTTTACGGGAAGAGAGCCAAACGGGCTTCTGTAAAATGCATCGAAGGAATTGTGATAAACAGTCATCGGGTATACGCTCCAAACCAAGAGATTTATTGCACGTTGTGACAAATTCGTGTCATTTTACAGTATTCATAATTGACTGTCAATGAACCGAACTGCCAGAATTATGTGCTCTGACATGCGAAAAGTGTGCATAAATGAAGCAGTGCGAAAGCCGGGATCATCTCAATTACATTGACAGGTTTTGCCGGACTCTCTATAATGCTCAGCATCATATCTTTTCGAGATGCAAAAAGATAACAATATGACCGTCATGCAGTTCATGATCTTTTGTATGAACCGGAAGATGAAGAACACTGCTGCACTGGAGGACTCAATGAGCGTAATTACTTTTATCTGTGCCGGGCAGATGAACTCGGCGATTACTTTTCCGGCTTTTGAAAACGGGCATGAGGTACGTCTTGTAGGTTCACCTCTGGATCGTGAAATTATTGCAAGGCTTCAGCAGGACAACTACCATCCGACGCTGAAGCGTACGCTTCACAGTGGAATCAGGTATTACCAGATTGAAGAACTGGAGGAGGCGCTTCAGGGAGCAGATCTGATTCTTAATGGTGTCAGCAGCTTCGGACTTGACTGGTTCAGCAGTGAAATTGTACCTGGACTGCCCGAGCACATTCCGATTCTGAGTGTGACCAAGGGAATGGTGGATATGGACGATGGTACAATGGTTCCATATCCGCATGTACTGGCAGCCAGGCAGCCAGCAGGCCGGCATATGAGTTTTAATGCGATCGGTGGACCGTGTACAAGCTATGAACTGGCCGATCACGATGACAGTCATGTTGCCTTCTGCGGGGAAAATCTGGAGACACTTGGATATATCCGCAGTCTGCTCGCAACACCGTATTATCATATCAGCCTGTCTACGAATGTGATTGGTGTTGAATGTGCGGTTGCCATGAAGAATGCATATGCGCTCGGCGTTTCATTGGCAGTCGGTCTTGCGGAGAAAAGGGACGGAAGGATCGGCGCCGTGCACTATAATTCCCAGGCAGCATTGTTTGGACAGGGTGTCCGGGAAATGACACATCTGCTTGAACTGATTGGCGGCGGTCCTGAAAATATAATCTATGGAGCCGGAGATCTTTATGTGACGGTCTTTGGCGGACGTACACGGAAAATCGGAACACTTCTTGGACGAGGCATGTCATTTGATGAGGCCATGCAGGCACTGGAAGGCGTGACGCTTGAATCCATAGTCATTGCGACGCGAACAGCAAGAACTGTTAGAAAGCTGGCTGAGCGGGGTATTGTATGTCTTGATGAATTCCCGCTGCTGATGCATGTGGATGAAATCATTAATCAGGGAAGACCGGTGGATATTCCCTGGGAAGCATTTACGATGGTTGCCGGTCGTGAATGATGGAGGGAACTGTGTCAAAATACGCAATAGGCATAGACTATGGGACACTTTCAGTCCGTGCGCTGCTGATAGATATTCATACAGGTGATAAAATCGCACAGCGCGTCTATGAATATCCTCATGCTGTAATGACCGGCTGTCTTCCAACAGGTGAACAGCTTCAGCCTGACTGGGCGCTTCAACATCCGCAGGATTATCTGGACGGACTGGTGGAAACTGTTTCCGGAATAATGAAGGACAGCGGGGTTGCGCCTCAAAATGTGGTCGGACTGGCCATCGATGTGACGGCGTCGACCATCCTGCCGGTTTATCGCAACAAACAGCCTCTCTGCATGACCAGGCAGTTTGAACGTGAGCCGCATGCATATATCAAGATGTGGAAGCATCATGGCGGCGAAGCGGAAGCAGTGCGGATGACAGCAGTCGCACTGGAAAGGCAGGAACCATGGCTTAAACGTTATGGCGGGAAGATTTCAAGTGAGTGGATGTTTCCAAAGCTCCTGGAGACACTTCACTGTGCGCCGGATGTTGCCAAATCAGCAGACTATTTTCTTGAGGTCATGGACTGGCTGACCTGGATTCTGACGGATCAGCTGAGTGTTTCCGCCTGCGGAACAGGTTACAAGGCTCTATGTGCGGAGGGCAGTTTTCCTGGACAGGAGTACTTTGAAGCTCTGGACCCGGAACTGGCATGGCTGGTGCAGTCAAAAATGACTCTGCCTGCTTCGAAAATTGGTGAATGTGCAGGCTGTTTGTGTCCTGAAATGGCGGGAAAACTGCATCTGCTGCCCGGAATACCGATTGGTGTGCCAATCATTGATGCACACAGTTCTGTACTCGGAGGCGGTATTTCCAGGCCGGGAGAGATGATGATTATCATGGGAACATCTTCCTGTCACCTCATGCTTAGCGCAAGAGATGCTGCCATACCAGGAATACAGGGAAATGTCAGAGATGGCATACTTCCGGGATTTTATGGGATTGAGGCAGGCCAGTCCTGTGTTGGTGATCATTTTGACTGGGTCATCCGGAACATGTTTCCGGAAACGTATGCCGTCGAAGCGCGGAAAATGGGAATCAGTCCGCATGCACTGATGGCAGACAAGCTTAAAGGATATCGTGCCGGTTCAAATGGACTGCTAGCTTTGGACTGGTTTAATGGTGTCCGGTCACCGCTGATGGACTTTGATTTGAATGGCCTGATCATAGGATTCAATCTGTCAACGAAGCCGGAGGATGTCTATCTTGCGTTAATAGAGGCAACTGCCTTTGGCACACGGGCGATCTGTGACAGCTTTGAACAGGCGGGTGTACCGGTGGACAGCATCATACTGGGCGGCGGTATTCCGTCCAAAAATCCGTTTATCGTTCAGGTATATGCGGATGTGCTGGACAGAAACATCCGTATCTGCGCAAGCGATCAGGCGTGCGCACTGGGGGCTGCCATGCTGGGCATCCAAGCAGCCTCTCCATCAGTAACGGGATATGGTTCACTGTCGGAGATCGTTGCAACGCTGGGACGGGCACAGGGACAGATTTTTGTTCCAGATCCGGCACAGGCTGCCCGCTATCATGAACTATACAAGGATTATCTGCTGCTGCAAGACTGCTTTGGCAGAAAAGACAAGGCGCTTATGTACCGTCTGACCGGCCGCCGGAAGGATACATAAAAAAGCGTATTCCCGGGTTTACCCGGGGATACGCTTTTTTCATGTACTCACATCAGAAATGGAGAAGCTCTATTACATCCAGAAGTGTAGTACAGACATGATCACAGAAGGGTGTCCATGTCTCCTGCCATGGCAGTAGATCAGGAACCATACATACCTGCATACCGCCACGCCTGCCGGCCTGGATGCCGCTTAATGAGTCTTCAAGGACCAGACAGTCCTGCGGCTGAACATGCAGGCGTTGGGCAGCCAGCAGGAAGATGTCAGGTTCCGGTTTTGAACGAATTGGATCATCGCCGCAGGCTATGACCGAAAAGCGGTTTGTCAGATTGCAGGCGCACAGGGAAAGTGCAATGCGGCGGGTTCCACTGGAGGAAGCAAGTGCGTGCGGAATACTGAGCCGGTCCAGTTCGTCCAGCAGTTCAATGGCACCGGGTTTTGCGGAAAGCTTTCCCGCACCAATCAGCTCCGCATAATGCTTCTGGGTTAGTGGCCAGAAGCGGTCGGGATTAAACGGAATGTTCATATGGCTTGCAAAGATCTGATTGCTGGCGGCAGCAGTCTCGCCCAGTGTACTCAAAAGCACGTCGTAGGGCATGTCAATGCCCATATCGGTAAAGGCACGCCGGTCGCATTCCATGGCAATCCGTTCGGAGTCGATCAGGAGGCCGTCCATATCAAAAAGTACAGCGCGTATTGGCCTCAGGGAAGTGCCGCCAAGAATAAAGCTCATGAAATATCCTCTTTCAATATGTACAGGTCGGGTCTTCAGCTGTTATATGGAATGCTGGCGACTGCATCATCAAGCAGGCCGATATCCCACATCAAACTGCTGACAAGGTATTTGTCACGAAGATCACGGCTGCCAAGGAGTGCATCCTGAGTATCTTTGCGGTTCAGACCGAGGTCTGCCGGAGTTACCGGCATTTGAAGCCGCCGCATGAGATCAATAATGGACTGACGTGACGGTAGTTCATCCTTCATTGCCTGACGGATTATCGGCCAGTTGGCAGCAATCAGGTCAAGACGCTTCTGGTGACCGGCAGGGTCATTTTTGCCGGATGCCGCTTCAATCTTGAATATTTCAGGTGCGACATTGCCGAAGATGCGATGGACTTCCGAGGCCCAGTGTTCAGGTGAAAATGCTCTCATGGCTGCATTGGCTTTTTCCAGGTCAACGGTGTCGGTGTTCAGATAATTTTCGAATACCCACAGAGCCAGCTGGGTACCGACGGCAACCTGGATGCCATGAAGGTCGCCCTGGGTGCCTTCACGCAGGCTCTTCATTTCCCACATGTGACTGAAATAATGGTCAAGACCACTGGCCGGACGGCTGTTTCCTGCATACGCCATAGACAGACCGGACAGGACCAGTCCGTCAAAAACAGCGGCAATGGCTTCATCATCACGGGCAAGAAGTTTGTCGGACAGGGCAACGATTTTGGCAAGCGCCCGCCGTACCATCTCGGCAATTTCTTCATCGTACGCATCTCCATGTACCATGGCAGCAATCCGCCACTCACAGACAGCCACGTACTTGGCCAGCATATCGCCAATACCGGCCTTGAGCATGATATCCGGTGCAGTTTTTAAAATGTCAGTATCTCCGATGATGGCCTGGGGACAGGCATTATAGAGACTGACTTTGACTCTGTTCTGAATCATGGAGCCGGAATTGGAGGCATAACCGTCCATGGAAGGGGCAGTACCGACAACCATGCTCGGTTTTCCGGCAGCGTGAGCGACAACTTTGCAGCAGTCATTGATGACGCCGCTGCCGACAGCCAGAAGAATATCACAGGAAGGATCAAAAGCCATCGTCAGGGAGCCGACAGCGTTTTCATCCGGTTCAATATGTCCGTTAAACGGGAAGACAAAAGACGTATAAGGAATGTGTGCTTCATCCAGTACAGCCATTACTTTCCGGCCGCCGGCTTCGAGCGTATTGTGGTCCATCACAACAAATGGCTTTTTTCTGCCGAGTGCTTCAAGTGCTTCCGGTACTTTTTTTACAACACCCTTTCCGACTGCATAATAATGCAATCCACAATCCTTGTATGAATGTGCACCGGGTGTGATCAATTCTTCTACAGACATTTCGCAGATACGTTTTTTCATATGCAAGACCACCTTTTTCTATCTGCACAGCGAGGCTGTGCAATGTTTAACAATGAGACGGATAAATGACAGCATATCTGTCAGGGATTGACCGGCAGCAGCTTTACCTGGGGCAGCAACTGAAAAACAGTGTCATATGCAGGCGGCTGAGTGCCGGACTGCATGACTTCAGCGGCACTGACCGCAATAGACAGACGGCAGGTCTCCTCAAAACTGAGGCCATGACTGTCACCATGGCAGAAGGCAGCCATCATTGAGTCACCTGCTCCGACAGTACTGGATACAGGCACATTCATCCCGGGTGCATGATACATCTTCTGGTCTCTGACAAATATGGCACCGTGTGCGCCGAGTGAGACGACAACTGTGCGGATGCCGCTGTCATTCAGATGCAGTGCGGCGCGGATGATATCTTCGACTGAATGCAGTTCATGTCCTGTCAGACGAGCCAGTTCCTCTTCATTTGGCTTGACCATATCAGGAAGCGCGGCAGCGCCATGGATCAGCAGTTCAGCGTCTGCATCCAGATAGCAGTGAATACCGCGGACTTTAAGGCGTTGAATCAAGTCACCGAAAACAGATGACGGGACGCCCTCCGGTGCTTTGCCTGCAAAGACTGCGATGTCTCCGGAAACGGTATTTTGCACGATTTTCTGATAGACAGCTTCAATAATCTCTGCATTCACAGCGGCACCGGGTTCGTTTATATCGGTATTTGTATGCAGAATATCGTCTATGATTTTAAGATTGGTTCTCGTTTCGGAATCAATGTGAACAAAATCGGAACCGATATCATACCGTTCCAGTTCACGTTCGATCCAGGTCCCGGTGTTCCCACCAAGAACACCCGTGGCAATGCTGTCAGTTCCAAGCATTTTAAGGACTTTTGATACGTTAATACCTTTTCCACCTGCATCAAGACGGATATTGCGGATGCGGTTCACCTTTCCAACGGTAAATGCCGGAATAACCACTGTTTTGTCAAGTGCGGGAGAAAGGGTTACGGTAGCAATCATGTAGGCGCTTCTTTCTGTAAGGATAACACGGTACCAATAAAACAGTGAGTATTGTATAAACCTGATGTTTCATTGTCAATAAGTGTGATATGAGGAAACCGGAAGAGTAACCGTGAAGTTTCCTCGTATCAGTACAAGCAGGAATGCACTGGAACATTTCATTCTGAAGGAAAAGCGGATGGATGATACTGGTGATTACTGGGCCGTTCTTACATAATCCAGATATTGTTTGTATGCTTCAGAACAGCCGGTAATTACGCCACTTTGAACAAGAAGCGAGGACAACAGAACGAATGCCACAAGCAAAACAATCCATACAGCGGTTTGTTTTGCGGTTTGTTTTCTGGAAAAAATATGTTTCTGGAGTGAACGGCAATATACAGAGATACCTTGTACACTATAAGGAAGCAGAATAACAAAATATGGCAGGGTATACGGGCATTTTGCTTCCCAGATGCTGTGGAATATGAATCCACCGACAAAAGTGAGAAGTGGCAGATAGTACAGATCTGGTTTTCCGGAATGTATCCGTAAAACAGAGATCAGCATAAAGAAAATCAGCAGAAACTGAAGAGGATTCAGAAACTTTGTCAGGAAATCAACACCGGTCGGACGCATTAGACGTCTGACCCAGTCGGCTGGACGTATTACAGAATCCCTGACCTCATTTATCCAAAAAGCTTCAAATGTGGGATTATTCCACTGAGAAGCCGTTTTTGAAGAAAGAAGCGGAAACCATCTGATGGATCAGAGCGAAAATGCTGAAGCCGGTCTGCATAATCAGCGAGTGCCTGCTTGCGCTGTTCAGACGCAGGAAGACCGCTTTCGCCATAGACGGCATTGACATAGCCGTTATACCATCCTGGTGCGCGTTCTCCATCCTGTGCGCCCATGACAATATAAGAATAAGATGAGATACCATCTGCCAGCTTTTTCCCCGTAACATGTTCAAGGATTTTTTGGGGGAAGAACAGCACTGAAAAGATCAGTATGACAAGCAGAAAAGGAAGACATAAAAGTCTGATTTTTTGTAGAGATATAGCTTTGACAGAACTGTAAAGAAATAATGCTATGAGAAAAATGAGTGAATTTTGCTTAAGGAAGACAGCAAAAGCCATGGACAGTGCACTGAGCAGTGCCTTTTTGAGTTGAGCGGTCTGTTCATAATCTGCTGCCAGATGAAAAAATATAAGAGAAAACAGGAATCCGGGGACAGTTGCATAAACAAATGTTGCATAGAAAAGAAACGGGAAGAAGACTATTCCGACAATAAACAGCATTATCTGCTGACTCCCGGATAATCCCATGTGCGAAGAAAAACGGGAAAGCACGTAGTAACAGCAAGCAATCATTATTGCATGTTAGCTGGAAAAATACGTAGTTGTCCCGTCTGATAATACGCTGAATGAATGCGCTGACAAGAGCTGCGCCAATTTGATGATGGTGTCTGGAAAGGTAGCCGGTTGAGTCCAAACTGGAGTAATCATGATAATTAAGCTGTTCTGCAGCTGCCTGTATTTCAGACTGATCTGAAATCACAGTCGGTTGCGTGATAAGAACGAATAAGAGAGAGAGGATGAACAGGAGAAGTGTCAGGGCACGGCGTGTATGTTCAAGATATGCAGGATTGCTGTCAAATTGCGCTGCAATTTCTGACAGATGTCTAATATGAACAAACCACAGCAAAAGCGTGATGGCAATGAATACTAAGAGCTTTGGCCAAAGCGGTGCCGGAATAAAGAAAGACGTTTCAAGATAATCACCGCGAAGTGTGCATGTGCTGATACCAGCCATGGACAGAAGAAGCAGAAGAAAAACCGCGGAAAGGAAAAAAAGAAACAGATTTAAGCATACGATGTGGAAAACCAGTATGTTTTTTCATATTTGCTTCAGGAAATTTTCTAGAATTAGATAAAATGGAATGGCATTTCATGCGATACGGCAATTCTATCATGGTAAATATTGAAGGGCAAGAGATCCGGAAAACCCGACTGAACAGCGCGAGGAATATAATGGACAAAACTCAATTGGATACGGTAGAATCTGTGCAAAAGCTGAAACGGAGTGTATTCCGAATGAAATATAGAATTTTGCTGTGGGCTCTGCTGTTCATTACAGTGGTGTTTTCAGGCGTGGCTGAGACTATCTGGATCAGTACGGACCTGCATCTCTCGGACAGTGGTACGATGCAGGCGCTGGCATATGAACAACTGCTTGGAAGGGTTCAGAAGGGGGACGTGCTCATTTTGCTGGGAGATCTGGCAAACAGCGGACATGTGAAGGAACACGAATCCGTTCTTAAAGGCCTGGATCAGATAAAAAGCAAAGCAGCAGTATATGTGCTGCCGGGCAATCATGATCTCACGGTAGAAACACCACCTGATATGTTTCGCACGCTGTACAGCGGTTATGGATATGATCAGGCGTTTGCATGTGATACGGATTCCCTCAGCTATGTGGCGATGACGCCGGACGGAACCTGTCTGCTGATGCTGGATACAAACTGCTGGGAGGCAGATAAAAAGGCGGTAATGCATGGACAGATTGGGGCACATCTGCCGGAATGGGTTCATGGGGTACTGTCGGGTCTTCCGACGGGAACACCGGTTCTTGCATGCGGACACTATCCGCTGTTTCCGCTCGAAGGAACAGATGCAACTGACCATGCATTTGAACTTGTGAAGATTTTGTCGGATGACAAAGTGCTTGCCTATCTGTGCGGACATCGGCATTCCAACGATACGTTTTCAGGTGCCGGACTGAGGCAGATTACCGTCGGCGTACCATGGTCGTATCCTGCATATGCAGGTTGTGTAAGTCTTTCGGAGGGTGGATGCCTGTATACAGTGCAGGCACTCTTTGATGCTGAGGATCAGACAGGTACAGCGCTTAAACAGGCTTCAGTTGAACTGGCGGAACGGATGGCGACCGGTTCCCTGGCAGGAACTTCATTTGAAGATGACGCAGCTGCAACAGAGTGGTTTCTGCGCTTCTTCATGGCAGTTCTTGAAGGAACGCTGCCGGACCAGATAAAAGAACTGCATGCGGATGAAGGATATTTTCATTGGGAGCAGGCTGAAGTCCGTTCCGCAGTGAAACCATGGATTCTTTCCACGATGGCGAGTCTTCCGGAAGATTATCATTCCATACAACTGAGATAATGACGCCTGGGATAACAGGAGAAAGTTCCAAATGCAATGTACAGACGGAGTCCCTCGCATTTTCAGAGGGAACGGCAGCAATTCAATAAAATTCCTGCTTGTGTGCGCTTGTTTCCTTTGTTTAAAGCAAAAAGCAGTATGAAACCGGACGGACATACAGATGATGGGCCTGGCGGGCTGAAGTACTTATAGTAAACGAATCTATGAGTATTGACGATTCCTATATGTCTGGGTGATTCATCTCAAATAAGCTGAAAGCGCAAAGTTCAAATTCGTTTACTATAATTGCAGGGTTGGTTTAGAGGTGAAAGTGGAGGTCAAATTCTGTTGAAAAGCATCTGTA
>JAFUHD010000086.1 GCA_017469025.1 Clostridia bacterium
GAAAAGGCATTTACTACCGAAGAAAAATCATCTTGGAAACATTACCGTTCTATATTTGTAATGTTTCAAGCCATTTTTGCTTCTGTGATTTTCAGCATCAAAGGAGATGGCCCAGCACTTTGTGCTGGTTTGTCAAACAATGACAACTGCTTATGATACGGTGCCGAGAGCACAACTATGTCATTAAAGGAGTCTCTTCAGATATCATTGATGCTGTTAAAAAGATGTTGAAATGTGGTACTGACAAACTTGGATTTACCATGTATCAATGTCCTTCCTGTGGTCAATACAAAAAGGTGCCTTTTACATGTCATACAAGGATTTGTTGTTCCTGTGGAAATCTGTATAACATGCAACGGGCCAACTCAATTGCAGAAAAAATGTTCGATGTCAAACATCGGCATATTGTTTTCACGATTCCCGATGCCCTGCGTCCATATTTCAAAAATAACTGGAGTCTCTTTGATCTTCTTTTTGAAGCTGCTTATGAAACCATTTATGATGCCATCCACCAGATCTGTCCGAAATTAGATGTGATTCCCGGAGTAATCGCTGTTTGTCACACGTTTTCAAGATCTTCAAGGTGGAACCCTCATGTTCATACTATTGCTACGGTCGGTGGAATTACAAAATATGGCAAGTATTTCCAGCTTTATGGTGACTTTATTGATTATGCAATGCTTCGTAAGGGTTTTCAAAAACGTCTTCTTAAGAAACTTCAAAAGACACTTGGCCCCTCTTTCGCACCGGTTGCCGTTGAACTGGTCAAGAATTATCCAAATGGATTCTATGTTCATGCACCTAAGCTTCCAGCTAAAATTGCCGGTTCTGTGAAAGGGCTGGTCAAGTATCTGGCCCGCTATCTTGGTCGTCCCTGTGTTGCTTCTTCCCGTATTGATGGATTTGATGGCAAATACGTCTATTACCACTATAAGCGGCATCCTGATGACAAACTCTTTTTCGAGAAAGTACTCGTATCAACCTTTGTACACCGCATTCTCCAACACTATCCTCCGAAGAACTTCCAGATGGTTCGCTACTATGGCATTTATTCAAATGCGTTGTCTTCTTCTTCACGCGTGCTTACGGCTCTGAAAACGAAACAGGTAACATTTCTCTACAGCAGAGCCGCTCACCAAAAACGCGTTTTCTATAGCCATTGGCGTGGTGCTATGATCAGAGCCTTTCACGTGGACCCTTGTCTATGCCCCGATTGTGATACAGAGATGATTCCAATCTTCTCTGTATATAAAGGTATAATATATTGGGATGTACGATCATCCGGAAAACCCCGAATAATCAAGTCACAACTCTTCCCACCTGTTTGATTATCTCACTACCTGCTCCATCAGCTCTTGTTGTGCAATCTGTACAATTCACATGTGCAGCTTTACCAAAAGTGGGGATCAATCCACTATAATGCAAGAAAAAAGGATAGGGTTGGGCTTCTTTTTATGTAAAATCGTTTGGTAATACCATCATTCTGAGTGTGATACCATCGAGGCACCTGGACACGCCCAATGGCAGTGAAAACCTCCATCGGACGCTTTGCTCCAGAATCAACGAACTCCATTTCTTCCAAAAAAGACAGAAAGCGGAAGGACCTGCGTCACTTCCGCTGTTCATTAATTGTTCTCTATTCAATCTACACCGGGTTTATATCCAAACCGGATTTCCATTCTGAACCATTACAATGATGCATCATGTATCGCCTTAATGGCATCTTCCTGAGATTTAAGCCACTCATCTCCTGCCATGCGGATGGTAAAACCGTGTGTTCCCTCCGGATAGGCATGGAAAGAGACTTTGACACCCTGATCCACCATACGCATGCCCAGCCTGTTGTTGATGTGATAGAACGGGCATTTCTGCGGTGCAATAAAAATGGTTTCAGGCATCTGCCGAAGCTGATCATCTGTAGCATAGACAGGAGAAAGCATGGGGTCCTTCAGTCGCTCAATATTCCCATCAGAATACAGGCGGGAGAACGCCGCGCTGCGCTCCTGGGCAGGATCTTCAATGGACATGTAAAGATCGTTGGCCGCATATTCCTGAATCAGCAGACAAATCTTTAGCGCTTTTTCCTGCTGGTTCCGCAGTGCCACCGTGAATGCCAGATTGCCGCCTGCACTGGAACCGCCGATGGAAAAACGGTTTTCGCTGCATCCCCATTCCCTGCAGTGAGCGAAAGCCCATTTGGCTGCCTCCCAGCTCTGATCCACCGCCATGGGATACACTGCATCCGGACACACTGCATAATCTACATCCACCACCACGCCGCCGGTAGCAGCAGCCAGGTGGGCACAGTACATATCGTCATCTTCATTCTGAGGGAAGATGAAACCGCCACCATGATAGTTTACATGCAATGGCATATCGGGCTATGTGTCCTTTGGACGTGTTACTATAACCCGCAGAGGATTCAGGCCGGGAAACTGCAGCGTATGTTCCTCCCTGATACACTGCTGCAGGTAGGCCTTGTAATTGTCCGGAATCACCCGTGTCTTGTTATTGGTCTCTCGGTGTCCACCAGTGCGGGCAACGACTGCCATCAGTTCATCCTTTTGCGTTTGAGTCAGTCCCATGTTTATTCTCCTTCCCTCAGCTTACGTTCAAAAAAGTCTACAATGAGATAGCGTACGGAGGTCTGGAAGAATTCCCGCGTGCCGTGACCGCCGTTTTTAAGAATATAAAATTCAGTCCGCTCCTCCATGCCGGCTTTACTAAGTATATCATAGAAATGCTCACTTATGGCAAGAGGAACCAGTGGATCCTGATCGCCATGGAGAATCAGGATCGGACACATCCCATCATTAACAAAATAATCAGGGCTGGCAGCCTTTGAGCGTTCCACCATGGTCTTTATATCGCCGCCAATCAGTCTGCCGGCGTGGCTTTCCGCAATGGTTTTAAAGCGGTACCCTGGTACAGTGTCGATGAGGTGCTGGTCAAACGCAAACTGCTCAGGCAGATCCACAGGACCAAACATATCAACAGCTGCTGAGACATGACTTGAGCAGCCAGCCCACTCCCTGCTGTCAAACCCATCCGTGTTCATAGCCATCCACGATGTCAGATGACCGCCTGCAGAACGGCCAATTACACCAATGTGTTCTGTATCAAGACCGTATTGTTCTGCATGGGCACGGAGAAAACGCACCGCGGTTTTGCAGTCGATGAGCTGGGCAGGCCAGCCTGCCAGCTCGGTACCTCGATAATGAATAAAAGCAACTGCGAAACCTGCCTCCGCCAGAAACTGCATTTCAGCAGACATCAGATTCTCAGATACATCGTGCCATCCTGCACCATTGAGCCATACCAGCAGAGGCTGGCGGCCTGTGGAAACCTCGTCATCCCGCCCGGATGCCAGGCGCATCTCACTGTTTCCGTTCTGCACCATCAGGGAAAGTTCCAGTTTCAGCGGGTTTCCGTCAGCATCCTGTACATGCGAATAGACAATATGATCAATAAAGTTTATACTCCGGCGTTCCTTGCCTTTTTCATATAGGTTTCCTTCCTTTCATGCTCATTGCGGATTGGTTGTGATACATGTCTTTTCATCCGCGGGTTTTTCTTTGATTGACTGCATTATATATGGCGTTTATCACTGTTGACAATTCTCAAAAGGTTGTTTATATTGTAACAAAAAGTTGTAGTTTGGAGTTGATGTCATGAATCTGGATCAACTGCCCTATATTCTCGCAATCGCTTCAGCAGGCAATCTTTCTGCCGCTTCCAGAAAGCTGGGCGTAACGCAGCAGGCGCTGAGCAAATACCTGAGTGAACTCGAATCTGAAATCGGTCTTGAACTGTTTTTCCGCAATAAGCGTTGTTATCTTCCAACCCCTGCCGGTCATCTGTATCTGCAGACTGCCCAGCAGATACTGGACCTCAGACGTCATACCGCCAAGTCTCTTGCAAACCTCAATATACGCACACCGGAGCGGTTTCGGCTTGGCATTTCTCCAAACCGGGGTGTCATAGCTATGGCTCAGATTTATCCGGCCTTTGACAGGCGATATCCTGGCGTCAGTCTGGACCTGTCTGAGGGATATGCCAACCAGCTGACTGAATGGCTGCAGCAGGGACAGCTGGATGCCGTAATGTCCACTTACACCGGCACATCTCCGGCCGGCTGTCAGGTATTGCCGATCCACAGTGAGGAGCTTGTCCTGGCAGTCCCGGCTTTCCATCCGCTTGTAAAACATAACAGTGTACGTCTTGAAGAACTGCCATTTGCTGAACTCAGCGATTTTTCGGATACCATATTCATTCAGCCGCGTCCTTCTTCCAATCTGCATGGACTGGTTCAGACGCTTTTTGACCGGGAGAATTTTCATCCGCAGACTGCAGCCGCCCTGCCTAACATGCATCTGCAGCTTGCCATGGTCCGCGGAGGTACCCGGGTTGCCATTCTGCCTTCCTACTATGTCAGACCGGATCCGGACATCGCATACTTCCGGCTGCACAATTCTCCCCTGCTGACCTTGATGTTTATGACCAGAATTGGATATCAGTATCCAGAGGCAGTGCGCTATCTGATCTGGCTGGTGCTCAGCATGAAATACAAGGAATACCCCATGGGAATTCAGTGGAGTGAACCATTGAAAGAGATCAACCGGGAGTTCGGCCGGGTGGATGAAGGCGGACTGGCATGAATACCAAAGTACTTGAATATATTGTGGCTATCGCTGATGAGAAATCCATCACCCGTGCAGCAGAGCGTTTTTATCTGTCTCATCCGGCACTGTCACGTCATCTGAAAAACATAGAAACAGAGATGGGAACACCTCTTTTCACACGTACATCTACGGGCATGCAGCTGACCCCCGCCGGACTGATCTTCATCAATGACGCACGCGCCATACTGAACCTTGAACAGAAAATGAATCATTCGCTTGCAGATATGCGCCGTCAGCAGCGGCACCTTATCCCGGTTATGGTGGATTCCGTTTTTTATAATCTTACTGTTTCAACGGTCCTCCCGCACTTTTCTGAAAAACATCCCGATTTCACGGTCGATATTACAAAATGCGCTGCAGCAGATGCCTGCTCCGCTTAGCGCAGCGGCACGGCTGTGTTGGGAATCTTCTCTTCCTCCGAGTTATATGCACAGGATTTGGTCTATCTGCCTTTTTACCGTTCTTTTTTTCACCTGTTTTTCCCACGAAATTATCAAGGCAGAACAGATATCACCGGCCTCAGGGAAGCCCTTGACAGCGGCATGTTTCTCAGCCTGTATCCAACCGGTTCCAGTCCCCGGATGATCATCGAGCAGCAGTTATCTGCATGTCAGATCTACCCGGAACGAATCATGGAGGGAGACAGCCGGACAATTATAAGTCACGCTGCATCACGAAATGCCTGCTGCATCCTCCCTGAATTTTTCACCTCCCTTGCAGAACAATCAGGTCTTGTCCGCGGAGACAGGTTTTCTCCCTTAAACAATATACTTGCCTATTCTTCCCGAACGGTCCTCTCCCAGGCTGTGCAGGATTTAATGCAGACATTCATTGAATCTTTCTCCAGAACATAAACGAAAGCCCGTCTGGGCTTTTGCCTGCTCCTGTGTGGTTTTCAGGACATCCAGCTTTCTTTGGTTGCCTGGATGGCTGTCTTGAGCTTTTCCTGTTTCTGAGACAGAAGTTCCATGTCAGTGGGATCCGTTTTTAAAAGCCGTTCGATTTCCTTCAGATCTTTCTGCATATCCAAATTATTGACCAACTTTACTACATGGAAGAAAAAGTGTCCCCCTGCAAACGCAGAGGAACACCAAATGCAATTCATTATTATACGCTGCATGCTCTGACTTTTTGTTCCTTGATAAAGCCAGCCTGAGTACTGCTGATTACCAACAGCTCCTCCTTGCGCCGGTTGTACTCAGTCTTCTTTTCCTTGAAGTAGTTACGGCCTTCTGCATCGATGGAAACGATCAGCTGGCCAAATTCCTTCTCCTGGCAAGCCCATAGCGTTTCATACACCCCAAATCATGCGATCATAATGCAATGAGCTGACGGCATACTGCTGCAGGAACGGTTTCCCGTCCGGATGGTTCAGCATATCGCTCAGCTTCTGCATCAAAGCCGCTCACATTTGTAGTTTTTGAAATTGGGATACAGACGTCCGGAGTTTCAATCACTTTTGCTCAACCAGCACAGATACTTTTTTTCCACTGAATCCAATACCAAATAGTATGATATTCCTGATGCCATGATACTCCATGTCCGTATAATACTGATGATCCCTGATCTGCTGAAGACCTTCCGCAGCCAGCGTTTTCAAGCCGGCATTATCCAGATTTTTTCCCGTTTTGAATTCCAGAATGAAACCTGTACGGCTTTTATCATGTGGCTCCAGCTGCACATCAAACCTTCCTTCACCGGATTCCCTGTTTGAAGTGATATAGTAGCCGTCTGACATCACCGCCAGCATGCCAAAAACAGTTCCATGATAAAAGCTCTCATAAGCAGTGTCATATACACCGGCGGACTGAAGCAGGTATTTTTGCAGTGTTTCTGTAAGCAGTTCACTGTTCCCTGTACGAACAGCAATTTCGAAGTCCCGCAGAAGGGATCCTGTAAAAACCGCACTGTACAAATTCAGGATTTCTTTCTGAAATACGCTCTTAATTTCCTTATTAGGAATGGCAAGAGAACAGATCGGATTGTCGTTGATCGCGCTGACAGTTCCCGTAACCCGCAGGTACCCCGCAACCAGCAGAAAACTATAAATGATATCCGGATCTCCATTAAGTTCCGGATAAATGATATCCGTATCGATGATCGCCTGAACCTCCTTGCCCTGCATCAGTGCGGACAGGCTTTCATATGTCTCGGAATTTGCATCCCTGATCAGCCTGCCGATCATCTCATTTCCGCTTGTTCTTGACCAGAAAGCTTTCGGTTTACAGTTATTATTAAAATAACTGATCACAGACCACGGATTATAGATTTCCTCACTGCCAAACAGATACCCGTCATACCAGTTTCGGATTTCAGGAAGCTTTTCTTCCATTCCGTAATAGGCGGCCATTTCAGAAACTTCCTTTTGTGTAAAACCGAAGTACTGTGCATATTTATCGTCCAGAATCGTATTGATAACCAGATTGTTTAATCCACTGAAAAGGCTTTCTTTTGCAACACGCAAAATTCCGGTCAGAATTCCGAACTCAAGATCCTTGTTATCCTTCAGTCCTGCTGAGAAAAGATTGCGCATAAAGTCAATCACTTCACCATAGCAGCCGTTAAGATAGCCCTGCTGGATCGGTGTATCGTATTCATCTATGATTACGATTGCCTTCTGTCCGTAATGACGGGCAAGCATGGAAGACAGCTTTCCCAATGAAAACTGGACATCTGTTCTACCAGCGCTGGAATCAGCAATCCCCTTATAAAATTTTCTGTCGAACTCATTCAGTCTGTCGCTGTAAAGAAGCTCAATGTGTGCCAGATAGGCTTCTTTTATTGAAAAGCTGAGGTTTTGATACATATCCTCCCAGTTTTTCTGATGTGCATCCTTAAACGAGAGAAAGATGACCGGATATTTTCCCTGATGATCTCGGTACGCCTTACCGGCGGACCAGATCTTTTTATCCGAGAAAAATACAGATGTATCTTCCTCTGACGGCTCAAAAAAAGTCCTGACCATATCTAACGTCAGCGTCTTGCAAAAACGCCTGGGTCTCGTAAAGAGATACACTTTATTATGATCATCAATGATGTCCTTGATCAGGAGCGTTTTATCGACATAATAACATTCCCCGGATACTTCTTTATACGATGTGATCCCAACCGGGCATGGAAGCAGTTTTGTGGTTTTTGTTTGGGAAAGCGCCTTCTTTGCTTTTCTGGAACGCAGCACTGATGGCTTTTCAGCATCGAAGGGAACCATCCAGAATTTACCTTTCTTATAAGCTCCCGAAAAATAACCTTCCACACACAACTGATTGATCCGTCTTGTAGTAACTCCCCATTTTTCCGAGAGTTCTTTTACACCGGTATATTCTACAGCCAAAAGATCACCTCTCTACAGTTATCCTCATTTATATTAACACATTTTCAGGAAATCAATCAAGCTGCTTTCGAGAAATTTCTTTGTTTCCACAGGAAATATAATGTTGACTTAAATATTGTTTCTCGCACCTGCTTAAGATTGCAGTCTTTCGTCCAAGCATATGCATCCGGAATCCATGTCATACTTTGCAAATGCAATATTTTTCTTTCAGCCTGTGATAATTGATGGAGGAAAGTATTATCTGATACCGCTATGGCAGCTTTTTTCCTTCCCATAATAATTATGTCGAAATTTGCCAAAAACATGAAAAACGCCCGACAAGGCCAAAGCGAAAAACACGACAGCTGCTGGCGTTACCCATTTCAGTCAAGCAATGACGCCAAGGTCAGAGACTGCACATTCATGCTTCGTCAGCCCTTATATTTCAAGGGCTGTTTCCGTTCTAATGGGTAACGCTGCGTATAGAAAAACCGCTGACAGGATGCTGCCAGCGGCTGCTGTATGTTTCCCTATCATACCCCTTCATAATACATTGGCTTGAGAAGGGCCGTTTTTTTCCAGGGTGAGAAAAAATTTTTTCGGAAGTCAATATTGGGCAAGCTGCTGTCTCCCGATCAGCGATCCCATCATGGCTCCAAGAAAAGGAAAAGTCCGGGGATCGAATCACCTCGGACTTTTACGAATGCATTATATCATTGTCAAGTACTGACATCAAGCGATTTTTCGGTGAGAAGTTGGTGAGAAGTGAGAAAATTGTTGCATAGATGGGATAAGATAAGAGAAGATCGCCTCAGTAACGAAAAACGCAGAATTTTCCTTCCAAATCGTAACTGTCAGTTACTGTTCAATTTCCTGCCTGCATGATATAATACTTCCGTCAATAAGGTGGGACGACCTCTTGAGCGCGGTAAAGTGGTTTCTCCTCAAATCGAGGCAAACCCCCCCTGTCTATCGGGAAAATGATTGACATAATCGCAGCGTCATCGTATAATACTTATGAGGGTAGCAATCGTTACCCGGTGGGCTGACACCTAAAATCCGAAAGACTTACCGGACGAATGTGCCGGCGGTTGGCAGGCAACAGAAAAACCTGTGTTCTTATCGGACGTATGTGCCGATGGCTGGCGGACAGCAGAA
>JAFUHD010000087.1 GCA_017469025.1 Clostridia bacterium
CGCAGAACTGTTTGGCGAATAGAAAATACAAAACACGGGATGCCTGGTATCCCGTTTTAGCTGATTCTGCGTTTTAGATGTGAGCAGTACCCATACAGTTGTGCAAATAGCAGAATGACACAGGCATGTAACACATCCGGCAGCCGGGCTGATCTCAGCAAAGCAAAGACCACATACCACATACCGTTACAAATGTTCTCATGGCAGCGGTATCATAAAAAAGCACCAGATTCTGGTGCTTGAAAAGGCAGGCCTACATGGCCGGAGAGCAAAAGCAGAAAAGATCTGCTATTGCACTCACAAGGCCTGCAATGGTGATAATGGATTTGCACCTCTCCGGAGGGAATCAGTCTGCTGTGATGCTCTGGGCGGCAGTGATGATGCTCATCAGATAAACCTCTTCAGCATTGCAGCCGCGGGAAAGGTCGTTAATCGGTGCGTTGAGTCCCTGGAGAATGGGACCGATGGCCATAAAGCCGCCAAGCCGCTGGGCGATCTTGTAGCCGATATTTCCAGACTGAATTTCAGGAAAGATGAAAGTATTGGCATAGCCAGCAACCTGACTGCCAGGAAACTTGAGCTGACCAACTTCGGGCACATAAGCAGCATCAAACTGCATTTCACCGTCGCATGCGAGCTCAGGATGGGTCTGTTTGACAATGGCTGCAGCATCATGCATCATGGATGGACCTGGGCCGGCAGCAGAACCATTGGTGGAAAAAGACAGCATGGCAATTCTGGGGTCAATGCCAAAGAGTTTTGCAGTACGCGCAGTATCAATCGCGACCTCTGCTACCTGTTGTGCGGCGCTCAGGGTAACATTGCCCTGATCATCCAGTTTGTCTTCGTAGGAAATGTTTATGGCACAGTCGCCCATGGCAAGCATTTCGCCGTCGCGGATGAGGATCATGCAGGAGGATACAAGGTTTGAGCCCTCCCGGGTTTTCACCAGCTGGAGTGCCGGACGTACAGTATCGGCTGTAGAGTAGGTTGCACCGCCGAGCAGCCCGTCTGCAAGACCTTCCTTTACCAGCATGGTGCCGAAATAATTGGGCTGGAGCAGCATTTTACGGGCATCCTCAGCAGTGGCTTTGCCCTTGCGCAGCGTCACAAAGTGATCCACGAGCTGATCCATTTCCGGATAAGTGGCCGGATCGAGAATTTCCAGACCTTCAATGTCAAAGCCGCCAGCAGAAGCTGCAGATCTGACCTCATCAGCATTGCCGATCAGCACCGGTGTGAGGATGCCGTCCTGTTTGAAGCGCGTTGCAGCTTCAAGAATACGGGCATCGGTGCCTTCCGTATAAATGATTTTGCGGGGGTTGTTTCTGAGCAGTTCAATAAAGCCGTCAAACACAGAGGAAGCAGCACTTTCTGTGGTATCGGCTGTTTCTGCCCAAACTGGAATGGTCAGGCTCAGAAGCAGCAAGAGTGTCAGAATCAGCCCTGTAAATTGTTTCATACAATACCTCTTGCCGGCGCGGAAACCGGTACAGACAAAAGAAAACGTGTTCCGCAGAATTTCACGTTTTCAGGCATACACTCAGAGAAAGTATTCCTGAGAGCATACCAAAGATGCTGGAAAAGACATCTGAATGTAAAAAAGTGTAACACAATACTGAATTCTTATCAACATTCTGGAAGGTGTCCTGGAAGGAGAACGCTGCTGATTTGCGTGCCAGATAATAAGTGCTGATGCCCGGCAGGGGAGCCTCCGGTGAAACCGGATTCGGGAAAAACAGACAAACCGGGCTGGTCAGATGTTGGCCTGCGAAATCAAAAGGATGGAGGCATCTTCTTCAAAACACTGCAGATATTGATAAAAAATCTTCGAATTTTACAGGCAAATCATTCAGAAATGCCATTTATTTGCATTCAAACATTTGTATTCCTGCAAAGAATGGGAAAACATGCTATAATAAATCGTCCCGGTGAATATATTCCCGTGGACAAAAGGGATTTCTTTGCCAGACCATCAAGGGGCAGGCTGGTGTGACTGACCATTTTGCATTTTTTGAGCAAACAATCCCGAAAATAATAACAGGTTGGACTATAGGAGGATTAATCAATGACAGTTTTTACCATCGTCAATGTGATCATGGGTATTCTGATGATCATAGGCGGCATCTCTCTAATGGCAACTCCGCTCATCACTTTTCTGAGCACAGGCTATTATATCATCATACTGTTTTTTATTGCCGGTATTGTTGGCATCGTTCAGGGCATTGCTGACAAGCGTTTCGGAACGGAATTTTTCTTTGCGATACTCAGTCTGATTTTGGGTATCCTTGGCATGGTGATGCCAGGTGTCGCTGAGATGAACAGTTTTATGATTCTCCATATGGCAGCTTGCTGGTTCTTTGTCCATGGCATAATGACCATCGTTGCCACCATCCAGAGCAGGAAGTACGGGCTGAGCACCGGCAGCATGGTAATCGGCATCCTTCTGGGCGTACTCGATCTGATCATGGGCGTTTACTCCATGGCGCATCCGGCTGTGCTTGCGGTCAGCCTGGGCATCCTGATCGGCATCTACTTTATTGAATCCGGTGTCAATATGATTTTCCTGGGAACTGTTCTTTCCAACGCCGTGAGAACTCGTAATTTCTAAGACTGCAGCACTTGCATTAAAAAACGCTAAGGTGTGTGATTATGAGCTCGATTGAAAGAATCAAGGCCTTTCTGCAGGAAAAGGGCGGGAAAAAGCTGGCTGTCATTTCTGTGATTGTCTTTCTGATCATCACAGTTATTCTGTTTTTTGCTGCATTCAAGATCACCAGTGATCTGCGGCTGACCCTGATGGATGAGGAACTCAGTGAAGTTCCGAAGATTGTCGAGAGTCTTAAGAACGAACTTAACATACGCAGTCATGCGTATGAAGAGGAGGTCAAGATCCGTGCAGAGTTCGGCTTAATACTCTATGCAAATGAAGACGGGCTTACGGATGAAGACAGACTGGTTCGCGTGCGGGATGTAGTTTCTGCCAAAAGTGTTTCAGTGATTGATGGACAGAAACAGCTGGTTTCAACCACTGGTTACGTAAGTCCGGAGAAAAATTTCCGTGCCGGTCTCGAGGCACTTGAACCATATGTCATCCATCTGGAAATCTATTCTTCGAATCCCGAAGATGTGGAAACCGCAGAGCTGAGTGATGGCCAGGGCTTCATTATGGTTCCCATACCGGGGACTGCACAGCATAGTATGGTTTTTGAATTTCCCTGCGATTTGATGCTGGAATTGTATAATGCCTTTGAAACCTGGTCCAGTGTGCTGGAGCACATGCTTTCCGGGGAGGAAGGCATTGCTTTTGCCAAAAACGGAGACATGCTGACAGGCTATCCGCTAAGCAGCTTCACATCCGATCAGGCAGCCCAGATTCGTGAGGAAATGACGAAGGTCTTTGAAAGCAGCAGTTTCCGCAGTACAGGAAATGAACGATCCACGAAGACAATTACACTGCTTGGTGAACGCTATCTTGCGGCACGGGTGCATCTTCCGCAGGAGGATACGGATATTATTCTTACCGTCCCGCAAAAGGAAGTGGTCAGAAACAGCATTTTCATTGCTGCAGCCATGTCAGCCATCTGCGGCTGGGGTATGGTACTGATTCAGATCTACATTTATACCCGCCTGCTCCGGGAAAAGGACATGACTGTCACGAAGCTGTTTTCCCTCAAACGGCTTTGCCGGAAAACATGGCCCGGCATCCTGGCGGTGCTTGTGGTTACCGTTCTCTTTTCATCCATGCTTTTACAGCTGGAGAATCGGACAAATTCAACTTACGCTGCATTGACGAAACGGTTAAGTCTGGAGCATGAGATTGACTGGCGAAAAGCCCAGGAGGATGAGATCCGCAAAACATTTATGGATTCTTACCGTATACGTGCGGAAATACTGGCGGAATTCCTGATGGCATATCCGGCGTATCAGACACATGCACACCTGGTGGAACTGAATCGCTTCATCCGGGCTGATTACCTGATGTGCTTTGACAGTACCGGTCAGGAACGCATCTCGAGCAACAGCTACACAGGCTTTTCAGTCGGTGGGAATCTCAGCGAAGAGTACCGGGCAGTGCTGATGGGTTATCCCAGTGCTGTCGTGGACCCTGCACAGGATCCATACACGGGTCAGTTGCAGATTGGTACGGCGATTCTGATGAAAGATAAAGAAGGAAAGGCGGACGGATTCCTTCTGGTCGTCAACAGCGCCGAAGCCCTGACAGAGGAGCTTAAGAGGACCAACTTTGAGAACACAGTCAACAGTTATCCTGTACAGGAGGGCCAGTTTGCTGCTGTTATCAATAATGAGGACGGCCGTTTTATCGCTCACTCTGACCCGAAAATGATTGGACAAAAAGCAGCGGATGTTATTGAAAACTATACACCTGCTTCCAGTTTTGAAGGCTTTATCCATTATAACAATGCCGGTGTATGTGTATCCGCGAACGAGCTGAATGGAATGACACTTCTGTATATGGTATCCGAGAGCGGTTATTCTGCGCCGCGTACTGTTTTTATTCCGGCAGTACTGACAGTGGTGCTTATCCTGGCGCTGGTGTATTATCTGGCCGCAAACCTGCTGATCGCACAGACGATGGCGGAGGCAAAGGGAGAAATGCAGCAAAATGCCGGTCAGGGCGCTTCTGTGATGATTTTCTTTGATGGATATGTTGTTTTCATGACGCTGTTTGCCGTTTCTGTTTTGATCGCTTCCTCCGGCGGCTGGTGGACTACTTTTGATTATGTCTTCAGCTGGAAGTGGTCAAAAGGCGTTCACTTGTTCTCCGCCTGGGCATTACTGTTTATCCTTACGGTCTATTTCTTCTGGGATTTCCTTGCCCGGAAAGTGATGAATTTTCTTGAAGACCGTATCAGTCTCCGGTCTAAGACGGTCACAAGGCTTGTAAAGAGTCGCATTTCCTATACCGCCATCATCTCTTTAATTTTCTGCATTCTGGATATGTTCGGCGTGAACACGACAGCGATACTTGCTTCTGCCGGTATTATTTCCATCGCCGCCGGTATGGGGGCCCAGAGCATGGCTTCTGACTTGCTTGCCGGCTTCTTCATGATGCTGGAAGGATCTGTCCATGTGGGAGACCGTGTGAGTGTCTCCGGTATAACCGGCTGTGTCACGGATATGGGCATCCGTACAACTGAAATCACTGATGATGAAGGAAATGTTGTGATTCTCAATAACAGCAGGGTCAGCGGTGTATGCAATATGAGCATGAATCATGCCCGGCGTGAGCCGGAGAATGACCGGAAAAACAAAAAATAAGATATCCAAAACGAACCTCTGAGGAGCTGTATAACAGCTCCTTTTTTCGTAAAATGATGATGGGCAGGTTCTGGCGGGAGGCATCACGGGGAGGCATCTCATGGAAAGGAATTCAAAACTGCCTTTACATTCTGACCGGTTTTGAGTATGATGAAAACAGCTTTTGGGTTCCGGAGACGGGTATACAGTAAACCTGCAGATGGAACCGTTGTATCTTAAAACGAGCATTGGTGGAGGGGTTACATGCAGGAATCTGTCCGGGAGACCATGCAGAAGCTGATAGATCAGCTGAATGCTGCGTCTGAAGCGTATTATGGCGGCAAAGATGAAATAATGAGCAACTATGAGTGGGATACAATGTTTGATGAGCTCACCCGGCTGGAAACGGAGTCGGGCATCAGGCTGCCGGATAGTCCCACTCAGAAGGTCAATACGTCCGCTGAGGAGAACATTGCCGGTACAAAGGAAACTCATGAATACCCTGCGCTTTCCCTGGCCAAGACAAAGCAGGTGGGAGAGCTGCAGGAATGGGCAGGGGACAGGCCTGTATGGCTGTCCTGGAAACTGGATGGCCTGACGCTTGTACTGACATATGACGGCGGCGTCCTGACCAGGATTCTGACACGTGGGAACGGAACAATAGGAACCAATATCACATTCATGAAAAATGTGATTACCGGATTCCCGCAGAACATCCCCTACCAGGGGCATCTGGTTGTGCGTGGAGAAGCCGTCATTTCCTATCCGGATTTTGAGAAAATCAACGAAGAAATACCGGACCCGGACGAGCGTTATGCAAATCCGCGGAATCTGGCAGCAGGCACGCTCGGACTGGATGAAAAGCGGCTGGATGAGGTCAGACAGCGGCATGTGAGCTTTCATGCATTTACACTGGTTCACACAGACGACAATATTCCTTCCTGGGGTGAGCGGATGCAGTTCCTTGACCGGTTGGGCTTTGCCACGGTTGCACGGGAATGTACGGATGCTGCCGGGCTGCCGGAGGTCATTTCGAAATGGACGCATCGGGTGGAAAGCGGAGAGATGCAGCTGCCGGTGGACGGGCTGGTTATCTGTTATGATGATACGGCATATGCGGCAACAGGCAGCGTCACGGGACATCATGCGACGAGAGCCGGATATGCATTCAAGTGGCAGGATGAGAAAGCATCGACGGTGCTCCGGCAGATCGAATGGTCCTGCGGTGCGACGGTTATCACGCCGGTTGCCATTTTCGATCCTGTCCAG
>JAFUHD010000012.1 GCA_017469025.1 Clostridia bacterium
ATGGCACGGCTCATGCCATAGGCTTCCATCTGGTCCACATAGGCCTTCCAGGCTTCCTCGGTCAGCTCTTCCTGACCGGTGATCCACTTGGCTTCCATCTCTTCCTTGTATGTCTTGACATTGGTGGAGATGGTTGCAAAGTCGTCCGCATCATCGGTCGCAACAGTGGCGCCAGCCGGATACATGTAGTTGCCAAAGTCGGTCTTGGTCCAGAGCTGCATGCCTGCAACCTGTGCGGAATAAGAATAGTACTGGTCAAAAATACGGGTATCCTGGACCACAGGACCATTCTGATGTGCACGGGCGTAGATGGACAGGGCAGCTGCCACATTGAGGCCGTCCGGATTGTGGAGGACAGCATCCGTAAAGGTCGGATAACCGTCAATCATATTGTAGGAAACGCCTTCAATACCGAAGCAGTTGATCATGTGTCCTTCTTCAGAGTACATCCAGTCGAGCAGATACAGCGCAGCTTCGAGCTTTTTGCCGCCCTCGTCGCCAAGGCGCTTGGAGATGGCAGCGGACGAACCGGAGGCATCATAGAGATTGTTCATCTTGGCAAACTTGGCATTCTCGCCCTTGACAGCAGTCACAGGCGTGGTGGTCACGAGGTCGCTCTCGTCCTTGATGAGGCCAGCCTCAAGCAGCGGAGGAATGATGTTGGAGGTACCGCCGCCGGATGCATCGTTGGTTGCAAATGCCATGCCGCTGGCCATGAGTGCACGGCCATCATTGGCCTTTGTATGGGTCAGGTAATCCTGGTCGATCAGGCCTTCCTTGTACCACTTGGCCATGGTCTTCAGGTATTCATAGCGGCTGTCTTCGACGAGGCCATTCTTCACAACGCCGTCCTCAACATAGTAATCCCAGTAGTTGTTGAATCCAGGTGCAAAGATCTGGTTCATCCATTCGGTACGGGTCGTAAACGGAACCATATCCGGATGTGCTGCCTTGACAGCAGACAGAACCGCATACCACTCATCAATGGTCTCAGGGGCTTCCATGCCGATTTCCTTCAGGATATCGCCGCGAAGGAAGAAACCGCTGGTGAACAGGCAGTTGTTGTTTTCAAAGGTCGTGCCACGCAGGAACGGGAATACATAATAGTCACCGTCTGCGGTCTTGACAGACTTCTCAATCACTGGATTTGCGTCAAGGATGGCCTTGAGATTCGGCGCCTTGCCGGATGCAATTGCATCATTGAGCGGCATAATGACCTCATCCGCAACAGCAGCACTGGCGCCGCCCGGATAAGACGTCCAGCTGTACTCCACGATGTCAGGCATCTCATCCGGTACAGCAGTCAGCAGGTTGAATTCCGTTCCGTCCTGACCGGCAGCCGGATGGATGAATTCAATCTCAATGCCCGTAGCTTCTTTCACCGCCTCATACCACTTGGTCTGAGCCAGATTCTCAACAGGCTTTCCATCCACGGAAACACCTTTGAGGTTTTCATGGAGCTTGACCCACCAGGTCAGCTTCACGCCCTCATAAGGCTTGCTCTCTGCCAGGGCAAAGCACGCCATGGAAGCAAGCATCACAAGCGCCACAAACAATGCAAGGATCTTTTTCATATTCAAATCTCCTTTTTAATATTTTATCAACAGCATGCGCTGTTAATAACCAAATATAACAGAAGCGTTCTCTGGAAGTTTCCAGTTCTCAAAACAGTCCGTCATGATCTCTTCAAGACCGTTTACGGCCGGAAAGTCATCTCCGTTTTCATGAATCCAGTTAACTGCCTCCGGGGCCACTTCACCGACCCTGAGTTGCTGGGACAAACGTACCGCACTCAGATGTCCCAGTCCGGCCACTGCTGAACAGGAAGGCCTTTCGCCCGTCTTAACACAGCGTATTGCCACATCCAGTTTCCGCATCAGCGGTGTACCGCCGTCCATCCCATAGACCCTGCTGTTCCCGTTTTTAAAGGTAAAGACATATGGCTTACCCTTGCCCCAGGTGAGTGTTCCCAGGGTAAATTCAGCCTTGCCCAGCTGGCCCAGATTTTTGGTCGCTATCGGGTGGGCTGTATAGTAATAGACCGGAACAGATTCATCGCTTACCGTGCGCAGAAAGGCAATATCGTAGTTTTCAATATTCGGATTTGCCCTGTATGTAAAGCCTTTCACCTCAGCAATATCTGCTGCTGTGTCCATTTCCCTGCCAAGCCAGAACGTCATAAGCTGATAATTATGTGCACAGGCATTCATGAAAGGACTGTCAAAGACTTCGTGTCCGTCCACCATAATGCGGCCCGCCCAGTTGCTCCTTGAATAATAGGCGTTCCCCCTGCGCATCCCGTGAATGCAGGAAAAGCGCAGCGGTGTTCCAAAGCTGCCATTCAGAATGTCCCGCTTGATGGAAAGCACTGCCTCATCATAGTTGAGCTGCCAGCCGAGTGACAGAAACCGGTCCGCTTTTTTCGCCGCATCCTGCATGAGAATGGTTTCCTCACGCGTAAGACAGAGCGGCTTTTCACACAGCACATGCAGACCGTGCCGAAGACACTTGAGCACCATTTCCGTATGCAGGTGAATCGGTGACGCCAGCACGGCAAGGTCAGCTGAATCCGCCGCCAGAAAACCGTCAAGGGATGGATACACCGGTATTCCGCGTTCAAGCAATACCGGAAATCTGTCTGTCAACCCTTTTGCCGGATCCACAACACCCACCAGGGCAGCCTGTGCCGGTTCCTGCACAAGTGCTTCCAGATACTTTTGTCCGTAAAATCCTACCGAACACAGGACGACACGGGGCAAATCATTCCTATTCATTCCACTGTTCCTCCCTGTAATCCCTCATACAGGCACTGCCGTTTCCTGCGGCAAAAAGCCCAAGCATTGCCCCAGTGAAACGCTTTCCAAGATGAAGCCCCTCATCTGTCAGGCAGGTAATATCTGCAGTCACTGTCTTCCCGTTGCAGATGAATGAACGTTTAAGCCCCTTTCCTTCTGCACTGAGCGTCACTTCATCACCGATGCCGTCGGCAATCACTGTTTCCGTTCTGTTCAGGCCTTCCTGAACCGTCAGGATCAGGGAAGCTCCTGACGCATCCTTTTTAATGCCGTAGAGGATAAAGCTGTTTTCGTCATAATAGGCACAGAGGCCGGCATATGCACCCATGGAAGGCTTCACCGTCACCTGCTGGCTGATTCCCGTTTCCTGCTGTCTGTGAAGCAGCAGATGTGAATCTGCCGTTTCTGAGGGGTCTTTCCCGCACTGCAGCAGGATTCCATCCGAAAAATCCGCGAAATCGTGCACATTCTGCCTCGGACAATACCAGGCTGGCCGCTCTTCACATGCCCAGTCCGGAAGCAGCTTTTTCTGGATACAGCTGGGTCCCTGAAGATTGTTCACTACAGGCCAGCCGTCAATGAATGTCACCGGGTCAAGACCTGTTTCCCGGCCCATGAGCGTCTTCCCTTCGACGCTCCTGCCGCACAGATACATCATGGCACAGCGGCCGTCCGGCAGCCCGACAAGTTTTCCGTGCCCGCTGCGCCGGATATAGGCATCCTGCTGTGTTGTGCCCAGCACAGGATTCATGGGACAGGGTGTATACGGTCCCCGCAGATTTTCCGATCTCGCGACAGTCACCATATGTCCCTGTCCGGTTCCACCCTCTGCTTCCAGAATATAATAGTATCCATCCCGCTTAAACAGGTGCGGGCCTTCACTTTTATATCTCCGGGAACCATAGTAGATCATGCGTGGCTCTTCCAGCAGCTGCCCGTCTTTTGTAATTTCAGCAATCTGGACACCCGGATTCAGGACCAGATAACGTCGCCCATCATCATCTGTAAACAGGGACGGATCAATACCGTCTACCGACAGAAAAACAGGCTTTGCCCACGGTCCCTCCGGTGCAGACGCCCATGTCAGCATCTGCAGACGGAACGGATACTTGTTTCTTCTCAGTGTCGCCACCACGTAAAATCGGCCGTCATAACAGGACAGATCCGGCGCCCAGTATCCAAAGCCGCCCGGCAGGCCTTCAATCTGTGCCGTCACCGGATCCTCAAATACATGTCCGATGGTCTCCCAGTGAACAAGGTCCTTTGAATGGCTGATCGGCAAAGCCGGCATCATGACAAAGGAAGAATTGATCAGATAGTAATCGTCCCCCACCCGCAAAACGGATGGATCCGGATGCCACCCTCTCAAAACCGGGTTGCGATAAGTATCTGCAAGGCTCATGCCTGCCAGTCTTTCCATGCATGTCTGCATGGCATCACTGACAGTTGCGGAAAGCTGCAGGGGAGAAATGCCATCGCTGTTGCCCGTAAACGGAGAAAAGCCGAGCACTTCCGCTACAAATTCCGCCGTTTCCGTGTTTCCCGACTGTACCGCCGCATGCAGCAGCGTATTTCCCTTTTCATCTGCATCCAGCCGTAGGCCGTGACAGCGCTCCGTCAGTACACGTACCATTCCGGTCTTTCCAAGGCGGACTGCATGCCAGAGCAGTCCTGCTTTTTCCATCTCTGATTTCTGGGAAAGCATACCGGTTATGAGGCATCTGGAAAGCGCTTCTGCCTCCCCTGCCTCAATCATGGCTTCGTATTGTTTCATCGTCCTTCCCGCTCCAGATAGTTTTTCCATACAGATTCAAACCACAGATCACGGTCCGGAATCGGTCTTGCAGCCTCACGGAAGGATTTCCCCTGCCGTGTCACAAGCACGCCCTCATGGGTTTCCTCCCCGGCACCGAGAATCATGGCAGAGAGCACCTCATGCTGTGTCAGCAGAATATCGCCCAGAAGAACCCGTTGTTCAAAATCGGCATCTGACGGATCCGCGGCAGTTGCTGCATTCAATGCTGTCTCTATATCCTGCAGCATCTTTTCCATCTCGGGCACATCACGTTCAATGCCCGCTGCCCGCGTCATTCTCTGCTGCCACAGCCTGCAGTCTCCCACCGGACAGAGGAACGGCTCATCCATTGCCGCATGTTCTCTGGGCTGGCGGCCGTTCCGCATCGCATGACCGGCAGCCCGAAGTGCACCAACCTGGGTCGCGTTGAGGGCTGATCCACCCGGGCGTTTATATCCGAAGGTGCCGGCAGCCTCGCCGCAGACATACAGTCCCGGTACATCTGTCTGCCAGTCCGCATCCACGGCAATTCCGCCATTGTGGTGCTGTGCACATACCCGTATCTCAAGCGGTTCTTTCCACATATCAATGCCATGGCTGGCATAGAGGTCTATCGCCGGTGCGTTCATCGCGGCAAGCCTTTCAATGGGGGTAGCCTGTTCCGCGTGACAGTTGTGCAGATATTCCCACGCTTCCCGTGAAAGCATTTCCGGACTATATCCCCTGGGATTCTTCGTATAATCCAGATATACGCGATTTCCACGGTCACATTCAGCTTTGACCAGCAGATCGACGCGGGAGGAGCCTGCAAGCCGGGATGTATCAAACGGCCACTGGTACCCTTTCAGGAATGTCATGTCAATGGCTTCCTTTTCGCCCAGCGCATCCGCAAGGAATTCCCGCTCCCTTCCTTCTGCATCCACTGAAATGTATCTGGGAACAGCCTGCTGATAACTGCCGCTGACATTCCACCTGACTTTCGTCGTTGCCAGTCCGTACTGCCAGCAGTCCGCATTCATCATGGACGCGCCTGCCGCAATCGCCAGTCCGCTCATCCCATGCTGGCTCTCCGGATAAACACAATCCGCATAAATATGCGCCGGTCCTCCTGTACAGAGAATGACATTGGCACAGTGGATGCGGATCTGTTCTCCCTTCGTTCTGGAAAAAACATCGAGCCCGGCAACACCGTCTGCATCTGTCAGGATACGGAAAACAAGTCCGTCTTCAATCATGCTGACCTGACGTGCACGAACAGATGCCTCCAGTGCCTCTGTCATGTATTTACTGGTCAGCGGTCCGGCAGAGGTGGCGCGTTTTCTAACGTCATGATCTGTCTGATACCCCGCGTACTCGCCGTACTCATTGACCGGAAAGTGAACGCCCAGCGCCGCAAGAGAGAGAAAACAGGTTGCAGAGGATGCAGCCTCACAAAGGGCAATATCTCCATGCATGTCCGGCCCTGCCAATGTTCTTGCCAGTTCCCCGACGCTGTCCCCGTCATCGCCTGCCAGAGACAGTTTATAGTATGTCTGTTTGTCGCTGCCCGTATTCCTCGAAGTGCCTGCAAGACGGTCCTCAGTGACAAGCAGCAGGCTCTTTTCACCCAGTGCTGCAAGCGTATCTGCCGCCTTATAGCCGGCACACCCGCTGCCCACGACAACGGTGCGAACGGTGAGGTGTTTCATCACAGCCTCCTTAAGGCAAAACCGCCGTCTGCGTCAAGCACCTGGCCGGCTGAATAATCCAGCAGACCGGATGCACAGGCGAGTACCATTTTCGCAACATCCTCCGGTTTCCCGAACCGTGGGACGGGAAGCAGTCCATTTTCGATCATCCGTTCATATTTTTCATGTACAACACTGGTCATGTCCGTGTCGATAATGCCCGGCCTGATTTCAAAGACAGAAATACCCTCCGCTGCAAGACGGTCTGCAAACAGCTTTGTAACCATCCCGATACCCGCCTTGCTGATGCAGTATTCTCCGCGGGATGTACTGGATGTATAGGCCGACATGGAACCGATATTTACAATCCGCGGCGACCAGTCTTCAATTTCCGTTTTCTCCCGCAGCATTTCCCGCGCTGCCAGCTGACTCATGAACAGCGTTCCCTTGAGATTAATGCCGATTACACGGTCGAAGCTTTCCTCCGTCATCTCAAGGATGTCCTGGCGTATCAGCGGCGCAACACCGGCATTGTTGACCAGCAGATCAAGACGCCCAAACTGCTCAACGGCAAACCGGATAATCCTCTCCCTGTCTGCCTGATCTGCAACATTGACCGCCTGATAGATACACGCTTCGGGCAGACCCTCAGGCTTTGATTCCCTGGTTCCCGTATAAATGACAGTATATCCGTTATCCTGCAGCAGATCTGCAACAGCTCTGCCTATTCCCCTGCTGGACCCCGTCACCAAAGCGACCTTCATGGATGATATACCTCCCTGTCACGCACCAGACAGCCTGCAGGTATTCCCGCCCGCAGCCGTCCGGCACAGGCGCCGCATGTCACGCAGCTCTTCCGGCTGTCCATCTGTCCTGATGTACGCAGTTCACGGACAAAGAGCGGATCCGCAAACGTCATCCGGCCAAAGCCGGCCATGGCGCAGTATCCGGAGCCTACCATGCCGGCAGCCAGATTGCCTGAATACTGACGCAGATAGGAAAAACCGCTGCCAATAACCGGCAGATCCGGCATTGCCTCCTGAATGGTACGGATACCGCTCATAAGGCGCGATACACCGCATATGGGATGCTCATCCGGTACATAATTGCCGTGATCATAAGGCCTGGATACATGAGGATTCTGATATGGATTGCCCATCGAAATATTAACAACAGGAATGGAGAACTCTTCCCGCAGGTCCCGGATCAGCTGCAGCGGTTCCGTAAAGTCGGGCTCCAAGCTGCGGTCTCTGGCAACACCGAAGCCGTATGGCCATGGATATCCATCATAGACATTGATCCTGCTGGTCAGGAAAAAGTCTTTCCTCGTCACCGCAGCAGCGGATGCACGGTAGCAGTTCTTCAGGAACCGCGTCCTGTTTTCAAAGGAACCGCCATAAAGCCCTTCACGCTCATATGCAGAAAGGAGTTCACAGGCAAGATACCGGTGGCAGCACTTGATGTCCATTCCGTCAAATCCTGCCTGCTGGCAGAGTTTTGTCGTCTTTTCATACGCCGCCTCAAACCGCATGAGATCGTCATCTGTGACAATCCGTTCATCCGGCAGCCGCTCCGGTTCTACAGGCGGGCAATGATACGCCGCCAGCGGTTCCGGATACCCGTGCGGTTTCGCGTAGCGGCCACTGTTTGTAGCCTGCATAATGATTACCGGAACATAACCGTTTTCACGCAGCGATGTCTCACGGATATCGTTAAGCAGCGCGGCAAACGCATCCACGTTTTCTTCTGTCAGATAGAGCTGGTGCGCAGATGCCCTGGCTTCCGGAAGCGTTGAGACTGCCTCAAACCAGATTATGCCGGGGCCTCCCTGTGCAAAACGTAAATACCTTCTGCAGGTCAGTTCGCCAGGAGCGCCTGTTTCCGTTCCATCCGTGCCTTCCATCGGCAGAAATGCAATCCTGTTGTCTGCAGTCTTTTCCCCAAATGTCAATGGCTGAAAGAGTGTCGCAGTATCTTCCGAGAGTGGCAGAAAAACTTGTAATTTTTCGGCTTCCTGCTTTACTTCAGAAAGCGTGTGATAATGAAAAACGGTATGCTTCATTGCCTTCATCCTCTTGTTCACGTCATGTGCATATGATACAATAAAACATGTCAGAGAAAACGTCTATTTTGTTTCGATTTTATGTAATTTCGATTTGAGGCATTTATGGCTTTTGAGATTCGATACAATGAGGAACCGATCTCCCATTCCGTGCATACGCACACCTATTACGAGCTTCTCTATGTCCTCTCCGGTGCTGTAAACATGCGGATCCGGGACCGGGACTACCTTTGTCCCGCAGGAAGCCTTGTGTTCCTGAATCCTTTCGATGAACACGCATCAACCCCTGTTGAACTGCCATACAAGCGCTACTACCTTCTGATTCCGCCCACACAGCTGACTGCCTTTCACAATGACCTGATGCTCCTTTCGGTCTTCCGTTTTCACGGAAGTCAGTTTCCCTATGTCCTTCCCACCGGAGAGCTGCGTACACGCTTTGATGCCTACTTTTCGCTCTTCCGTACATTGGAGCCGAACGCAGGTGATTTCTCGGATACCCGTTTTGAAGCCATTATGACCCTGATTCTGACCGATGCCTACCGGCTTTCTCCGGACATGTTCACGCCGGCAAATCAGCTGACCTTCCTGCCTGTTCAGGATATTCTCGGTGACCTGGACAACAACATTGCAACGCCTTTTTCCCTTGCAGACCTGGCTGCCAAATACCATGTTTCTCCCGGCTGTCTTTCCTCCCATTTCCGCCGCATCGTGGGTTTGTCTCCCATGCAGTATGTCACCCAAAGCCGCCTGATGCGTGCACGGATGCTGCTCCTCACATCTGAACTTTCTGTCACCGAGATTGCCTCCATGTGCGGCTACCCGGACGTCAGCAATTTTACGCGCAGATTTCATCAGCAGTTCCAGACCACGCCCCTCCAGTTCCGGCAGAAAGAAAGCAAACACCGTGAGCGGCAGATTCTGCTGTAACCAGAAACACATTAAGTTTTATTTTGAGATATTCAGCCCAAATTGCCTGAATATCTCAAAATAAATCTCGTTGAACAGTTTTCTTTATTTTCCGAACAAAAATATAACAGTGATGAATTGTATCATGAGATATTCAAGCCAAATCATCCGAATATCTCAAAATAAGTGAGGCATGCCAGAATGATTGGACGGGTAAAAGAAACTGAAGAACTTGAAGATCTGTATAAAGGGAATCAGTCTGAGCTTGTTGCAGTATACGGCAGATAGCATGTTGGCAAAACATATCTTATCGAGCAAACGTTTAAAGGCCGGTTTGCTTTTGACATGCAGGTCTCTCACCTCTTGAACATGAAAACAAAGGCATGCTGGAAGTACAGCTGACACATTTTTATCATTCTCTTCAGACATATGGACTCAGAAACAAAGAACATCCGGCTACCTGGCTGGATGCATTTTTCCTGCTCCAGCAATTGCTTGAGGAGAAGAATGACGGACAACGGCAGGTTGTCTTCATCGATGAACTGCCCTGGCTGGATACCGTACGCTCCGGCTTTATTACAGCACTCGAAGGATTCTGGAACAACTGGGGCGCACATCAGGATAACCTGATGATGATCGTATGTGGCAGCGCGAATTCGTGGATGCTCGATAAACTGATCAACAATCACGTTGGTCTTTACGGAGGGGGTACGCACGAAATTAAACTTACCCCTTTTTCTCTCGAAGAATGTGAAGCTTTCCTGAAAAGTAACCGGGTCTTCCTTTCAAGATATGATATCGCCCAAAGTTACATGATTCTTGGAGGAATCCCATACTATCTCCACTATTTCAAAAAAGGTCTTTCACTTGCTCAAAATGTGGATCAACTGTTTTTCAGTGAAAATGCCAAACTGAAATTTGAATATGACCGATTATTCTCCTCTGTTTTTTCCAACCCGGACATGGTGAAAGCCATCGTTTCATTTTTGTATACCAAAAATGCCGGATACACCCGCAGAGAAATCACAAAAGGTCTGCACATCAGTGACGGCAGCACAATCACGACCTGCCTGAATGCATTGGAGGCAGGTGATTTCATCGTAAAATACACACCCTTTGGAATGAGCGGAAAACAGGAACATTACCGGCTTTCAGACCCTTTCTGTATCTTCTATCTTCACTTTGTTCAGGAGCAGCAAAAAAACGAGCACTTCTGGAAACAGGCTGTCCAATCACCACCTGTTGTTGCCTGGCGCGGAATTGCCTTTGAAAATCTTTGCTTTCGTCACATAAAACAGATTAAATCTGCATTGGGTATAAGTGGAGTAGCCACCAAACTGTCAGCCTGGTCGAAACGCAGTGATGATACTGACGGTCTTCAGATAGATCTGTTGATTGAACGCAATGACAATGTAATCAACATGTGCGAAATCAAGTATTCCAGTGATGAATTTACTGTCAGCAAGGATTACTACAGGGTGATATTGCGCAGACAGAACCAGCTGACAGAGATGATCTCACAGTACACTGATCACCACATACGGTCTGATCTATAACGAATACAGCGGCGCATTTATCCGTGTCATTACGCTCGACGACCTCTTCGCCTGAGCTGGCTTTTCGGTCCTTTCTGAAAATATGGGGCTGAATCAGCTTTCAGAACACCTCCATTCACATAACGCCGTCTGCTGTTATCTGACTGCACACCATACAGCCAGCCGTCTTTCAGGTCAGAGCATTGTTTAGATTACAGCAAAAAAGCCGGAACCCTCTTCGGGGTTCCGGCTTACTTTTTTCAGTTTTTCATACCACACAGGCGTTTGGCCAGATTCATGGCCGGGCGCTGTGTAAGAAGACTCACAATAAAGCAGGAGATCCACACCGGACCAATCATTTCTGCGAAACCTGACGGCAGCGTGCTGAGCGGCAGACCACCCAGAACGCAGGCTGTGAATGTGTGCATCACAGCCGTCATAATTACGCAGAACACCGTATTCACAACCAGATTGACCAGGATATCAAACGCCCATGTTCCCCGCTTTGCATTGCATTTTTCTGCCAGGGCAAAGCCCCATTGATCAGCCGGAATGAAAAAGGCGATCAGAAAAGCAATGAAGTAGGAAAAGCAGAAGCTGACTGCCATGCTTCCCCAGTCAAAATGCGGCATGTGCCCATGACGGATGTTGATCCACTGTGCTACAAAGCTCATGGTCAGGGACACCGGAAGATTCATCAGCATTGACTTGATAATTTTGAATTTGTTCATGAGGTAAAGTCCTCCATCCGCAAGATACCTGTAGAAAAAGCATACACCTCTGACGGGATGCTATGCGATAATAGTGATCTGTGGGACCGGAAAAAGCGCCTCAGTCAGGCGCTTTTATGCTGTAAGTGGGCAAACCGGAATAGGCTCTCAAAAAGAACCAGGAACAGGCAAAACTGGCTGCAAATCCGGACAGGATCAGCAGATCCGGTATGCCGCCAAATGCCTGAAAGCAGGATACAGCACCGGCAGCAAACGCCAGCGCCATGAGGATCATGTGACACTGGGCAGACCAGCGCATCATCTGATGAATGCTGTCAAAAGTCCGTTTATCTGTCACATGCGGTGCACGCCGGAAACGGACCGCCCCTATGATTTCCATCATAAGTGCAATCAGTGCAGCAGTTGCAGCAAATCCAACCCAGTTGTGCCGGGTAACACCAGTGGATACAACGCCGCAGGTAAATGAAATCACAGCATTTGCCAAAGAAAGTGCCAGACAGCGGTTTTTAACCCTGTTTGTCACATTCTCCGGTCCGTCCCATCCGTACCAGTTTGAATCAACCATAAAACGGGGCATGTTCTTCCCTCCCTGCGTTTATCCGTCAGTGATCTGTTACAGATGGTACAGCCTTTCCGCATTTCCCGCAAGTATCAGATTTTTTTCGTCCTCTGTAATGTCAAGACTGCGCACAAAGTCAGCACCTTCCAGCAGCCATACCGGCCTTACCGGATACGAAGTGCCAAACAGAATATGGTCTGCACCAAGCGCTGCAACAGCACACTCAAGCTGTGCCTTTCCCCATGGCTGCGCATGACTCATCTCAAAGAACACATTGTTATGAAGCTGTTCGACAACCAGCTCATTGTCATCCTTGAAACGGCTTACTGCCTCCTGCACTTTCGGTTTTTTCGGGAACCACAGGCTGGTAAATGCAAAGAAACCGCCGCCCAGCATGGAATGTACCAGCTTCACATTCGGATACTTTGTAAAGAAGCCGCTGAACAGTTCACGTCCGACAGCCGTCGCCTGATCCACGCAACGGCCATAGCTGCGGCGCAGATTGGTATATGCCGTAAGACTGTCATACTGAACAGGAACCGGCGTATGATGAACATAGCAGGTAACACCCCGCTCATTCAGATATGCAAAAAACGGTGCAAATGCCTCATCATCCAGGTACAGATTCCCATAATGTGCAGACAGCTGCAGACCGCCAAAATGCAGTTCATCCAGACAGCGGTCAATTTCGCGGAATACCGCAGGGGTACCCTGCGGCGGAACAACACCCAGCGCTGCCATGCGGCCACGGGACGTTTTTACATGTTCTGCCATGCCGTCATTGAACAGCCGGCACATGTCAAGACTCATCCATTCCTGCTGACAGGAAAGCTTGAGTACGGCACGGTCAATGCCGGCCCTGTCCATATCCGCCAGCTGCCGCTCCAGCACGTAATCCCCCTGCACATAATTGAGATTTTCACTGCCTGCCGGTTTCTCAATCACATACTGCCGCAGGCCGGTTTCACGATTTTCTCTGAGAGAACCCCGGATGCCGTACTGCACCGGAATTTCGGATAAAAAGCGTTCTGACTGTTCTTCATTTGTAAACAGAGTTTCCGGAAACCAGTACAGATTCGCGTCAATAACTTTGCTCATTTGCTGCAGTCCCCTCCACTGAATTACATTTACACCTTAGCGGGAGCGTTAAAGATACGCTGCTTGTCATATACCACTGCAGACGGCGCCTGACCGTAGATTCGTTTGGTATTCTCCTGGGCTTCATTCCAGCGAACATCCTGGAGTCCACCGTCACTGCCCTTCTTCTGGTTCTTCGGTCCGTCTCCGGGATGCGGCAGTTTGCGCTTCCAGATAATATGTCCTTCATCATCTGTCTGCTGCCAGTTGTTAAAAGGCGGATCTTCCCGCGGTTCTCCCTCTGCACCTTCCATGATGGCGATGCAGTTGTCGTAAAGTTTCCGTACAATATCCGGATCTGCAAGACCATTCCCGCCCCAGACAGCATCATACTCGCACCGGTGAGGCATCAGTTTTCTGCTGAGATTCGCCCAGTTTTCAACCGTTGTATTGATGGATTTCCCAAACGGCATACCATACTCATCTCCGACAAACAGAAGCCGGTATGCCCTGTCCAGCATTACAATGCTGCCTACCGCGTGATCCGGCATCTTGAGAACCAGCAGATCACGTCCCTTGAGCGGGATAATATCGCCATCCTCCACAATCTGCACCGTATAGTTCCGCGGAAAGTTAATTCCTTCAAAGCTGGGAAAGGGCTGCGTTGCCAGGGGAACGGATTCTGCTGCCATATAAACCAGATCAAAATATCCGTCATTGGCAGTATGATCAAAATGATGATGTGTATTTGCAATCCGGGACACCGGATGGCCAAGCAGCGTTTCACAATATTCCCTGATACTGCCTGCGCCGCAGCCGCTGTCAATCAGGAGAGCATCGCCGTCATCCCCTTCAAGCAGATAGCTGAAATCTCCATCTGAAAGGATTTTCCATGTTTTGGGTGCAATCTCCTCTGACCTGAAATACGGCTCACTCATGGGAACACGGTTGCCTTCCTCGTCCTCAAGCAGGATGTTGCTTTTACAGGAAAAATCAAACCATTTTTTCTCGCTCATCGGTTCAACCTTTCTAAGAGGGGCAGAGGCGTCCTCTGCCCCGGTATGGATTACAGAATATCCTTGTTCAGTTCTCTTGCACGACAGCAGGCAATATAGTGATTCGGCAGAATCTCTTCAAGCTGCTGCGGCTGATGGCATGCCTCCGTCGCATACGGACAACGGGCAGCAAACCGGCATCCGGGCTTGGGATCAATCGGGCTGGTAATCTCTCCCTGCAGCTTGATCCGCTCATGCGGATGATCTATATCCGTTGAGGGAATCGCAGAAAGAAGTGCTTTTGTATAGGGATGCAGCGGATGGATAAACAGTTCCTTGGCCGGGCTCGTTTCTACCAGCTGTCCCAGGTACATAACGCAGATGTCATCGCTGATATGGCGCACAACACTCAGGTCATGCGTAACAAACATGTACGTCAGTCCCTGTTTTTCCTGCAGATCCTGAAGCAGATTCAGAACCTGTGCCTGAATGGACACGTCCAGAGCGGAAACCGGCTCATCACAGACGATGAAGTCCGGATTCAGACTGAGCGCTCTTGCAATGCCCACGCGCTGGCGGCGGCCGCCGTCAAGCTCATGCGGATACGCATGGCGAAGACGCTCGTCAATACCGACCAGGTTCATAAGCTCATCGGTCTTCCGGTCAATCTCTTCCCTCGTTTTGTACCGTTTTGAGAGCTTAAGCGGTTCCCGGATGACATCCTCAACCGTCTGACGTGGATTCAGGCTCGAATACGGATCCTGGAAAACGATCTGCATCCGCTCGTTGATCTCATGCATCTGCTTTTTGTCCACGTGGGTGATATCACGGCCATCCAGAAAAATCTGACCGTCTGTGCTTTCAAGCAGATGGATAATCGTACGTCCCAGTGTGGACTTTCCGCAGCCGCTTTCGCCAACGACGCCCATGGTCTTGCCTTTTTCGATCTTGAAGGAAATATCGTCAACAGCATGCAGCGTGCCCTTGGGGGTGTTGAAGTACTTTTTGAGGTGTTTGACCTCAATCATCGGCGTACTCATTTGGCAGCCTCCTTCTCCCTGGCAATCTCAGCCAGTCGGCAGCAGCGGCACAGATGTCCGCCGCCAATATCCGTCAGTGGAATATGCTCCTTGCGGCACGCATCCGTCGCGTATGGACAGCGGGGATTGAACGCGCATCCTTTCGGCAGATCCGCGGGGTTCGGCGGCAGTCCTTCAATCGGCGAAAGCCGCTCAACATCGCTGTTCAGATCCGGCAGTGAACCGAAAAGACCAATGGTGTACGGATACTGCGGATTATGGAAAATCTGTTCCTTGGTGCCGTATTCCATAATCTCCCCGGCATAAACAACAGCTACTGTGTCACAGACCTCTGCCACAATGCCCAGGTCATGGGTGATCATGATCATGGAGGTATTCAGCTTCTGTTTGAGGTCGTTGATCATGTCCAGTACCTGTGCCTGAATGGTCACGTCGAGCGCAGTAGTCGGCTCATCTGCCAGGAGCAGTGTGGGGCTGCAGGCAAGTGCCATGGCGATAACCACGCGCTGCTTCATGCCGCCTGAAAACTGATGCGGATACTCGTAATAGCGTTCGCCAGGAATGCCGACCATTTCGAGCATCTTCTTCGCCTTGTCAATGGATTCCTGCTTTGAGCAGTGCTCATGCAGTTTGATGACCTCAGCAATCTGCTCACCGACACGCATGATGGGATTCAGGGCAGTCATCGGGTCCTGGAAGATCATGCTGATTTCCTTGCCCCGGATTTTCTGCATCTCTTCCTCATGGATCTTGAGCAGGTCCTTCCCCTCAAAGAAGATTTCACCGTTTGGAACACGGGCGGGCGGTTCCGGCAGGATGCGCAGAATCGCTCGTGCGATGGATGTTTTACCGGCACCGGTCTCACCGACCAGTCCTATCGTCTGTCCCTTTTCCAGTTCAAAAGAAACATTGTTGACCGCGTGGACAACTTCGCCTTCGGAGGTATATTCCACGGTCAGATTTTTCACGGAAAGCAGTACATCCTTGTTTGCCATGGGTATTCCTCCTTTCTCAGTTCTTCAGTTTCGGGTCCATTGCATCGCGCAGACCGTCGCCCAGCATGTTCAGGCACAGTACAACAACCATGATTGCCAGACCTGGGAAGATGCACAGATGCGGATACTTTGTAATCATTGCCTTGCCTTCAGAAAGCATGGCGCCCCATTCCGGTGTCGGCGGCTGAACGCCCAGACCGATGTAGGACAGGCTGGCTGCCTGCAGAATGGTATTTCCAATGCCCATCGTAACAGAAACAATAACGGGAGCAATGGAGTTCGGCAGAATATGACTCATGATAACACGGAACCTGGAGCAGTTGATCTTCTCAGCCGCTTCAATATACTCCTGCTTGCGGACCGTCAGGATGGAGCCGCGCAGAAGACGTACTGTCATGGGAATACCGCCGATGGACAGTGCAAGAATGGTATTGCCGATACCGCTTCCAAGTGCTGCAGAAATCGCGATGGAAAGCAGCATGCCCGGAATCGCCTGAATGATATCCAGGATACGCATGACAATATTGTCAACTTTGCCGCCGTAATAACCGACAAGCGAACCAATAACCACACCGATAACCGTTGCAACCAGTGTGCTCATGAGTCCGAGCCACAGGGATGCGCGGGCACCATACATAATGCGTGACAGGATGTCGCGTCCCATACCATCACACCCAAAGGGATGTGCCGCACTGGGACCGGCATAACGGTCTGCCTTGCTCGTTTTGGCGTAATCATACGGTGTAATCCAGGGAGAAAAGACAGCCATAAGGATCAGAAGAATCATAATCACAAGACCGACCATGGCGACCTTGTTTTTGCTCAGCCGGTGCATAACCTGTCCGAACTGGCCCTGACGGCGGTTGCGGACGCCGACGTGGTTTTCTTTAACAGCCGATGACATTACTTCTTCCCCTTTCTGCCCTCATACTGGGCCTTAATCCGAGGATCAACAAAGGCATAAATGATATCAACCAGCAGCATAATGAGACTGAAGATAAGTCCCAGTACCAGAACGCCGCCCATAACAACTGGGTAATCACGGGCTGTAATCGCATCTGTCATATAGCGGCCTACGCCAGGAATGGCAAACACGTTCTCAATGATGACGGTACCACCCAGCATCATGCCCATGCCGTTGCCGACGATGGTAATAATAGGAATCAGGGCATTGGGCAGCGCATGCTTAAACAGCACGGTCCGCTGGGACAGGCCCTTTGCTTTTGCTGTAATGATGTAATCGGAACGAATTACCTCAAGCATGGAGGAACGCGTATGGCGTGCCTGTGCTGCAATGCCGGCAAAGGAATTGGCGACACACGGCAGTATAAACGAGGCGATGCCATTGGCCACACCGGAGGTCGGGAGCCATCCCAGATTGACTGAGAATATCAGAACCAGCATCAGGGCAAGCCAGAAGGCCGGAATGCTGACACCAACCAAAGCCAGGAACATGCTGATCCGGTCCGCAACGCCATTGTGGTGGGTTGCAGCCACGATGCCGAGTGGTGTGCCGACAAAGACCTGCAGCGCCATACAGAACAGCGCGATAACCAGCGTGTACTGCATGCGCTCCATCAGACCGGAAAAGACTGATGTGCCGAATTTGTAAGACGTGCCGAGATCAAAGCGGATAAATGTCTGATACAGATAGCGTCCGAGACGCACAATGTAAGGATCATTAAGTCCCAGTTCTTCCCGTTTCGCGGCCAGTTCCACAGCTGTCGCACTTGGGCCGAGAAGGCTCTGTGCCGGATCACCAGGACATATGTACATGATGGAAAAGATCAGGATGGCAATGCCCAGCATAACCGGAATCATCCACAGCAGCCGTTTGCCGACGTATCTGATCATGTTGTTTTTCTCCTTCCTTCATTTTGAAAGAGTGCTACCAGATATCTGAAGTCAAAGAGCGCTGCGGCTACGTCAAGCCGCAGCGCTCTTTATTGTCTTTACGCTGGTTTCTTAATATTCGCAGGCACCGGGCAGAATCTGTCCACGGAAGCAGGTCTTGGCAGCCTTGACGATGGTGGTGTGTGCCAGATTGTTAACAGCAGCAACCAGGCCGATCTCGTAGCACTGCTCTTTCAGATACTGATGGAAAGCGTCCATGTTTTCCGGACTGTTGTCAGCCATGGCAGCCTCAAGCAGGCTCTGCAGCTGATCATCGACAACATAACCGACGGTCTTTCCATGGACCTGGTCGCGGCGGTCAAGCGTCAGCTTCCAAACGTTGGTCAGCAGGCCGGAGGAACCGCCCTCGTCCAGCATGAGATCCCACTCGCTGTTCTCGGAGTACTTGTAGTTGCCAAAGAGTGCATTGTCATAAGGGATCAGTTCGATGTTGATGCCAAAGTCCATCAGATCGCTCTGGATGGTGGATACGATTGCGGTATTCTGATCGGAAACGTTGTACATGAGGCGGTAGGTCGGATTGGATACGCCGGCAGCCGTCAGGTATTCCTGAGCCTTGTCCGCATCATACTCGTAGTACTCTTCCTCATCCCATGCAGCAACATAATCCGGATACTTGCTGTTGCCGATGTCCTTGGCCAGCAGAGCTACGCCGTCATAGGCAAACAGTGCAATGTCTTCGGTGTCGATGCCGTAAGCAATCGCCTTGCGCAGGTTGATGTCGCCGAATACGTTGTTGTTGAAGATCAGATACTTGGTGACATTGTCCGGGATCTGGGTGACGCTGTAGCCGTCTACATCCATGAAGTCCTTGATGTAAGCAGAATCGATCGCGGCAGAGATGTCGATTTCCTTGGTCTTGAGGGCATTAACCATCTGGACCGTATCCGGAATGATCTTGAAGGTGATCTTGTCGACATTGTGCTTGGAAGTTGTCGGAACAAGCGCATCATCAGTCTGCCAGTACTTGCCGGTGTTCTCATACACGATGGTGGAACCGGTCTGATAGCTGGTTACATGGAAAGCGCTGGTGGAAACCGGGTCAGTGGCCATCTGATCAGCAGATGCTTCATAGGCAGCCTGGGTAACGATCGGGCACTCCATCAGCAGCTCTTCAAGCTGGCCGGCTGAGAGCGCAGAGAAGGTGAAGCGGCAGACATAATCGCTCAGTACTTCGACGCTGTCGACAACTGCCAGCTTCGGCAGGTTGCCGCTCGCCTGGGCGGTATCATAGCAGAACTTAATGTCGCTGGCGGTCAGCGGGTTGCCTTCCTGATCCTTAATGTAGTCATAGATCTCTACATCGTAGGTCAGATCGTCCACAGGCGTTACATTTTTTGCAAGGCAGCCAACATAGCTGTCGCCGTCCTTGACCATCAGCATTTCATAGGTGGTAAACAGGATACCGATGCGTCCAAGACCCATGCCCTGGAACGGACCGATGTTGCCCGGATCGCCGGCAATGCCGACGGTAACCTCACTGCCCTGATCGGCAGCAGCCAGGCTCGCCACAGACAGAACCATGATCAGAGTCAAAACGATTGACAAGAACTTTTTCATACGGGATACCTTCCTTTCAAAAAACATATTTTTATGAACCATTTCAGCGAATTATCCGTTTTACATCACTTATTCGGGCGGAATGTGCTTTCATCCGGATCTGTCCGCATCTGATGATTGAATTGTATCGGCATTTCAGAAGTCAATCAAACCGTTTTCCGGCGTGATTATTGCAATTATCGAAACAGTTCTATTTCGCATTCAGCAACAGTTCTTCTGCCTTCTGTTCAAGAAGTTCCGCGGCACCTGGCGCAAACGGACTGTTGACCGCCTCATACATGCAGCGGTCATACGCACTTTGATCCGCCATGTACTTGGCTCCGCCGTTCACCATGGTCGCGGCAAGTGTAAATCTAAACGGGCTCTTCTCCTGAATATGCAGGAGTGTTGGATAAGTCAGTTCCGGTTTTACCCCGATGACAGCAAGTTCACCCACCGTCAGAAGTTCCACCGCTGTCTCCTTTTCTCCATCAGGCACCCATTCTGCCGTATGCGACGGTTTCAGTTCATGCAGGTTCCGGTTCATCTTCTTTGCAGGCGCCATGAAAGACACAGACCTGTTTTCTGCATTTCCAGTCAGCTCGCTCCCCGGCAGCGTCATTGCCTTTTGTGCCTCATCTGCCAGCTGTCTGCCCAGTGTTTCAGCGACTGCGACACCAGCCTCATGCAGATCATCCTCATGGTACCCGCCGTTTCCATCCGGCATGAGACCCTTTGCGCGCTGCACCGGTGCCTGATCTCCCGCAGCACCGATCACAAAAATCACCGGAACGCCCAGCCGCTTTTCAAGCTCTGCACAGGCAATGCCCGCCAGATCGCCGGATACACACTTGCCGTCTTCTGCACCGGTGCCATCCAGCACGGATGACTGACAGTTCAAATGCATGATCACCGCACGAAGCGCATCTGCCTGACGTGCTGACAATACCGTCAGAGTCCTGTCACTCTTCCCGCTTCCGCCGCAGCCAATCCACCATCCTTCCGGGAGTTCAATATCCCGGCTCGCCATTACCTGGCTTTCTGTCTGAGTCAGCATGAGACTGCATTCAGCCTGTGCTGCCAAAGCTTCTCTGACAGCATCTCGGACACCATCGGCCATCATTTTTCTCAGCGCTTCCCTTCTGTTCCGGTCTTCATCTGTTTTCATCAGGAAGTCAGGCATGATATGCGGTGCAGAAAAAGTATGTGTCACCGTAATCCATACTCTGTCCGTTCCTGTTCCTGCAGATGCTGCGGCAATCGTGCGCAGTTTTTCAGCCTCTTCATCTGGGAGTGACGTCATCTCTATGGATACCAGCACAAACGGGTTTTCCTTCTCGAGTACCGCTGCCCTCACAAACAGAGGATGTACCTGTCCGACAAACCCCTCTGCCGGAAAAAAACCGTCAGGAAACCGCATTTCACTCTTTCCACTGCCAAACCACATCTTAATCTCCTCCATGTTCTGCATTCTGTTAAATGCATGAACCGATATCGTTCATGCCGGTGCACCGCACCTGATGAGCCCATTATATAAACGTTTCCATCCCAACAGCAAACCGTTTTATCCCACGATTGTTGCATTATTCGGGACAATGGCCGGTTATTGACACTGAATGTCACACATGGCAATGAATTGCCGAATCTGAAAACGAATAATACAGTTCACGGAACCCGACATAAACAGGCATCTCTGTGTTTCGCACTGCAGGAAAATGCGCCTTCAATCCGTCCCAGATTTTTGCCCATTTTTTCATATCATTACTTGACATTTTCATCACTTGAAAATACAATTCAGTAAGAATGCACAAGCATTTTGTATATTTGATGGAGGATTGGCATATGGATACAAAGTATGTTCAGGAATTCGTTCTGCTTGCCGAAACACAGAACTACCAGACCGCCTCTGAACAACTTGATATGACCACCTCCTCTCTGTCAAGGCATATCAAGGCGCTCGAAGCAGAAATTGGCGTAACATTGTTTGACCGGAGTACCCGGAAAGTCACACTGACAAAACATGGTTCCCTGCTTCTGCCCTATGCCAAACAGATGGTATCTGTTGACCAGGACTGCCGGAAGGCCATCGTACGGCTGACAGGATCCAACAGAGGACAGATCAGTATTGGTTCAATCCCGATGCTGAAAGCCTATGGGATTCACAAAATGGTTCAGTCCTTCCAGCAGAAATGGCCGAATATCAGCATCAATCTGATCGAAGCAGATTCCCTGCATTTACAGATGATGCTTCAGCGCGGTGAATGCGACGTCATATTTATACGGACCCGTGCGATGGAAATACCTGATTATCAGTCCTATTACATTGATCAGGATCAGTTGTCTGCTGTTGTGCCCAGACAGCATCCGTTTGCATCTCAGGATGCGATTTCCATTCGCCAGCTCAAAGGAGAATCCCTGCTGCTGATCGGCACCAATGCTTTTATGTACAAGATGTGCACCGAATTGTGTCTTGAAGAAGGCTTCTCGCCGCGTGTTGTATTCACCAGCAGACGTGCCCACAATCTCCTTGATCAGGTTGACGCCGGAGTCGGAATTGCCCTGCTCACCAGGAAACCTGTTGCTGCCTCCCTTCCGGATTCCCTCACCATGGTGGACATCACGCCGCCGGTCAGGACGAGTATTCTCATGGTTTATCCATCAGATGAAAAACTGAACCCTCTTGCTGCAGACTTTGTTCACCTGTGCAAAGAAATCCACGGCTGAACCGCAATTTCGCAGGTCATACAGCAAAACGGTCTGCCATGGAGCGGAAACAGCATTCACTATCTCACTTTAGAAAGGGGAATAAGACATGGAAATCCGGCATGTACTGGAATTCATTTCCCTGGCAGAAACAAACAGCTACTTCGAAACAGCAGAGCGGCTGTTTGTTACCACCTCCTCTCTTTCGCGCCATATCATGGCGCTTGAAGAGGATCTCGGTGTTCCCTTATTTGACCGGACAACACGTAAAGTGATACTGAACGAATACGGAAAACTGTTTCTCCCCTATGCAAGACAGCTTGTCCATATCGCAGATGACTGCGCCGCAGCGTTTGAAGAAGAAAGCCAGACTGTCCAGGGTACTCTCAGTATTGGTTCTATTCCCAAAATGAAAGCATACCGGATTGATGAAATACTGCGTGAATTCCGACAGAACAATAAGAATGTTATTCTTCATATTCACGAAGGAGATTCAACAGCACTCGTAAAGCTTCTGCAGGCAGGAGAAATCGACTTTGCCTTTCTGCGGAACCGGAATGTATCTGTGGACGCATTTGAAACCGTGCCTATTGCCCAGGACCATCTCGTCGCTGTGCTTCCAAAGGATCATCCGCTGGCGCAGCAGCAGAGCATTGCCGTCAGTCAGCTTGAAGATGAATCCCTGCTGCTGATCAGCAAGAATTCATTCATGCACCGGTTATGTATTGATCTGTGCAAAAACGCCGGTTTTCAGCCGCGTGTCGTTCTCACCAGTCAGCGCGCAGAAAACCTGATGGATCTTGTGGAACAGGGAACCGGCATCGCTTTGCTTATGCAAAAACCCATTGCACCCATTCTGCCCCAAAATCTCTGTATCGTTGATATAGAGCCCAGAGTTGCGACCACTGTCTTTCTTGCCTTCCAGAAAGGACAACATCTGACCGTCGCCGGCAGACAGTTTCTGTCCCTGTGCCGATCTATCCCCTTTGAAACCTGAAAATGCGCTGCTTTCGACAGGCTTCGTAACACAGTATTGGATTCAAAGCGACGAGACAGTACTCCTTATGTCCCAACAAAAGCCGGATGACATCATTCATGTGGAAATCGACCTGAAATCAGAGTATGTAACCGTGACCGAAAGCAAAGCCATCTTTGCTGAATTACAAGCATTCATTGAAGAGAAGTACGGTTTCAAAGTCCCCACATTTACATTTCACAGGCAAAAGCGGCCCTTGGCATCAAAGAAGAGGACAATTATACCAAACCCAGGAGTCCCAACAGCAAGAAACTGTTATGTCCACCAGACGAAATGGCATCCATCCAGGAGCACTCCGTCATTTCAAAATGTTTTTTGCTTCAGGCAGAAGAAATCCACTAATACCCCTTTGCATAAATAACAGTGCATTAGTGGCATTGAGAAAAGGGCGGAAAATCGCCCAAAGTTATACGGATATTCTTGTGCGTTCTTTAATTTGTGTATTTTGACGGGCACGGATTATCTACACTGTACAAAAAATCAAAATAGTAAACGATTCATTTACAAAACTGGCAGTTTTTGTCCGGATCACATGCGAATGTTGTCCGGTTTGAAATAGAATCTTGTCCGCTACCTATGCGGCTGTTGTCCGCCGATGAATAGAACGCTGTCCGTTTTTCATGCGCCTCTACGCTCTATCAGCTCTTGTTGTGCAATCCGTACAATTCACATGTGCAGTTTTACCAAAATTAGGGATCAATCCACTATAATGGAACAAAGCAATAAAAACGAGTATATCTTTTCTTTGATGTTTGCGTTGCAGCATAATTGTGCCATAATCATGTCATGAAAGGAGGCTCTATGATTATGCCTACGATTATGCCAATCAGAGACTTAAGAAATACCAGAAAATTATCTGAAATAGCACACAAAATGCAGGAACCTATTTTCATAACAAAAAATGGATACAGTGATCTTGTTGTTATGAGTGCTGAGTTGTATGAACGTTTCGCTCAAATTAATCGAATCGATCAAGCAATCTATGAGGCTGAAGCTGAGGTTGCAGAAGGCGCTACTCCTGTTTCTCTGAATGATGCGAAATCCAGATTGGACGAAAGGTACTATGGAAAAGTATAAGGTTATGCTGTATCCCAGAGCCTTTCGGGATATCGACAGCATCTATGCGTATATTGCCCTGGAAAAGCTTGCTCCGGAAAATGCAAAGAGCCAGACAGACAGAATATGGGCTGCTCTTG
>JAFUHD010000013.1 GCA_017469025.1 Clostridia bacterium
GGTGTCGGCATGATTCTGATCGTCCCATCTGATGCCGCCGGTAAAGCGCTTGACATTCTGAAAGACAGCGGTGAAGACGCTTATGTGATCGGTGAAATTGTCAGCAGTCCGGAAAAAATCGAAGTTGTGTAGGCGTTGGCCAGGCGCTCTAATCGTTCATCAAAAGGCCGGATTTGTAGATACACGAAATGCAGTCTTAAGAGGAGAAGAGAATGCAGGATACAGCTAATATTGCCGTACTGGTTTCAGGCGGCGGCACCAATCTCCAGGCGATTCTGGATGCATCCGCAAAAGGTGATATTCCACACGGACAGGTTTGCGTGGTTATCAGCGACCGCAGCGATGCCTATGCGCTTGAGCGTGCCCGTAAATCGGGCATTCCGGCTTTTGAAATCAACAAGAAAGCCTGTAGCAGCCAGAAAGTGTTTGAAGAAAAACTGACCGAGTGCCTTAGTGAACATGGCACAGACATGATTGTCCTGGCCGGCTTTCTCAGTATTCTGACAGCTGATTTTACAGCACGCTATAAAAGACGCATCATCAACATTCATCCAAGTCTTATTCCGTCATTCTGTGGAGCAGGTTATTACGGCCTGCGGGTGCATGAAGCCGCGCTTTCTCGCGGTGTAAAAGTAACCGGCGCTACTGTACACTATGTCAACGAAATACCGGACGGCGGTGAAATCATCGCACAGAAGGCAGTCGATGTGCTTCCGGGCGATACCCCGGAGGTATTACAGAGGCGCGTAATGGAACAGGCTGAATGGATCCTTCTGCCTAAGTGTGTGGAATATGTCTGTCAGGAAATTGTAAGACAATAAGACCATCTGCATTGCCCATTATCAACAGCAGTAATGCTATCCAGCGCATTGCGCTGAGAGAATAACCAAAACATGTTGTGGCAAGCTTCAGATTTACACGCCAAATTCAAAACGGCCTCGCGCTGTGACCGGCTTAAGATCCGGACAGGCCTGAAGCCGCCAGTTAGCGGATACTGTAGAGGAGAGTAGAAATGGATATTTATCGGATCAGTACACCCGGCGAACTGCTTAAAGACAATACCTATCCGGGACGGGGGATTGTAATCGGAAAAACGCCGGACGGAGCACATGCAATGCTCGCATATTTCATTATGGGCAGGAGCGAGAACAGCCGGAACCGTATCTTTGCTGAGAAACAGGGAGAGGTCTTTACAGAGCCTTATGATATCAGCCGCGTTCAGGATCCATCATTGATCATTTATGCAGCCATCCGGCAGTATGAGAACAATCTTATTGTTACCAACGGCAATCAGACGGACACCGTATGGGACGGACTCAAAAACGGAAGGACGTTTGCCGAAGCGCTTGAATCCAGGGAATTTGAACCGGATGCGCCAAATTACACTCCTCGCATCAGCGGCATGCTGACATTTGGTAAAAATGCGTTTTTCTACCAGATGAGTATTCTCAAAAGTGCAGATGCTCAGGGCAGTGCCTGCAATCGTTTCACGTATCGGTATGTCCCGCAGAACGGCCTTGGCCACTTTCTGCATACCTATGTCTGTGACGGCAGTCCGATTCCAACGTTCCAGGGCGAACCGGAGCGTATTCAGATCTGCAATGACATTGATAAAATGACACAGCAAATCTGGAGTGCACTCAATGAGCAGAACAAAATCAGTCTCTACGTCCGTTATATCAGCCTTAAGGACGGCAGTATACAAAACCGTCTGATCAACAAGAACTGTTAACATCTGTTTACTTTCCGAAACGCATATCCCAGTGACTCCATGATTCTTTGAAAAGACATCGGACAACAGCCGTCTGTAAAACCGCCGGCCACCAGGATCTTTCCATTAAGGAGATTATATGAAAACATTTGAGCTTAAATACGGGTGCAATCCAAACCAGAAACCTGCCATGATTTATATGAATAACGGCCAGGACCTGCCTATCGAGATTCTTTCCGGCAGACCAGGATATATAAACTTTCTGGACGCATTCAATTCATGGCAGCTTGTCCGTGAGTTGAAAGCAGCCCTCGGCATGCCATCTGTCACCTCTTTCAAACACGTCAGCCCGACTTCAGCCGCGGTAGGCCTTCCCTTAAGTGAGGCCCTGAAGCGTGCCTGTTTTTAAGATGATATCGAAGGTCTCGACGACTCTCCGCTGGCCTGCGCCTATGCAAGAGCCCGTGGAACAGACCGGATGTGTTCATTTGGCGACTGGGTAGCCCTGAGTGACGTCTGCGACGTTACAACAGCGAAGATGCTGAAACGTGAAGTTTCTGATGGAATCATTGCGCCGGGTTACGAACCGGAAGCACTTGAAATCCTGCGCTCCAAGCGTAAAGGCAATTACAATATCGTCCGAATCGATCCGGATTATGTCCCTGA
>JAFUHD010000088.1 GCA_017469025.1 Clostridia bacterium
ATGACATAGTCGTGCTTTCGGCACCGTATCAATTGCAGTTATCATGATTTGACTAACCAGCGTGAAATGCTGGGCCATCTCCTTTATCAGCGTTCGGTGATCTTTCAATTGCATATACTGTCTGTGGATAAACCAGTGCAGCACAGCAGGACTTCATGCGTAATGATGGTTATTTGGTTTTCAATGACTAATATTCTGCAATCTCTGTTATTTGGAAAACTGACTCCAAATGGTTCGCCATTTTTTTAATCTATCTACAGTTTACTCTTTAAAAAGTCTCTCGTCAAGCTCAAATGGAGACCTGGAATGTCTGAGTTCGCTGCAGTTGCGTGACACTAAAAAAGTATTCTAAAAAGGGAAAAGCACGCTGATGCTTTTTGATCGGCATCCGGAACTGGTGCATAAAGGGATGAGACGCAACTTCTGGGCGCGGGGCTATTACGTGACAACTGTAGGAAATGTCAACGAGGAGACGATAAAGGCATATATTCGCGCCCAGGAAGAATTCGACAAGTTGGAAGACAAGTAATCAAGAGGCCCTTTAAGGGGCGTGCAAGAAACAAAATGGGGTTGGACGCTCTACTTTAGTGGAATCCTGATATATAAGTCCTGGAGTGGTCAACATTCAGACCCTCACTTGAAGTGGGGGACCGTGACTGAGCGGTATATAATACAATAACGAATTCATATGTAAAAAGAACAATCTGACATTTTGACAGATTGTTCTTATACAAAGATGCCTAGAATCAGCCGGCATTGTTTTCCTGTTCTGTAAATCTTTTTTTCACTTTTTTCCAGAGAACGCAGAAGAAACCGACCAGAACGATGAACGTGAGTGTCCAGGATACCGGATAGGAGAGCATCAGAACGAACATGCTATGGTTTGCGCGGAAAATAGTGGCAATCCAGATAAGACGGAAAACACATGCACCCATAAGGCTGACAATCATCGGAAGCGTAGAATATCCAATGCCTCTCAGTACACCGGTCATAACATCCATTACACCGCATAGAGCATAAGGGAGAACGACAACCTGCATACGTTCAATACCAACACTGATGACATCCGGATCAGAGGAAAAGAGTCCCAGAAGTGGACGGCTGAAATACGTAGCCAGCGGTCCGAGAACAATACCGAAAACAGTCGTCCAGAAGAGGCAGACTTTTAAAGAAGTAATAACGCGTCCCGGTTTTCTGGCACCAAGATTCTGTCCTGCAAAGCTGGTAACGGATTGCTGAAAGGTATTAATGGACTGGTAGACAAAATTGCCTACGTTGGCTGCTGCAGCGTTCCCGGCAACGACAATAGAGCCAAAGCTGTTGACACTGGATTGTATGACAACATTTGAAATGGAAAACATCATGCTTTGAACCCCGGCGGGAAGGCCGATGGTGATAATCCGCCGGAGAAGATTGCCATGTATACGGAGCTTTTTCAGATACAGACGTGTAGGGCCATCCATATAAAGCAGGGAACGGGTGACGAGGATGGCGGAAATGGTCTGTGAGATGATTGTTGCCAGAGCAACACCAGCAACACTCATGTGAAAAAGAATCACGAAGATCAGATTCAGGATGACATTGACAACACCGGCAATGGTCAGAAAATAGAGAGGACGTTTGGTATCACCGATCGCCCTCAGAACAGCGGAAGCAAAATTATAGAGCATGGTGACTGGAAGACCGACGAAGATGATGCGTGTATAAATGACAGCAAGATCTATTACATCATCCGGCGTTCCCATCAGCTGGAGTAATGGACGTGATGCAAAAAAGCCGATTATACCGAGAAGCAGACCACCGACAACAGAGAGCAGTATGGCTGTGTGAACGGTATCGGATACTTCTCTGGGCAAATTGGCACCGGAGTAGTTGGCCACCAGTACATTGACGCCTATGGAAAGACCGATGAACAGACTGATGATCATGTTATAGAGAGAACCAACGGAACCAACGGCGGCCAGTGCCAGATTACCGGCAAACTGTCCGACAACGATCGTATCTGCAGCGTTAAAAACCAGCTGAAGCGTGCTGGAAATCATCAGAGGCAGAGAATAATAGAGTATGGTCGTAAGAAGCGGCCCTTCTGTCATATGTATCGCTCGTGTGCTGCGGCTTTTTTTCCTGAGCGGAAGTGAAGTCATGAAGTGTCTCCTTTAATGACATAGTCGTACTTTCGGCACTGTATCAATCGCAGGTGTCATTATCTGACAAACCAGCACATAGTGCTGGGCCATATCCTTTAACGACATAGTTTTGCTTTCGGCAATAGTAACAATAGATGTCATTTTTTGACAAGCTGGCGTGGAGCGCCAAACAGTTCTCTTTATTGTTAACGCTTAATACAGATAATCTGAAGGTTCAGGAATCCGTTTAGATGGTGCAGTACCGCATTTTTAGCGGATGCCTATGTATCGTATCAGCTCTATTGTAAATGGAAAGTGTAATTGTATCTGATTATAGCACAAATTGGAAGCGAAAACGGTTTTAAATTGAAACGTATGAACATTTGGCAGATGTGTGCAAAAAGAGGATGGCTTTGTCGGCAGGGCATCAGCGGGGCTGATATTGAGCAAAGCATTCCAAAGTGTACTGATAGGCTCATCTGGCCGGAATCAATTATGCTTCAAAAATCTGTGAAGCACACATGCATGATTGATAAGCCGACATGTCCGCATTTGCACCTTTTTTCATAATTACCGCCGTGCCTGCCTAATCCGGATGATCCGGACAGGCTCTGAAATGCATACAGTGGCACTGTTCCTGTTACGACAGGAGAAACTGTTCCGCAGTATTCCGTCCTTTGCTGCCGGTACAGATAAATGGAAACACCCAGCTCAGTCAAGCAAACAAAAAAAGCGGGCACGTGAGTGACCGCTTTAAAACACTATATAATTACGCCGGGGAAGATCAGGGGAACATATACAATCATGAAGAATACGATAATCAGGCCGACCAGATAAGGGATAACAGCCTTTGAGATCTTCTCAATCGGCAGGCGCGTGATGCCGGAGGCAACAAACAGATTGATGGCAACCGGCGGCGTGATCATGCCGATAGCAATGCCTACGACAAAGAGCACACCAAAGTGGAGCGTGGAAACGCCGAGTGCCCGGATCAGGGGGAGGAAGACCGGTGTCAGTAGAATGATAGCTGAAGAGGTTTCCATGAAGACGCCTGCGATCAGGATGATGATTGAGATCAGCAGCATGATGATGTACTTGTTTGAAGAGACACTGAGGACTGCCGTCGAAATTGCCTCGGGAATCTTCCATTTGGCCAGACACCAGCCGAACGGGCCGGAACAGGCTATGATGATCATGATGACAGCACTTGTCTTTGCACTGCCAAGCATGATCTCAAAGAGGCTCTTGGGCGTCAGATCGCGGTAGATGAAGGCAGAGACCAGAACGGCATAAACAACTGCAATGGCAGCGGCTTCAGAGGGCGTGAAGATACCGCCAAAGATGCCGCCCAGAATAATGAGGGGCATCAGGATGCCGGGGATGGCTCTCAGGAAAGAAACGAGAACATTCTTAAGGGAGAAAGAAACGCCCTTTGGATAATTCTGTCTGTATGCCTGAACCAGTGCAATGGCGATCAGGATACCGCCCATCATGAATCCGGGGATAAATCCGGCACGGAAGAGATTGTTGACGCTTTCCTCTGCGATGACGGCATAGAGAACCATGGGCACGGAAGGCGGAATGACAACGCCGATGGTCCCGGCGGCAGCGATCAGGGCAGCGGAAGCATCTTCTTTGTAACCGCGGACTTTGAGCTCTGGAACGAGTGTACCACCGACTGCAGCTGTGGTTGCAGCACCACTGCCCGAGATGGCGGCAAAGAACATACCGGCAAGAACAGATACGACGGACAGACCGCCGCGGATCATACCGAGCAGCGATTCGCAGAATTCAACCAGCAGCTTTGAAATCTTGCCTTTGGAGAGCAGGTCGCCGGCGAAGATGAAGAAAGGAACCGCAATGAGAGAGAATGAATTGCAGCTTTCAAACATGCGCTGGATGACCATCATGATCTTGTCGGTGCCAAGACCGGCAGCGATGGTAACGGCCGCCGCACTGCCGATGGAGAAGGCAATCGGTACGCCGATCAGCAGCAGAACGATAAAGACGGAGAACAGAATAACCGCCATGGCTTACTTGACCTCCTTCTTCAGGGAGAAAATTTCCTCAAGCATCATCGTCAGCGCATGAATCGCCAGGATGACCATGCTGATGGGAAGACAGCTGTAGATGTATTTCATCTTGACCGGGATAGCAGCTGCCATACGGACCTGCTTGTTGCAGTACTGGACGCCGTTTACAAAAAGAACGACGAACAGAATCAGGCAGACGACGTGAACAGTGATGGTCATGACTTTTTTGACCTTTGGCGGCATGGCGCCCTGCAGGGCAGTAATGGCTATATTGCCGCTGTGCCGGTAGACACAGGTGGCACCGAAGAATGTGGACCAGATCAGCAGGAAACGGGTGGCTTCCTCTGACCAGGACAGAGCGGTAAACCAGGTTCTGCAGATGATCTGCGCCATCGTGAAGATCACCATCAGACCAAGCATGATGACAATGCATACGCCGCAGATCTTATCGAGCGCAGAGCTGATTTTCTTTAATGCTTGCATGATTTGCCTCTATCGATGTTTTGTTAAAAAAGGCAGGGGAGAATCCCCTGCCCGTAGTGTTAGAAGGATTACTTTGCGAGCTGCGCCTGAATGCGGCTGATGTATTCGGCGTACTGCGGATAAGCATCATACACGGACTGTACGGCGGAACGGAAGGAATCAACATCGGGGTCCTCAACAACCTCAACACCGTGATCCTTGATGGCAGCCAGCTGTGTTGCCTCCTGCTCGGCAACCCATGCGCGCTCATACTCGGCGGCTTCCTGGGCAGCTTCCTTGAAGATCTTCTGGGTGTCGGCATCCAGCTCATTGAACTTCGCCAGGCTCATGGTGATGATGGCGGTAGAATAGCTGTGGCGGTCAAGGGTGACGTACTTCTGGTTGTAATCCCACAGGCCATAGGAGAAGATAACGTTAATCGGGTTTTCCTCGCCCTGGATGGTGTTCTGCTGCATGGCGGTCAGTGCATCTGCCCAGGCCATTGGAACAGCATTGACATCCAGTGCCTTGAAAGTGGCGGTGTAAACTTCATTTTCCATAACGCGGAGCTTGAGGTCCTTGAGGTCAGCAGCGCTGGCGACCGGACGGACAGAGTTGGTAACATTGCGGAAACCGCGCTCTGCATAAGCAAGGCCCTTCAGGTTGGCAGCCTCGAGGGTGTCGAGCAGTTCCTGACCGATTTCGCCGTCGAGAACTGCATACGCTTCTTCATTGTTGGCGAAGAGATAGGGCATATCGAGTACGCCCATCATGGCAGAGAAATTAACGAATGGTCCGCTGGTGATGATGCCCATATCGAGCATATCCATGGACATGGAGTCGAGCATGTCGCTTTCTCCGCCCAGGGAGCCGTTCGGATAGATTTCAATCTTGTAAGCACCGTTTGTGCGCTCGTTGACGAGCTCAGCAAACTTTTCAGCGGCAACCTGAAATGAGTCCTGCTCATTAACGGTTGTGCCAAGCTGGAAAACAGTTTCTGCACAGGCGATACCCGTCAGGACAAGCGCCATAACCAGTGCGGCGATCAAAGCCAGTTTCTTCATTATAAGATCCTCCAAATCAGTATTTCTGTTCCGGAGAACTGGAAGTTTTTCGGGACAGCGTGGACCTCATTTTACACTTCATTTCAGAATTGTCAATGTTTTTCATGTCTGAGGTGAAAAATATTCATGTCTGAATCGAATATGTGAGCAATTTTGACGCTGATGCATACAAAAAATTCCCATTCCTGAAGAAGAACAGGAACACAATACTTCCGGCAGGGTATAAACCTCTGAAAGAACGCAGATTCAGAGCAGTTCAATGGAGCATGTCCGGCGTTCTGCATCGGTTTGTAAACGAACAAAAGGCTGTGTCATACAAGATAGCGGAATTAAAAAACTGGCCAATAGAGAAGTGCAAATGGGTCTGAGTGGAATGAGAGGTTGAAAACGTCCTGATAACAGATGTATAATGTGTACCGCTTTTATATGGAGCATATGGAGGAAAGATCCATTGTTATGAGAGAGGGGGAAAGATCATGCCGGATACAGTGCCTGTTGTTGATCGGGAAAAGTATGGCATGATGGCCTCCCTGACAGCTGTTCTGGCAAATGCTGTTCTGGTTCTGATAAAGGGAACTGTCGGCGTTATAAGCGGTTCAGTTGCCATTATAGGCGATGCGGTCAACAATCTGTCAGATGCTGCATCCGGGATTATCACACTGTTTGGCTTCCGGATGGCGGCGCGTCCTGCGGATGCGGAGCATCCTTACGGACACGGCCGCATAGAGTATTTGTCAGGGTTGTGTGTTGCGACAATGATTATGGCAATTGGAATCAATCTGCTGATGACGAGTATCCGCAAATGCATGAATCCGGAACTGATCCGGATGAGTCCTGTCATGATGATCCTAGTAGGACTGTCCATTGTGGTCAAGGGCGGTCTTCTGCTGTTCTACAGTGCGGTCGGACGCCGGATAGCCTCAGGCGCCATGCATGCCGCGGCAGCGGATTCCAGAAATGATATGCTTACAACAGGCGGTATATTGATTGCCGTAGCGATCGAATACATATTCCATATACCTGCAGACGGATGGGTCGGTCTGGCCATGGCAGTGTATATTCTGGTAAGCGGATATAAGCTGATTCAGGAGCAGATCAGTCCGCTGCTGGGAAGTGTGCCGTCCGGAGATGATGTCGAAAAGATCCGGACAATTGTACTGAGCGAGCGGGATATTCTCGGTATGCATGACCTCATGATTCATGATTATGGTCCCGGACGTGAATATGCAAGCGCACATGTTGAAATGCCTGCGTCACTGACAGCCATTGAAATGCATGAAATTGTTGATAACATTGAAGAAAAGCTCGAAAAGGATCTGGGCATTCATATGGTTATCCACTGTGATCCGGTTCTGACGGACGATGAACGGATTCCAAAAATGAAAGCGTTCCTTGATGGGCTGGCCGGAACAATCGGGGTACAGTTCACGGTTCACGATCTTCGGATTGTACCGACGGCATCCCGTCCCAGAGTTATTTTTGACTGTGTTGTCCCGTACGGGAACACAATTTCCGCGGATTCACTCCGCGAAACCATTCAGACTGAATTCAGCCAGTATTTTCCGGGCTACAGCTGCATTCCGACCATGGAACACAGCTTTGTTGGCTGAAAAGTGAGTAAAAAAGAAGGACAGTATGAAACGCGAAAAGCTGGAAGACCGGTTGAAGATGCGGCGTCTTACGACGGATGATACCGCCCAGTATAATGCACTGCTCCGGTATGCGTTCCAGGTGACGGACAGCGAGCTTGCTTCTATTGGATGGAACCAGAAAGAGATTGAACGCTCTAAAAAGCCGGTGCTCAAAAAGACGGAATCCTTTGGTTACTTTGATGGGGAAAAACTTGCCTCCCAGATCAGCATATATCCCATGCAGGTGAACATCTATGGGAAAATGTACAAGATGGGCGGCGTGACGGGCGTGGCTACATATCCAGAGTATTCCCAGCACGGCCTGATGAGCAACCTGATCAAGGAAGCGCTGCAGAATATGCGTGAGAATCACCAGAGCATCTCCATGCTCTATCCCTACTTTATTCCATACTACAGGAAAAAGGGATGGGAAATTGTCACGGATATCATGACCTATACGATTAAGGATACACAGCTGCCAAAGCGCCGCAGGACCGAAGGCATGGTGGAACGCGTGACGACGGACAGTGAAGATATCCGCATCATTCATGACCAGTTTACGGCCATGCGGCATGGTGCGCTCAAGCGGAACAGCCTTGAGTGGGAGGAGTACTGGCGCTGGGAGGCGGATGATGTCCTTGTCGCCGTCTATTATAATGTAAATGAGGAACCGACCGGTTATCTGGTATATTACATTTCAAATGACGTTTTCAAAATCAAGGAATTTGTGTACATCAACGAGGAAGCCCACCACGGCCTCTGGAATTATATTTCAGCGCACTTTTCCATGATTGAAAAGGTGGTTGGAAACAACTATACGAATGAACCGATGGCTTTTCTTCTCGAGGACAGTGAGATTCAGGAGGAGATCAAGCCGTACATGATGGCCCGCATCGTGGATTTTGAGGAATTCATCCGGAAATTTCCGTTTGACATCATTTCCATCTATGACGACCTTCACTTTATCATTACGGACCCTGTCATGGAATGCAATAACGGTGACTTTTCGCTGCGCTGGGACAGCAACGGAGAAACCATCATTGAACGGGGCGGCACGCGCGGGCGCACCGTACGCTGCAATATTCAGACACTGACGACCATGTTCTTTGGTTACCGTCGGCCAACCTATCTGCGCCGTATTGAACGTCTGGACGCTGACGCTGAGGCGGTCCGGATACTTGAAGATATTCTGCCAATTGACCAGCCGTATTTTTCGGATTACTTCTAAAGCGCTTCCGGCAGCCGGTAAACAAAAGAACTTCCTGCGTAAACCATCCCGGGACACAGCTTACAGCAGGCTGCATGAACCGGCAGCATGGCTGAAAACCGGCATCGATTCCAGCTGTATATGATAAAGCCCGGCACATATGCCGGGCTGTCAAAACAGATATTTGCGATTGATACGGTGCCGGAAGCAGGACGATGTCAAAGAGATGCTCTGGCGCAAGCGCTGGTTTGTCAAATAATGGCATCTGCGATTGATACGGTGCCGAAAGCATAATTATGTCATTAAGGAGCCTGACAGTATGGGGGCGGGAAAACACTCAATGATAGAACACAGGCGTCATGGCTGCCTGACAGGGTGCCTGATACGGATTCTTGTTCTCCTTGGAATTGCATCGCTTCTGTTTGTAACTGCCTGCATGACCGGGATACTGACGAATGACGCTGTAACGGGCGAACCTGTGATATCCTTTAATAATGTGCGTGCACCGGATCTGACCGGATTCCAACTGGACTTCTCTTCAATTGGAACGACTGTTCAGGAATGGACAAAGAAAATACCGGCCATTGAATGGCCGTATGGAGTGAATGCACATGGTCTGACAGCAAAGGTGCTGCATGCGGGAGACGGTGAGTGCATTCTGATCTGCAGCGACGGGTATGTCATGATCGCGGATGCAGGAAGCGGGTCAGGAAACTGGATATCCGGGCAGATGCTCCTTGGAGGCATCAAGCATATCAATGTTCTGGCGGCACTCAGTTCGGATGATACGAATATTGGCGGCATGAAGACACTGGTATCCCGCTATAAGCCCGGTTATCTGATTTATCAGGATTCCCAGGTAAAGAGCAGTGCATACAATGCCATGATGAATGCTGCAGAAAAGATAAACGGTCTGCAGGTCCTTTCTGCAGCAAAAGGCATGAATTTTCAACTTGGCCGGGCGGGTGTATCCGTTGTGGGACCGGTGAACACTTATCATGCGGACAGCAGGGATGATGGTCTTTCGCTTCGCATTGATTATGGCCATACGCGCATCCTTCTGCTGGGGACCATAGGCAGCGATGGCGGACAGGATCTGTCTGCCCCCGGCAGGGATGTGATAGCGGATGTTCTGATTGCCGGAAATGGCGGTGCTGCGCTCAGCGCCCAGCTTTTGAGTGCTGTCCGCCCGAGATATGTTCTTGTTGCAGGTAAACCGGATGAGGCAGCCATCTCCAGAGCACGTACCTGGGGCGCCAGCGTCTACCAGATGAGCGAAAACGGAGTGATGTCTGTTTATACAGATGGCACAGTACTTTCATTCAGCAAATGACCCGAACAGAAACCAGATTTTGTACTATGGACGTGAATAACAGAAAACAGATTCATGGGAGCAAAGTCTCCATGAATCTGTTTATATTTTTACTTGTCTGAGGGAAATCTGCATTGCAGCAGCTTTCTTTTTTGGGTAATCTCTGTATCACACAGCGAATCTGCGTGAATTGAATTCACGTTGGCCTGTACTTTGGCTTTGACTTTGGAATTCTTCCAGAATAAAATAGTGTCAGATTTCAACATTGTCAGGATTATGCCTGATACGGATTAGGAGCGTGTTGATGCCGGCGGTGCTCTGATAATTCAGGTCTGCCATGGCGGAGATCATCCGGATGCCGACATTCTTCGTTACATCGTCTCCCGCCTGGAACTGGGAAAGCTGATGTTCGAGATCAAAGGCGGGACAGTCATCCCGGATCCGGATGGTCAGGTCATCCTTTTTGATTATCCGGATATCTACTGAATGCCGTCTGCCGGGGATAAAACCGTGCTGTATAACATTGCCGGCCATCTCCTCGATGGCAAGACCGACAATATAACTGGTCCTCCGGTCAATCTGATGACCGCTGCAGAAATGGATAATCTTTTCGGACAGATGCACGACATCCGCCATGCTGTGAACGGAGCATTCAAATGTTTCAACTGCCCCGGCACCAAATGTCCGGTCCAGTTTCATCCAGTCTGTGAGGGCAAATGTAATTCTGCCGCTGAACAGCCAGACAGAGATGGCAATGATTGCAAGACAGATTATCTCGCCAAATGGGAAGGAGAGCCAGACCGCATCTGCCCCAAGGAGAGGTGCAGAACCAACAGCGAGAATGGCCATAATCAGGCTTTCGGCGACGGACATGACATTGACCAGCGTCATTCTGTCCTGACACTGATATGCTTTCAGAAAGAGATTGAGTACCGTATTGAGCACGAGAAAGCAGGGAAACAGCAGAAGCATCCGGCTGGTCAGCAGCCAGGCTTCACTGCCATTGGCAAAAAACAGGCCCGGAAGAACATGTGAGGATGCCATCAGGGCAGTCATGACGCCGGCAGAAAGCAGGATGCCGGAACGCATGGCAATACGCATAAGACTTGTCAGTGAAGTGCGGTCTTCTTCACTGTAGTAGATACCTGCCAGAGACAAATAGGCATTGCCGATGCCCTGAGGGAATGCGCCAAGGAAGGCACAGAGATTGCCCTGCACATTCATGGCTGCAACAGCTGCGGTTCCGACGCTGTTCATCAGGGTCATGTTCATGATATAGCTTTTTGCAGTACAGCCCAGGGTAAACATGAGGCTCGGCAGGCCGAGCCGGACTGCCTCAGGAAGTGTTGAAAAGCAGGTTTTTCCAGGCCGGAAATAGATTGCTTTCTGTCTGTTCAGAACCCCCGGGAACATGACGGCAAATGAACTGAGTGAGCTGATGGATGATGCAAGACCAATACCGAAGATACCGAGCTTCAAAAAGGCAGTAAACAGGATGTCGAGCAGAATATTTGTTCCGATCATGACGCCGAGTCCCAGATATGAACGCCTGGCGTCATTGTTGAGCGGAAGGAAGCACATGAGGGTTCCTGCCAGTACCTCCCCGGGAATACCGAAAGAATAGCCGATGATATATCTGCCCAGAAGTACTGCTGCATTGCCGCGCGCACCCAGAATCAGGGAAAGCGGCGCGTGAAATACAAGGCACAGAACTGTCAGAAGGGAACAGAATCCCGCAAGAAAGATGATCCCCGTAGAAAACAGGGAGACAATCTGCTCTTTGCTGCCTTGGCCGATGTAATTGCCAATCAGGATCTGTATGCCGAGGACAACAACGTAGGAAACGCCGATGATTGCTGCCACGGGTCCAAAGAATCCGATTGCGGCAACGGCTTCATCGCCCAGCATGTTTCCTGTGATGACGTTGTCGATAAAGGCATTTACTGCCAGAACAAGCGTACTGATGATCTGAACAGGGAGAACTCTGTAATAGGCTTTTCGAACAATTCTTTCAGTTTCTCTCATTTATACCTCTTTGAAGTCGATGGCGGTAAAATGGATTATAGTGTGACAACTGAACAATAAAAACTGCTGGTGGCGTGTGCAGGAAGCGCCTGCAGGCGCAGGAAGATTATGAAGCTGAGACGTACAAAGAAGAAAGGGGAACGGTTTATGGCCAGACGCATTGAAGAAATGGAATCCGTAATGATTGATGGAATTCGCTGCTGCAAGGGACATCCGATTCCATTCGGTGCAACGCTGACAGCAGAAGGACAGATCAATTTTTCGATTAATTCCGCTGATGCGACCGGATGTACGCTTGAATTATATCATAATGGACAGGAAAAGCCATATGCCCAAATCCTGATTCCAAATGAATACCGGATAGGCGGCAATTATGCAATTATGGTATTCGATCAGAATATGGACGATCTGGAGTATACCTGGCGTTTTGACGGAAGCATGAAGCCGGAAGAGGGTCTCCGCTTCAATCCTGATATTTCACTGCTTGATCCATATGCAAAGCTTATTTCCGGCCGTGAGGTCTGGGGTGCCGATCCGGAGCACAAGCGGCCCCTGAGGGGCAAAGTCATTATGCAGGATTTTGCCTGGGAGGGCGACAGACAGCTGGAGATTCCTTTGTGCGACCTTATTATTTACGAAATGCATGTCCGCGGATTTACTGCGAATCCTGACAGCAATATCAGGCACAAGGGTACGTATTCCGGCGTTGTCGAAATGATCCCATATCTTAAGGATCTCGGTGTCAACTGCGTTGAACTGCTGCCGGTGTTCGAGTTTGATGAGATTGCAGATGATCGGTTTTATGAAGAAAAACGTCTTTACAACTACTGGGGATATGCAACGGTGTGTTTCTTTGCACCGAAGTCCGGTTATGCAGCATCAGGAGCATATCATCTTGCCGCGGATGAAATGAAAAATATGGTCAAAAAACTGCACCAGAATGGGATAGAGGTCATTCTGGATGTCGTCTTTAACCATACAGCAGAGGAAGATGAAAACGGACCGACATACAATTACCGCGGTATTGACAACCGTACATACTATCTTTTGGATGAACACGGCAGATACAAGGATTTCAGCGGATGCAGAAATACGGTAAACTGCAATAATGCCATTGTGCGCGAGCATATTCTGGACTGCCTGCGCTACTGGGTGTCCGAGTACCACATAGACGGATTCCGGTTTGATGAGGCGCCGATACTCTCACGTGATACAAACGGCAATCCGATGAAGAATCCGCCGCTTCTTGAAACCCTGGCACATGATCCGATTCTCTGCAGGACAAAACTGATTGCCGAGGCATGGGATGCGGCTGGACTGTATCAGGTTGGATCATTTCCTGCGCCGGATAAATGGGCAGAATGGAACGGTCATTTCCGTGATACTGTCAGGCATTTTGTAAAGAGCGATGGCTGGGCAGGCCCGGATCTCATCATGAGACTGCAGGGATCGCCGGATATGTATCCAACCAGACAGATTCCCTCCACAGTGAACTTTGTTACCTGTCATGACGGATTTACGCTGAATGATCTGGTTTCATACAATGCCAAGCACAATGAGGCCAACAGTGAGGACAACCGTGACGGGGTCAATGACAATGCGAGTTGGAACTGCGGGATCGAGGGACCAACAGATGAGCCTGAGATCGAGCACCTGCGCAACCGTCAGGTGAAAAATGCGTTTACGCTGCTGATGCTTTCCCGCGGAACGCCGATGATGCTTTCAGGCGATGAATTCCGGAACTCCCAGATCGGAAACAACAATACATACTGTCAGGACTCTCCTGTGTCCTGGCTGAACTGGTGTGATAAGGATACACATGCAGACGTATATGCTTTTTTCCGTGAGATGATTCATCTGCGCAGGGAACATCCTGTATTGCGCCGTCCCGGCTATTTTACAGACAGAAACAGCAGCGGTTATCCGGAATTGTCATTCCATGGGGAAAAAGCATGGCAGTTCAACAGATGGGAACCATTCTGGGTCTTTGGTTTTATGTACGCAGAACCGGCCGCGGATTTTGATGTCAGTGAGGACTGCTTTATTTACTGCGGCGTAAATGTCCACTGGGAAGCCCATTCTCTGGAACTACCGATTCTGCCGGATGGCATGACATGGCGCTTGTTTGTACGTTCCTCTGATGAACGGCATGATCTGCACCCACAGGTTACTGGTGTTATTCACCTGATGCCCCGCAGCTCAGCTGTGCTGATTGGCAAACGGTACACGGATGATTCTGCCCGGGGATGATACCGGCTCAGGGGAAAATGGCATATCGGCGATTGAATACCCGGTTTTGTGCTCAATTATCCTCTGAGAGCATTGTCAGATGCCGTGATTCGCATTCATTTGAGAGCCTGTGGTGATACAGAATAGAATACCAATGGATGTTCATCTTAAGCTGCCCAAATCTCCCTGGCTGAATAGAGATACCCGTTTTAGCGCTGATAGATCCAAACCTTTATACCAGCAGAAGAATCCCTTTTAATGACATTGTCGTGCTTTCGGCACCGTATCAATTGCAGTTGTCATGATTTGACAAACCAGCATGAAATGCTGGGCCATCTCTTTTAATGACATTGTTGTTCTTTCAACACCATATCAATAGCAGATACCGTTCCTTGCAAAACCAGCGCTTGCGCGCGGCTATCTCCATAATTCTCAATCCCGATACTCTCTGGAAATATCCAGCAGGACCTTTCTTTTGGACATTTAACGTACTTTGAGCTATCCATACGCTGAATGGCAAAGCGGCAATCATTCCCTATTGGTATTGCCAAACGTCATTCAGTTATCTGTCAGATGCAGAAATAAGGCATGTTCGAGATTCCTCCGTGGAGTAACCTCTAACATGCCTTAAATTATTGCCTGAATGCAGGAAAACCGAGTCTGCGGCGCTTATACACATAGTAGATTATAAAAGCAATCCCGGTTAAAATCCATGAGATGGGGTAGGAAATGGTAATGGCTTCCAGGACCTGCCAGCGTGGGACAACAATGAACATCCAGGCGGAACGGAAAACACAGATGCCGAGGGCAGTAAGAAAAGTGGGGAAAAGGGTGTCACCCATACCGCGCATGGATCCTGAAACCATCTCAATTGGAACGAACAGAAAATACCATGGCGTGATGCTGTGTACCATTCGGAGCGCATATCCCATAACTTCCGCGTCTTTGGTAAACAGACTGAAGATGGGGACGGCAAAGGTATAGAAGGTGAGGCTGAACAGCCATGCGGTAACAGTCGCCAGACCGCCGCAGACAAAGATGCTTCTCTCGGCACGATCCAGCCGGCGGGCACCGTAGTTCTGTCCGACAAAGGTCATGACGGAAACACCAAATGCATTGTTGATCATCCAGAACATGCCATCTACTTTGCCAAGGGAAACCCAGGCAGCGACGGTTGCAGTTCCAAAGCTGTTGATGGTTGTAGTAATGATCATATTGGAAATGGAATACATAACAGACTGAAGACCGGTCGGCAGACCGATCTGTACAGTATGCTGCAGAATATCCCAGTCCACGTTCATATGCCGGATGGAAAAGCCGCGTTTGCCGATTACCTGATTGAGACAGCGCCAGATCAGGACGGCGGATACGACCTGTGCTATTGCGGTGGCAGCAGCAACGCCCAGAACGCTCAGACGGAAGACGGCGACGAAAAGCATATCAAGTACAACATTGACGAGGCAGGCAATGATAAGAAAATGCAGCGGCCGCCTGGAATCCCCCAGAGCCCTGAGTACACCAGAGCCGACATTGTAAATCATGGACGGGACCATGGCCAGAAAGATAATGCGCATGTACAGGGCAGATCCTTCCATGGTTTCTGCCGGTGTGTTCATGAGAGCCAGCATCCAGGGAGAAAGGATAATACCGCATACTGTCATAAAGATACCGGTAATGATGGCGACAGCCATGGCGGTCTGGATGGCTTTATAGACACCATTGTCATTCTGCGCACCATAAAACTGGGAGACGATGACAGAGGCACCGGAGGAAAGACCGACAAAGAAGCCGATCAGCAGGTTTATGATCTGTGATGCAGATCCCCCAACGGAAGCGAGGGCGGTTGTACCGGCATACTGACCGATGACAATGGTATCTACGGTATTGTAAAGCTGCTGGAACAGCGTTCCGAGCATAATGGGAAAGAAGAAACGAAGAAGCTGTTTCCAGATGACGCCTTCCACCAGGCTGCTGTGATTGCGGGTGTTCATAAAGCGATATAGCCTCCGATCATTGCTGAAGCAGAGCGCATTTTACTGCAATGACATTCCGAATACAAGTGAAAAACCTGTCAGCTTTGGAAAAGCATGACAGGTTTTCAGTATTTGGTATGATTCCATTTGGACAAAACCTTATCCGGTTATTCCGGAAATGCGCCTATTTGCCCGGGCTGTTTTAAGGGATGAGCGCCATTCTTCCTGACGTTATAAATGGAGCCATTGATACCGCAGAACGGATGGATGTGTCCGGTTATCCGGAATCCAGAGAATCGGAAATGTCAGAATGCACAACATGTGTCAGGCATTCAGGGTGTCCAGCAGTGCCTGAGCCTGCTGTCCGTAGCTGAGGTGTGATCCGATTTTAACGGCTTTTTCAAGAAGATCACGTGCCTCAGAAATCCGGTTTTCCCTGATGTACATTCTGGCGATCCAGAGGGAAATGGCAAGACGCTCAAGTTTTGAGGTGTTGTTCTGAATGATGCTGCGAAGCGCTTCCGTATCACAGGTTCCATCTTTCAGAAAGGCATAGCAGATCTCATTGCTGGTTGTGTTGAAAACCAGACGTTTCTTTTCCGGTTTCTGCTGCTGCAGGGCATCCAGCTTATCCCGGATGGAAAGAAGCTCTTTGAGATAGGCACCGGCATCCTCGGTTTTCTGTTCCTGTTCCTTGCAGGAACAGAGGTTGCTGACGATGGCAAACCGGGAAATCAGGGCTTTTTCAGGATTCCTGTCGGATGGTGTACCAGCATCCAGCAGGATATGTTCTGCATCACTGTAACGGCCAAGTGCGGTATACGCATTGGAGAGATGGAGGCGGATCATCACAAGTACATTTTTGTTGTGGGGCTGCTTCCGGAGAAACGGCTCATAACTTTTGAGAAAGCCTTCCGCATCCAGCTGCTCATAGAGCCGGTTGACCAGCTGTGTATGCGCCCGTGTTGCTTCGGCTGCCTGTGAGGTCAGGAACATGCCGATGCCGATGATCCCGATTACGACAGTAATGACGGGGTTTGAGCCAGGGACAAGCACAGTCATCAGGGTCAGGGAGACGATGAGGACTGCACTGAGAATCAGAAAGCGGCGTATCAGATTTGGAAAGAGTTCAATCATGTCTTGCCTCCGCAGCATATCTTGAAATATACAGGATGCCTGTTGAAATGGATTATAGCAGAAAGGTTTTGAATCATCAACGAATAAAGCCAGAGCGAATTGAAGGCGCCTCCGTTATTGACAAAGCACTGTCCTCAGCAACACAACAGTGAAAATGTCATCTTCAGCCAAAGGAAGCATTCAGAAATAAAGTGTATTATATGTTCACAAGTCCAAAAGGGTATAGTATCCCTGCGGAAGAGATCAGCTTTCTTTGATCATCATCTTATTTGGCCACAGAGTATCGTGAAGAATACGCTTCAAACAAAATCTGAAATACGGATAAACATCTCTGCATGGAGCTTTGGTTAAACTGCTGAAAAACCTAGGATAAACGCATCAATTTCCTTTCCAAAACATTAAAAGTACCGTTAAGCATCGGGGTTTTCGCGCAATTGTGAAGGCACGAAAAGCAGCGAATAAACTACCCTGATAATTGCCAAAATTGAACAGGAAAGTCGTCAGACCATATCAGGCCTTTTTGTCCTTGGTCTGACGCTTTTTTTCTGTCCGAA
>JAFUHD010000089.1 GCA_017469025.1 Clostridia bacterium
AAAGTGGTATTTGCAGCAGCACAAACCCGCCCGATTCTCTCAGCAAGCCCTGACCGGAAAACTGGTTGCCCATCTGAACAAGGTGGACAATGCCTGCAACGAGCGCATGGAACAGTTCATCAATGAAATGGCTCAGGCAGAAGGCATCACAGAAACCCTGAAAGCATCCGATCAGCTGGAATGGGTGCGGCGTATGAGCAGTATCCAGCACCGGGGGGAGGAAACTGTCTGCCGTGAGCTGATCTACGAAGGAGAGGTGTCGCATGAATCAGAAAGACCGTGATTTCCTCGATGAGATGATGCAGGAGCGCATGACCCGCATCTATGCCATCGACCACAGTAAAAGAAAGAACGATATTCAGAAGTTCACTGCATTGGAAGAAAAGCTAAACCATGCCCTTGCATTTCTGTCGGAGGAACAGGTCAAAGGTGTCCGCCAATACATCGAGTATCTCTTTGAGCAGGACGCCGAGAAAGAGGTGTTCTTCTATCGCAACGGCTTGCTGGACGGTTACAGGCTGTGCCAGCATATCCAGAGCTTACTGGATTCAGCGTGATCGGCACTCAGGACACAGACCGTCTTCTCCGTACTCTGCCACAAACACCCTCCCGCAGTTGGGGCAGCACCTCATGGTGCTGGATTCATCTGTCAGCATGACGCTGAACAGCATTTGAATCTGCAGCAGCAGTGAATGAAAGTCCCAGACCAAGGTGGGGCGCTCCCGCAGCTCTATGTGGTATGTGGGAGCGCTCCCGCCAAAGGCGGACATGCCCTTTTGAAAAATCTCTCTGGTGAGATCATCCATGCGCTCGTTATCCAAGTAATAGAGAAAGCCGGTCAGAAAAGTGAACGCCCAGTCCTGTAACATCCGCACAATCCAGTCATATTGCTCGGCATACCGTCGTTGACAGCACAGGTTGACCGACATGGGACGGTCAGCCAGCGTCATGGCAAGAGCCATCATGGATTTGTCATCCGAAATGTTCCATCGAGACTGCACACCATACTTGACCACATCCGGAGGCTCAAATGGGAAGAAAATGTGCAGATAATCCTCGGTTTGCATCACTTCTTCTCGGATGAAGTGGTTTTTCGGAAGATAAACCTGCTCATACTCCATAAATTTCGGCGTCGTGGGCAAAGCGGTCATAAACCCCAGAAGTCCATACTTTTGGACGAATTTCATTACATTTGTATGCAATTGATCCGCTCTATCTGCTCTTGTGGCAAGTCTGCCTAGATTCAGTGCATCCAGCACCAGTGATTCATAGTTCTCCATCGGGTCATACAGAATAGGCAAACTGTCCGCAGCGGGAGTAATATACAGAATGTCCTCGGATTTGCGATATTCATAGCTACTGTACCGCACCCAGGTGGAGCTGGTATGTTTAAACAGGTTTTTCATCGGTGCTCCTCCAAAAACGTTCGCTCTGTAGTGGTCAGGGGCAGACCGCACTCTAAACGGCTTTTTAATACAGTAAGTAACCGGGCTTGGATTTTTCTTATTAACGTAGCTCTGACCTTGCGAATGTTCCGCTGGGTCTGGCATCGTATCTGACCTATGGCTGCAGTGCTGAGCAGATGAAGACCGTAGTAAAAGAGGATCTCCTTATGCTCGTCCTTTAGTGCCGCATTCGCCTGTGCAATGCCGGGGTCAGCGACCAAATGGTGCATTTCAAAGGGACAGTCAAAGATGGCATCTTCCAGATTTCCGCTCTGGATTGCCCGGAACTGCATGGGATCGTGAGGAGCGGGGAAGATCAGGCCGTCCGGTGCTGCCTCATATTCCAGCGGGACATTGCCCCGGCTGACCTCATGGTAACGCTCTCGGCGTTCTCGGTTGGCATACAGTTTATCCCAGAGCGCAACCACCTCCATTATATCTGCTT
>JAFUHD010000090.1 GCA_017469025.1 Clostridia bacterium
GATTTGACAAACCAGCACGAAGTGCTGTGCCATCTCCTTTAATGACATAGTCGTGCTTTCGGCACCGTATCAATTGCAGTTGTCATGATTTGACAAACCAGCACGAAATGCTGGGCCATCTCCTGTCAACGAACGGACGAATATGGAAGAAATGCTCTAGGAATATACAATCCACGGCGCGATACAGCTTGGCATTGAAGACAAAAAGGGTTCCGTTACTGTCGGAAAGGACGCGGATTTCCTGGTGTTCGTCAATGACCTGCTCACAGCGAGCATGCGGTTATCAGCCGTAATGAGCCGCACGATTCGTATTACTGCGGGAAAAAGCTGAATTGACATATTTTGGGGGACAGCCGCTTTCGGCTGCACTCCTGAAAACGAAATATGGAAAGGAAATCAAAAATGGGCGTATTGAATGCAAACCTCGATCAGGCAAGAGCAAGAATGCATGCGCTGTATGGCGAGAACCACCGGATTACCGACGGCAAGTATGACAGGTCCCTCGCTGTTAAGTGCATAAACGGCACCTTCGTTGGCAAAAAGACAGACGAGAAGGTCATCGCCTTCAAGGGAATCCCCTTTGTCGGGAGGCAGCCGGTCGGTGATCTTCGTTGGAAGGCGCCGGTTGATATCGTCCCGGACGATGGTGTGTATGAAGCGTATTACATCGGGAAAGCGCCCCGCCAGGAAGAGAGTTTCAGCCAGCTCGGTTCCCTCTACCCGCAGGATGAGGCCTGCCTTTACCTGAATATATGGAAATCGACAGACGAGGCCACAGAAAAGAAGCCGGTCATGGTATGGATTCACGGCGGCGCTTTTGAAATCGGCGGTACGGCAGAGCCGCGTGAGGAGTGCACCAATTTTATCCGGGAAAATCCCGATGTCATCATTGTCTCCGTTGAGTACAGGATGAATATTTTCGGCTTCTTCCATTTGTCCCACCTGCCGGACGGCAAGGATTATCCGGACGCACAGAATCTGGGAATTCTGGATCAGATGATGGCGCTCAAGTGGGTGCATGAGAACATCGCTGCCTTCGGCGGCGACCCTGGAAATGTCACGATTTTCGGCCAGTCTGCTGGAGGCGGCAGTGTAAGTCTTCTGCCACTGGTCGAGGGTTCTCACAAGTATTTTCAGCGCATCATCGCGCAAAGCGGCTCTCCCGTCTTTACACGCTCTACGGAGGAGGCCATCGCCTGCACAAACGAGGTGATGAACGCGCTCGGCTGCAAGACCGTTGCCGATTTGCAGAAGGTCGATATTGAGACCATGTTGAAGACAGAGGGTGGACTGCTTGCGCTGCGTGTCTGGGCGGAGAGGGACGGAAGAATCCTGCCGCTTGACCCATACAAGGCATATGCGGATGGCGCAGTGAAGGATCTTGATCTGATGCAGGGCTGCACCAAGGATGAGGTGGGCTATTTCGTATATGGATTCACCCTGGATGGCTTTAACGCCTGGGCTGCTAAGCGTCTTGACAAGAAGCTCAGTCAGCTCACGGATGAGGAAAAGGCACTGTGCGCGGCCTTCTGCGAGAACGCGAAAGACGTAAGCCCCGAATATTCCAGTACCACCCGTCTTTTTGACCAGATTGTGTTTATCGCTCCGCTGTTCCGCCTGTCGGAGAACCAGACCATGGCAGGTGGCAAATCCTACACGTATTTCTTCACACCCGAATCCTCCGTGCCGCTCATGAGAAGCGGACATGCCATTGAGCTCTCCACTGTATTCAATCACCCGGAGGAAAACTTCGTTACGGGAAGATTCTTTGACGAGACTTTCTCCAAGACCATGCGCCGGATGTGGGTCCAGTTCGCCAAGACCGGAAATCCGTCTCTCACGGCAGAGCAGTCCCCCGACGGCAAGGCGAAGGAGTGGCCGCTTTATGACATTGAAAACAAGCATGTCATGATCTTCGACGAGTTCAACATCCACGCGGAGAAAGAAGCAGAACGGCAGATCGTGGATTGGGAGAGAGCCTATTTCCTGACCAAATACTACTGCATCTGATGTTTTTGAGCATGACACGGGAGAAGCTCCCCGGCGCCAGGCACATGGAAACAAGGACTGAATTGACGGCGAGATTTAATCTCGCCGTCAATTATGCAGAGTCAGCATGAATATGCCGGGAAGTTTGTTTTCACAAAGGCGAATAGCGTCTTTTCTTGCCGGACAGGAGAAGGCGCTCAGGGCTGAGGAAATGATCTGTGTTCGTCAGCCGTTGCAACCGACGAACAGCTGAAAGAAATACCCGGAACAAGCCGAATGTGGTTGTCAGTCCTTGCTGTGGAAGTGACGTCTGCAGCCAGCTATACATCCCGGATGTAACCCGTCGCTTATGCACCCGACTGCTTGCCCGGTGTCATTTTTACTGTTTCAATCTCTTCCATTGTGCCAACATTTGCATTTTGAAGTTGTAATCCGTTTAGATTTTCTTCCTGCTTTAACGGACTTTTAACGCTTTTTTATTTATAATTGTTGTAAAATCAGCGAGTTTGGCTATGTATTATACTCAAAAGAGGAAGGATAGCGCATCTTTGGAAGCAGAATTGGCCAGACTTTCATGGAAAAGATACGTTTGTATCAATGAAATGGGGACACAAACATCCAACAGGTCCAATAGTCGGCTGCTTGTTATTCTAGCCTAACAGTTTTCGTTATAAATTTGAGTGTCTGAAAACAAATGCCTCTGTCATTATGAAAGGATTGTTAATATTATGAGCACGTATGAAAAAAAAGAGCTTGCTGTAATAAGGGAACAGCTTGAAAGCGGAGCCCTCGCGGATCAGCCCTGCTGGTCTTTTATCAGGGATCTGAATTCTTACAGCGAGGAACGCCTGGAAAGTATCGCGATACGTGACGGTTATCGTACATACACCTACCGGCAGATGTTCTACCACTGGGAGAAGTATGCGGGAGCCTTCGCCGGTCTAGGTATCAATGGCGAGAATCATTCGAGAGTGGCACTCATCAGTACGCCTCTGACGGAGTCGATATTTGCGTTTTATGGCCTTAATATGGCAGGTGCCTCCGTATCTCTGATCTACCATTTTGATATGTATGATGAAAAACAGATCTACAGTATGATCCGAAGAGAAAATATCACGGATCTGGTGGTATCGGAGCTTTTCGCATTCCCGCTGCTGATGAAGAGCCTGATTCATGACAGCCAAATGCTGGGACTGCGGAATATCATCGTGCTGAGCAGTCCTATGGGCGGCGATTATGCATTCCCCGCTCTGGAAATTCTCAGGAACACAAACAAGGAGCAGTTCCGTGAGATACCCGGCGGACATCTTATGGAGGATCTGCTGAAAGAGTATGAGGCATTCCCTGTATCATACGGAAGAGATAAAACAACCGACATTATTTTACATACGACCGGTACTGTCAGCGGAATGCATAAGCCTGTTCCCATGACTGACCGTGCAATGAATTCTTTCGTGATTAGCGCAATTAAAGCGAAGGAAACCTACGAGGAATTCAAAAATGTACCGGAGCACATGGTTACCTATCTTACCCTGAATATGGCATGGGTCTATGCTATGGTGGATATGCTTCATGCACCGCTGGGACTCGGCATGGAGATCGTAAGCCTGCCGATCGGCGCCACAAATCCGCGTTATTCGGAAGCTATCCAGCATTACGGCATAAATGTTCTTTTTACAAGCAGATCTATTCTGGATTCATGGCTCAAGACCATGCCGGATATAAACCTTTCCAAGCTGAAGGTTATATTTATGGGTGGAACTTATGTTTCTCCCGAATATAAACAGAAGTTTAACGAGTATCTCAGCTCCTGCGGCTCTACTGCCCGGATTATTAACGGCTATGGTCTATCCGAGATGGGCGGTGCATGTACGCTTGCCCCCTCGTCACGTGAGGACGATGCCATCGGCTTTCTGCTGCCTGGGTTCAAGGCGAAGATCTTTGTGGAAGAAGAAAACCGTTATTATGATATTTCAGACGGTCCGCGCACCGGTGTTCTGCTGCTGAATTCTCCGACTATGAGTACCGGAAAACTGGGAGATACGGTATTTTTTGAGCTGGAACGTGTCGACAATGAGGACTATTTCAACACCAACGACATGATGCGGGTGAATGAGGACGGAAGTCTTACCTGCATAGGAAGATCCAACAAGTACTTCGTCAACAATGCCGGTATACGTTTTGACGCGGGTCTTATCGAGAATTCGATCACTTCTCAGAATGGCATCTCCCGCTGCGGACTTGCGCCTGAGTTCCACAAGGTACTTCACGACAATATTCCTGTGCTTTACGTCGAAATGAGCGACAAGAGACTGGCAAACCCGGTTGCTGTGCGTCAGATACTGATCAATGCATTCATTAATGAAGGCGTTATCGCAGATACAAACCTCCCGAGCCAGGTCGTTATTACTGACAGGATGCCGTTGAATTCCAGCGGAAAAGTGGACAGCAAGAAGATCGCTTCGGGAACCGTTACGGGAGCCCGCTTCTCTGTAAAACCTGTTAAGGTGGATGAAAAGCTGGTTGACATTGTGCTTATTCCGGCAACGATCGGCGAAGAAGCCACCATGGGAGCAGGTTTGCCTGAGGAATTGGAGAACGATCCATACAACATTCTTTCCGAAGTATTCGCAATTATCCCCGATCTGACCGAAGGACGCTTCTCAAAGGTGTTCAAAATCCCGGGGCTCAGAAAACTGATACTGAAGCTGACGGGTTTTGATATAAACAATATTCCATCCAGTTTGTGGAATATGACCCCCAAAATTATCAATATGGCGTGTCGGAAATATGTTACGCCATTAGTGAAAGGAGTAAATGCTATGAACAACCAGAATGGAAAAGCAAACATGTGGGGCTTTATGCCGATGATGCCGCCGATGCCGATGATGCCGCCGATGCCGATGATGCCGATGTTCCCCTTCGGCGTGAATCAGAGTGCGGCAAAGGAAGCTGGAACCAATGCCATGGACAACTTCAATGCCAATATCAACAGCTATTGGCAGCAGATGTATGACATGCAGAAGGCCAATATGGAAGCTGCCAAGAAGCAGTGGAATGATGCTTTCGAGAAGCAGATGGAGATGGAGGATGTCTTTGCCTCATCTATCTCTGGCGCATTTCCGGCCATTCCGGGTATGCCGGTAGATTTCTTCAGGCCTGATGAATTTGTGCAGTGGCTTAAGTCTCTTCAGGAAATGTGCAACAGGCACTTTACTGAACAGGCCGACTTTCTCACGGATTCTTTCAGCGAAAAGCAGAAGCTGATCATCAAGGCTATTAATGCTTTTTATGAGAAGTCCCAGAAAGTAATCGAGACTGTTGAGGAAAAGAAGCCCGAGACCACAGAGAAGGTTGAGAAGGCTGAGAAGGTTGAGAAGGTTGAGAAGGCTGAGAAGGCTGCTAAGCCGGTCGAGGTCAAGGAGGCTGTGGTTAAAGAGGCTGTAGTCAAGGAAGCTCCGGCCAAGGCAGCGGCTCCCAAGGAAAAGCCGGCAAAGTAATCTGAACTACGGCGGTACAAAGCTGTACAAAGTGCATTCCCGGTAATATATAAACCGGGGATGATAATAGTAAAAAAACAAGCAGTCAGTAATGCAAATCTGTCTGCTTGTTTTTTAGTAACTGAACTGACGGCCACCAGCACTTTTACAGCATGAAAAGGAGACAAACCCAGCACTATGTGCTGGGTTGTCAAATAATGGCATCTGCTATTGATACGATGCCGAAAGCACAGCTGTGTCATTAAAGGAGATGGCCCAGCACTTCATGCTGGTTTGTCAAACAATGACATCTGCTTTGATCCGGTGCCGAAAGCACGACTATGTCATTAAAGGAGATGGCACAGCATTTCATACTGGTTTGTCAAATCATGACAACTGCTTATGATACGGTGCCGAAAGCACAGCTGTGTCATTAAAGGAGCATATCATGAACCCTGTTCTGAAAAAAATGCTTGAACGCGAGAAGGAAAATAACGGAAACACTTCCGCTCCGCCATTTCTGATGAACATACGGGCGGAGGATCAAAGCCGTCCGATTCCGGATGACCTGGTGGAACATGCGGATATCCCTTACGGAGATACGGTACAGCTGTTTGGGGATAGCGTCTGCCCCAAAAACAGGAAGACAGAAAAGCTGCCCGTCATAGTCTTTGTCCACGGAGGCGCGCTGGTGACAGGTGACAGAAAATCGAACCGTGTATTTTGTCAGGAGTTTGCACGGCGTGGATTTGTGGTCTATTCTGTAGAATACCGGCTGATCGACCGGGCTGACGTGTTTGGTATGGTCTCCGACGTCTGCCTTGCTCTTAAAATGGTAAAAGAGACGCTGGAACGGTTCGGCGGCGATCCGAACAGGGTATCCGTTTGCGGGGAAAGTGCTGGTGCATTTCTTTCCCTCTATGCGGCAGCAGCCGGGAAATCCCCGTCGCTTTGCCAGAAGTTTGGATGCACAGATCACGGACTTGCTGTATCCGGCCTTGTTCTTATCAGTGGCATGATAAATACAACAGGGAACAACCCCGTTGCCCTGTTCTATAAAAAGACGCTTTACGGAGAAAAGAGCAGAGACAAGCAGTTTCTAAAAAGCATTTCCCCGAATGACCCTGGGATCATATCTCTGCTTCCGCCGGTATTTCTGGTAAGCTCAAGGGAGGATTTCCTTCGGAATCATACCCTGATTTATCATGAAGAATTGGAAAAAGCTCACCATGCGTGCAGACTCCTGTACTATCCGGAGGGAAAGGCACTGACCCACGCATTTCCGTCCCTTTTACCCTCTCTGCCGGAAAGTGCTGAAGTGATAAAAGAGATAGTGGATTGGGAGCGTCAGATAAACAGCTCCCACTGACAAATCCCGTAAGAAACTCCGACAGATGAAATGGTTACAAGCCGAAAGCACACCCTCGACATTACAGGAGGAAAACGATGAAACGTGAGCATATCCTTTTACAATCGGGATGGCTTTTTGCACTTGGCAGTGAGAAGCCGTCAGAGTCTGCTTTTCAACCTGTTCAGATCCCTCATGACTGGGCCGTATCGCGTCCGATTGATCCCCTTGCATCACTGGATATGGCACAGGGATGGTTCAACAGAAAGGAAGTCGGATGGTATCAAAATACGGTAACCATCAGGGAAAAATGGCCCGGGCGACGGTATATGCTCTGCCTTGATGGCATATGGGAGTGCTCTGATATCTGGATCAATGGGCAGCATATGGGTGGTCATCGCTATGGATATACACCATTTCGTCTGGATGTGACAGAGGCTGTAAATGCAGGTGAAAATACGCTGCTGATTCGTGTGGACAATACCCGTGAACCGGCGGACCGCTGGTATTCGGGCTGCGGCATATACCGGCCTGTACACTGGATGGAACTGGATGAGACACATCTGGATGAAGCCAGGATTGAAGTTCAGGTGTCATTGGATGGTGATGATGCTGTTGTCAGCATCCGTACCGGCATGAAGGAACTGGTAAATGCACGGCTGACAGCGCCGGATGGCATGCCGGCAGCAGAGGCATGCGGCAGTGAATTGATCTGTCTCCGGGTGAAAAGTCCGGTGCTGTGGTCTGCAGAAATGCCGGCTTTATACCGGCTGACAATGTCGCTGCAGGACGGTGACAGCATTGAAATGCATATCGGTCTGCGCAGCGTGCAGATCGGTGAAAATGGACTGCTGGTCAATGGAATACCTGTCAAGCTGCATGGCGTATGTCTGCATCAGGACATGGGGTGTCTCGGAATTGCTGCGACAAAGGAAATGTGGAAGGACAGACTTGAAAAACTGAAGGCAATCGGATGCAACGCATTGCGGCTCGCACATCATATGCACAGCAGTGAAATGCTGGATCTGTGTGATGAAATGGGATTTTACGTATATTCGGAGTGCTTCGATAAGTGGCACGGCGGGCTTTACGGACGGTATTTTGACAGTGACTGGCAGACAGATCTGGATGCCATGATAATGCGGGACCGAAACCGTCCCAGTGTGATTATCTGGGGTGTAGGGAATGAAGTGGAAAATCAGGGCCTCAAGTCCATGGTGGATACGCTTTCCATGCTTACGGACAGAGTCCGTGCTCTGGACAGCACACGTCCGGTAACCTATGCCATGAATCCTCATTTCAAGCGCCCGGGAAAGCAGATCGATTTCAGCCGGGTAAAGGATATCCAGCAGCTGGTGGATGAGGCGGATGACCGGGAAATCGAAGACATGGATGAACGGCTGGCCTGCATAAGCGCTATTGCTGAGCATGTTGACATCATTTCATGCAATTACCAGGAACAGTGGTTTGATGATATACACCGCGCAATACCGGGGAAGCCCATACTGAGTACAGAAGCATACCCGTTTTTTGTGGGGCATCATGAAAGCATGCAGAATTATACAGAGCGGGTTCCGGCACTGATCCCTGAAGCATTTCCATGGGTGCTTGGCAGTTTTGTCTGGTCAGGCTACGACTATCTGGGAGAATCCATGGGCTGGCCCAGTAAAGGCTGGACGGGCAGCCTGTTCCGCATGGATGGAACGCCGCGGTGCTCGGCATATATTCTGAAAAGCCATTGGGGAAGGACACCGATGGTCCATATTTCCATTCTTGACAATGCGCTGGGCGATGAGTATACAAAATCCCACTGGGCAAATCCGCCGTATGAAGATGTATGGGATTTTCCGGATCTGCACCAGGGTGTTCTGCCTTTTCTGATTACAACCAACTGTGAACGTGTGGAGATTCACATTGCCGGCCGTATTTTTCATCCGCCGCTGCCGGCTGCACAGACAGATGGACGGCTGACCGGGTTTGTACCGTGGGCACCTGGAAAAATTGAAGTTTTCGGATTTAATGGAGAGACATGCGTCTGCAGACATGCTCTGTATACGCCAGGGGTGCCTGCGGCACTTGAGGTGACTTCCATGTCTGACAGAATTGTAAAGCCGGGAGAAGAAATGCTGCTGAGGGCACAGATTGTGGATGCAGAGGGTCATCCATGTATCCGGGATACGCGGCCTGTCTCCTTTGACGTACAGGGCGATGCAGAGATCCTTGCCACAGATAATTGTAACCTGATGGAAACCACGCCTTACAGTTCCCGGCAAATGCCTGCCTGGCATGGCGCTGTTTCCGCGGTTGTGCGCAGAACCGGTCCTCGAAATGTACGGATCCGGGCGTGTGCTGCAGGTCTTAGTGACGGAGAAGCGGAATGGGAATCCCTGGAAATGGACTGATATGATACATCCGGAAGATTCAGGGATCAGCAGACGCTGCGCGTAATGTGAAAACAGAACATTTACAGGCATGGATTGGCTGTAAATGTTCTTTCTTTTTTGGCTGTTTCCGTGGTATCATTTGCTGACCGTAAACTTAACACTCGCCCCTCAGGGAATCCCGTATCCTGTTTCCTGCTTTTTGTCAGGCAGATACCAGGTATCTGGGCAGTATGTTCGTAGGCATTTTCAGGATGGGAAACACGCAGCTCCGTTGTCTGTTTTATCACTGGCTTAGTTCACGGCATATGCTGCCTTCAAAGGGTGTGGAAAGGGAAAACAAATGACCATTATTCGTTATGGGATTACCGGAGTTCTCTGTCAGTTTGAATCGCGGATTGACGAGGAAACGGGGAAGAAAGTGGCAGCGCTGACAGCGGCAGTTGATCAGTCGGGGCTGCCAGGCATTCTTGAAAGAGTTCCGGCATACTGTTCACTGATGATCCGGTTTGACCCGCGCCGGATGCGTTATGAAACGCTGTGCGACTTTTTGAAAGAGGCGGAAAAAAAGCTGGATGCCGCCGGGCAGGCGAAAGAGCCGAAGATCGTGGAAATTCCCGTTCATTATGGTGGAGAAGACGGACCGGATCTCTCTTTCGTCGCAGAACATGCCTGCCTGAGTGAACAGGAAGTGGTCCGGATTCACAGCGGCAAGGCTTACCGGATTTACATGATCGGGTTTCTCCCGGGATTTCCTTATCTTGGTGGTCTGGATGAGAGACTGTTTACGCCGCGCCTGTCTTCGCCGCGTACACGCATTTCGGCAGGAAGTGTCGGCATAGGCGGACAACAGACGGGAATCTACCCAATGGATTCGCCAGGGGGATGGCAGCTGATCGGCAGAACAAAGATAACGCTGTTTGATCCTTCAAAGCCGCCGCTGTATCAGGCAGGGGACCTGATCCGGTTTGTTCCGGTCTGAAACAGGTCGGACGGCTGACAGATATGAAGAAGGTGAGCATTTGACAGGCATTGAGATAATCCGGCCAGGCATACTGACGACAGTGCAGGACCTGGGCAGAACCGGCCATGCACATGAGGGATATCCGGAATGCGGCGCAATGGATGTCCTTTCGTTTGAGATCGCCAACAGCCTTGTGGGAAACAGCCGGACGGCAGCAGCTCTAGAATGCACGGCACTGGGGCCGGGGGTCAGGATCCATGGACGGGTGATTGCTGCTGCAAGTCCAAATGCAGGGCTTGCAGTGAATGGGAACCATGTTGAACCGGGAAAACCCCTGCTGCTTGGAGACGGCGATACACTGGATATGACGGCCATAGATGGATTCCGCGCATATCTGGCTTTCCGGGGCGGCATCAGCGTACCTGAGGTGCTGGGAAGCCGGTCGACGGATATGAAAAGCCGGATAGGCGGACTTGAAGGCCGTCGCTTGAAAGCCGGAGACAGACTGAAAATCGGAAAAACAGGAAACAGCCTGCAGGGCGCGTTCCTCAGGTGGCGTGCCGCGCATGCAAGCCTGCCGGCTCATCCGTGGACGCATGCACCGTCTCAGGTGATTCATGTGACGCTCGGACCGCAAAAAGAACGTTTTACGGAACTGGGAATTGCAACTTTTCTGAGCGGCACATATACCATTTCCATGGACAGCAACCGTATGGGACTGCGTCTTGAAGGTCCGAAGATCGAGTCGGATGGCGGAACTGACATCCTGTCGGATGGTATTATGAACGGAAGTATTCAGGTCGCGACCGGGGGACTGCCCATCATTATGACAGCGGATCATCAGACAACCGGCGGATATGCAAAGATAGCTGCCGTCATTCCAACGGATCTGCCTGTTCTGGCACAGATGAAACCAGGGGAACATATCCGGTTTGAATCTGTCAGTGAGGAAAATGCGCTTGTCTGCTATATGGCCTGCATGGAGTCGGTGGACCGGCTCAGAAAGGATATGATGATATGGGAAAAGTGGATTTGAATTCAGATCTGGGTGAGAGCTTCGGCACTTACCGCATTGGAATGGATGAGGACATTCTGGACCATGTGACATCTGCAAATGTGGCGTGCGGCTTCCACGCAGGCGATCCAATGGTGATGGACAGGACCATCCGGCTGTGCAGGGAGAAGCATGTCCGGGTCGGTGCACATCCGGGCTATCCGGACCTGCAGGGCTTTGGACGCAGAAACATGGCACTTACCCCTGAGGAAACAAAAAATGATGTGCTGTACCAGGTGGGGGCAATACAGGCGTTTCTGAAGGCATATGATATGCCGCTTCAGCATGTCAAACTTCATGGTGCACTTTACAACACGGCAGCAAAATCATATGAACTGTCGCTTGCAATCTGTGAGGGAATCCGTAAGATTGCACCGGATGCCGTCTTTTTGGGGCTCTCCGGCAGTAAAATGCTTGAAGCGGCAGAGCATGCCGGACTCCGGACGGCAGGTGAAGTATTTGCAGACCGTGCCTACCACTCGGATGGCTCTCTGGTGTCCCGGAGGGAACCGGGTTCAGTTCTGCATGATCCTGAAGTTGTCATTGCCAGGACAATACGGATGGTGCGTGACGGTGTTGTCGAAAGTGTGGAAGGCGAACTGGTTCCGATTCGTGCGGATTCTATCTGTGTTCATGGAGACACCCGGGAGGCTGTCTGTTTTGTCGCATCCATCCGGAAGGCACTTACGGAGGCTGGAATCCGTATCTGCCCGCTGATAGAGGAA